>JBGSTX010000233.1:0-32554 GCA_041736305.1 Oligoflexus sp. | reverse complement strand
TCGTTGTCCAGCATCTGCTTATCTTCGCCGACCGCGCTCAAGAAATTGGCCGGCTCGCTCGCGAAGCGGCTCAGCAGCCGCCGACCGGAGGCGGGGGACCAGCTCAGGAGGCCTGCAATCTTTCTCGGCGGACTATGAATGCTATCCCTGACGCTCGCGCAACGATCTACTGGGCTGCCCGTGGTGTGGCTCGCCCTTCGACCTTCGATGGTACCGAGCGCGCGACTTCTAGAATCATTTCGCTCTTGCCCAACTGCTTCTAAAACACGTTTTTTAAAGGAGTTTTCTCATGTCGATGAAAAATGTAGCGCTATCGGTACTCACTCTGGTCGGTCTAGGTTCACAGGCTTACGCAGCGGACGTCGGTCCTCTTCTACAGGCCATCAGTCAAGCAGAGTCTGATATTGCCCAACTGAAATCCTTCGTAGCTAGCAACGGCGGACGTCCTACTGGACCAGGTCCCAGCAATCCTGGACCCGGTGGACCCAGTGGACCTGGGTCGGGAGGCGGCATCTGCACCTTCTGCGAAGCCGACGCGCAAGATGAAGGAGATCCTAACGCGGCTTTAGGGATACTGGCCGAGGTAGGGGGAGACCTCAATCAGGCTCGTTTCTATCTTTCTCGTTACGCTCAGGGGATCGAAGTCAATTTTAGCTTTGGCTTCGGCTGCAGCTATACGGGCGATGCCGCTATCAATCTGGCTTCGGCTGATCTCACCCTAGGCTTTCCTGTCAACAAGGATCCGCTTTGGAGAGGCAAGGTAGATTATACGGTCAACAATCTGGCTAAAGCCAGGACCAAGGCCGGCTGTCCCTGATCTCGTTTGAGTAGAAAAGTGCTCCAGCATCGAAGCTCCCGAGGAGGGGCTCTCGATGCTCACGTCTGTTTCAAAATTCCAAGGAGGTTTGCCGTATGAAGATTCCAAGCTATAAGCATCTCTTAGCTATTTATCTCGCACTTGCCGCTGCCGCACCCTCGCCGCTACTGGCTGCTATTGAAAGCAGCCAGGCGGAGGAAAATGCGGTTTCAACTATTAGGACGATCTATCGTTTGCAGGAGGTCAAGAAGTATCTCGTCGGCTTCAAGCGCATCAAACAAACTAGTGTCGAACTCGATGAGGCTATTGCGCTCCTCGAAAAAAACCGTCAAGAGCTGATTTTGCGTCTGCCTAAAATCACCGATCCGCAATCGGCAAGCGGGAGTGCGGGCCTTGCATCCTTCGCTCTGTCAATCGTAGTCGCCGATGTTCAGTCGATAGAAACAGAGTTGGCCCCTGAGGGTAAGCTGACAACAGCAGATAAGGCTCAGTTCAAAGAGATCTACGATCTCTATAAGGAATTTGGCGGTAAGTTAGGAGATTGAAGTCAATTTCAGTTTGCTCTCCCGGCTTCAGAGTTTTGCTGAGGCTGAGGAGAGCACTGTTGTGGCGAATTTTGTCGAGGTCGTAGGCGTGCTTTTGCAGGTCGACGAAGGCGGCTTAGAACGCCCGGAGAGTACTTACTGTTTAAAGGGCATCGGGCCTAGAAAATCTTTTTTGCCGACATCGACTCCATTATGCCTCAAAATCGCGTAAGCTGTGGTGACATGGAAATAAAAATTCGGAATCACATGCTGCGTGGCAAACTCTTCGCCGCTGATCCATTTGCCTTCCCAACGTGGCTGACTCACCTTGCGACCGGCGGTTTCCATATAATCCTTGGGCGAGAATGTTTTCAAATAGGCTACAGTGCTCTCGATGCGAGCCTTTAGCTCTGGCAGGGTTTTCTCCGTATCGGCATGGGTAGGAGCATCTTTGCCGGTCAAGCGCGAGGCACCCATTTTCGCCGTATCACAGGCAATTTGGACCTGGCGAATAAAGTTAAATTGATCCGGCGCCAAACGAGCATTCAGCAAAACATCCATATCGATTTTTTTAGTCTCAGCATAGTGAGCCGCTTTATCCATGAAAGCCGAAAAGTTTTGCAGCATCTTAGTAAATTGCGTGACTGTCATTTCAAAGTACATAGGAACTCCTAGCTTGGTTTCGCCTCAGCTAAGCAAACCTGGAGAGGCTGTGCAAGGTAATTCGCCGCCGGGTGGGCTCAGCAGTGCTCTTCGAAGGGTCTCTCCTCATCTGGCATCCTCCTGAGAATGCCAGTATGCTGGACGGGCTTCGTTCATGAGCAAAGAGTCCCACTCGTAAACTTTGCTCACGAAGATCTCTTAGAAAGAACCCCACCATTGTCCTTGAGCGCCCGTATCATCACCCCACTCACCTCTGAACTCACCGTAGCTCGTATCGTACATCTTGAAACGAAACCATCCTTCTTTGCCGCTAGCGTTCCAGCGTCCTTCGGCTACCGTGCCGCCCTCTGAATAGCGAACATCGTAGAAGTAGCCAGTAAAGCCCGCATCCGATACGTAGGTGCCGGAGCTGCCGTTCAAGTTGATGACAGCGCGATAGTTGCGCTGATTGTAGGCTTTGTAGTAGCTGATAAGAGTTCGGTTGTATTTGCTAATGCTGCAGCCCTTCCACTGCCAGTTCCAGCTGAGCTCCTGACTGCGTCCGGCAGCATCGACATCGATCATAGATTCAGCTCCGTTGCCGTAATCTCTCAGATTCAAGCTAATATCGGAAGAAAGCCGAACATACTGGACCTGGTCCGAGCAGTTGGTGAATTCTTGCCTATCGATCTGCGCATAGATATTGAAATCGCCTTGCGTAGCACCCGATATGCCTTGGCCTTGCGAAGCAAAGCCACCGGTGGCGTCGAGACTGTAGCTGAGATTAACTGAACCCCAGGTATCCGGACTCGTCCTATATATTCCTTCCACGCTCGCTGCCGTGGCTCTGAACTGTTTGCCGGGCGGAACCTTGATAAGCGCTTCGAGGTGGCAGCTCTTCTGCATAGAGCTGCCGGCAGAGACAGTAGCGTTAAAATCACTGAAGTTGGCACGACAGGCTTCGCCTATGATTCCCTGCGAGGGATCATCATTTTCCGGCACGGCTTCCGCGCGGGTTTCGACGGGACCGCATTCGGGCGAGGCCTGGAAGCTGACGACTCCCTGTTCTTTTTCAGCAAAGGCGAACGGAGCGAGGAGCAGGTGGCTGATCATAAAAACTGGGGCAAACTTCATGGTGCATCTCCTTGACGAGGACAGGTGATGGTTTCGAATTTTTTACTGAGGATCGATACGGACTTGAACTTAAGAGGTGGTACTTCGCTGCTGCCCTGAACAAAGTTGACCGAGTAACTGGCTTGCAGAGGCAGATCCAAGTCTAGATCTTTATCACAGGCTGAGATCGGCGGTAGTTCGAGGCTCACTTTGACCTCGTTTACAGGTAATGGATCGCGGTCGAGGTCCTCGATTTTCACATAGCTGCTGGCGCTGTAAGTTTTTTTGCGAGTCTTGACCCGCAGCACCACACCGGCGAGGTCGCCGAGGGCTTTTAGTTCCGTTTCAAATTCGGCCGCTAAGCTCAGCTCCGTTAGACGTTGTCCTTGAGGTAGATGGATGCGGAGTGAGCCGAGCCGGCAGCGAGCAGAAATCTTCTCGGCACTGCTCAAAAGGGGGCATTCGAGTGGGTCAGGGGAGACGATGCTGACCGAGGCTTCCGTCGCTGCCTCGAGCATCGAAGTCTGAAAAAGGGCCAGGCTCGTTAAGACAAGAGCTGTTTTCATACATCCCTCCTAGGGGCGGCAAGCTTGGACTTGGATTTTGCAAAGCTTGTAATAGGCTGAGCTCGTACCGTCATCGAGTGAGATGAGGGTTTGCCCGGACTGATCAGTATTGGGTTGCGAGGCTTGGGCGAAAATTGAAGTATTAAGTGGAATCTGCGCGCCGCAGCCCTGATAGACCGGCTGCAGATCGAAGCGGGTGATGTCGCCCGTCTGATCATTGATATCTCCGAAAGGGGCATGGCCCTGCGATTGCGAGAAAAATTCTGTGACCCGCACGCTCTTGCCATTGGCAGCTCGATGGGAAACCGTCAGGCGCGCCGTCCCCTGATCAGAGAGCTGATAAACTCCGTTCACGGAAAACTGGAAGAGTTCGAGACTGTATCCAGGAGCGAGGCGCAAATCGTAGTCCATCGTGCAGCGCTTCTTCTCATTAGGTTGGCCTGAAAAAGATTGGGCTGTGATGGAATCAAAGGCAGCTACGATAAAATATTCACCGCCTTCTTCTTCGACATGAATATCATCGAATGCGCAGTCGCCGCTCAGTCTGACATTTGAGATCTCAGCTGGGCTAGCCAGGGCGAAGCTGCTGGTCGCCAGGGAAAAAACTGCAAGCAGGGCTTTCTGTGTCGTCATGATAGAGGTCCTTCAATGGCCGAAGAGGGGTTTAATCATGTCAAAAAACTTTTTTGGGTCGCTAAAGGGAGGACTGGCTGCGTGCAGGCATATTGCAGATTTTTAACATTAAAAAATTCGGCTAGCTGGCCAAGAGATTAAGATTCGTACAGCCTTAAAGTCCTAGCGGGAAAAATTTTTTTTCACATGAAAAACCACAAGTTAGAAAAGGTGCAGCAAGTATACAGGCCAACTCGCGTCCCACAAGCTGGACTTGTCACGATAGCAATTGCCTGCTCGGCAAGATTTTTGTATGTGAAGTAGTGGTGCTGTTTTAAGACAAAGGAAACGAAAAATGAAAACGATGAAGTTTTTAAGTTTTTGTATGGTAGTAGGAGCCACCGTGGCCCAGGCTCAGACCGAGGGCGAAGGCCTGTATCCGGTGAACACCACAGTTCGCGACTATGCTAAACGCGATCGTCTTCTGATCGGTGGACTCGAGGAAGTGTCTCCATCTCAACTCCATGAAAACCTTGGTCTGCGCGCTCGAGTCGAGGCCGAGCTGCAAAACAGCGATTTGAAAAACCAGGGTGTTCGCTCTGACTTGAGCACGCCCGTGGGTACTTTCGGTCTAGCCTACGGCGGGCAAGACTGGACATTTGGTATCAGAGGCAGCTACCTCTCGGCTAAAAACGAGGGACGCGGTGGCGTTGAAATCAAGGAAGACTTCCAATCGACCAAGTTCACGCCAGAAGTAGCTTACATCTTCGGTAAGTACTTCACCGCTGGTCTGGGCGTTGAGTTCAGCGATCTTGAAGTCGACGAAAAAGTGATCGAAACCAAAGACTTCAGATACAACTACACTCGTCCCATCGTAGGCCTCGCCTACCACATGCCGAGCTATGAAGTCGGTATTGCTTACACGGGTGAAGTTCAAGAAAACGAAGTGATCTCAACTGATCGCGAAGGTTCGCTGGCGTTGGCCACAAGTGCAGGCCCTAACGAGCGCGCAATCTACCTCCCAGCTATGGGAACTGTTTACGCACGTGGTAATCTTACTGATACCTTCAGTCTGATGTCTGCTATCTCCTTGTCTCGCTACGACGCTAACGTCAAAGGTGCAGTTCCTCTCTTCGAAGAGTACGATAATCAGGACCGTCTCGCGGCAAAAGTCGTCGGAACTTTCTGGACTGAGAATCGTTCACACATCGCTTTGGCTGCTGAGTACAAAGGTGCTGCAACCACGGCTATGGGTGAAGAAGAAGCCGGCCTCGGTTACCGTCTTGCCAACCTTTATGGCGGCAGTCTCGAAGGTGTTTTGGCCATCGACCGTATGACCTACATCGGTGCCAATGCTAGCTACCTCAGAGGCGAGCGCAATGATACTCTCGAAGAAACCGGTCAGCGCTTCACTTCAAAAGAAGACACGACCCGCTTCTCTGGATTCGTCACTGTTAAGATGTAAGTTAGTCAGTAAATAGAAATTGGATGAGTTGCAGGCTTAGACCTGCAACTCCTTTATTCAAAGATTTTTTCTCGAATTTCCCAGAACTTCGTTTTCTTCCGCGCGATAATAAACATCGGCAGGCGAAACAACTCACTCTGCTCCACCACGTCATCGGCATGATTAACCAGCGGCGGCTTCTCAGGAAGGCGAAGATGCATACGCATAAAATTAAGCTGAAAAGCCTTTCTCTCTGTTACTGAACCTAAGGAAAAAAATTCCCGTAACGACTCGCCGTCATGGTCATAATAGCGAACCTCCAGATAATCCCTGCCCTTCTTGTCGTGTTTCGTCTCAAAAATCATAGAATCTGGCCGCATCACGTGGGCATCCTTGAGTGACATGGCCTCACGGAGCTTTTTGTCATTGTCGACGAGGGTCGCTGAGCAGCTGGCACAGATACGGGCCGCAATGTCGTTTTCTCCAGCGCAGGCAGGGCAGCGCTTGAAGCGGAAGCGAAACGTACAAGGGCGGATGGCGAAGGTATGGGGATCTTCGCTGGCCCCCTGACACTTGCGCCCAAAGTGTTCGATGAGTTCACCATCGGGATCGACGATGCCCCAAAAGGTGTTGCGATGTCCGCACTCGGGACAGGGGACTTCTACAGGCACAGTCTCAGGGCTGGGGCGGTCTTCGTCTATTTCAGGGCTATAGAGGTCGTGACCTTGGCCCGTGTAATCCAAAAGCAAACAGTCGGTTTTACCTGGACTCAGCCGCAAGCCGCGCCCCAGAATCTGCTGATAGAGACTCACCGATTCTGTAGGACGCAGGAGCGCAATAAGATCGACATGGGGAGCATCGAAGCCGGTCGTCAGAACAGAGACATTGACCAAAAATTTCAGGCGGCGTGCCTTGAAATCTTCGACGATTCGATCGCGCTCAGGACCAGCGGTTTCACCGACGATTAAAGCTGCATCCGCGCTGGGTAGCAGACTCAAAATTTCTTCGGCATGACGAACAGACGCCGTAAAAATCATCACACCCTGGCGATCTTTAGCCATTTCCAAAACATGAGAAATGATGACGGGGGTAATGCGCTTTTGGTCTTTGAGAAGGTTTTCAACCTCGTTCATAGAAAAGCTGCTCCCCTGTCGCTTCAGTTTCAAGCTGGAGAAATCATAGGAGGCGACAGGAGAGTCTATCCTGATGGGCGGAGTCAAATAGCCGGTTTCGATCATATGGCGGAGCGAGAGCTCATAAATGCACTTTTTGAAAAAACGAGCTTCCGCTGTCCGGAGCATTCCTCTCACGTGATACTGGTAAATCCAACCCAATCCCATTCTATAGGGCGTCGCAGTCAGGCCAAGAATACAGAGCTGAGGGTTGTGACTACGTAGTTTTTCCATAACAAGAGCATACTGAGTGTCCTCGCTCACTGCCACGCGGTGACATTCGTCGATGATGAGGAGGGAGAAACCATGAAAAAATTCCGCTTCGGCACGGGCCACAGATTGGATACTGCCAAAAATAACTTTCTGCTCTTTATCCTTTCGCCGCAGACCCGCTGCATAGATACCAGCTTCAACGCCGTAGCTTAAATATTTGGCGTGATTTTGCTCTACGAGTTCTTTGACGTGAGCCAAGACGAGAACCCGGCCTTTGGCCAGACGGGCTAGAGCGGCGATAAGGAGACTTTTTCCTGCGCCTGTCGGGAGGACAATCAGGGCCGGATCACGCTGCTTCTGGAAATAGCGGATAGTTGCATCGACCGCTTCCTGCTGATAGGGGCGTAATTTTAGCATTCTTTTACTTCATGAAAAGGAGCAAAACGATGATTCACGGCCAAGTTACCGGGGCTTGAAGAGCGGATCAAGAGAAATGAAAGCGGAGAAGAAGATGTCGCTGCATGAGCCTCCGAGTCGTTCACGGGATAAAGCCAGTGTCGACTCGGTAAGCTTGTGAACGGTGCGAATGGCTTAGTGGGTCAGAGATCGACGACCAGCGATGAGGCGGTATAGGCCGAGGAGGATCATAGCGCCGAGAACCGAGGCAATAAATCCTACAGGTTCGTCAGCGCGATACCATCCGGCGGCTCTTCCGAGATAATTGGCGATAAACGCACCACCAATACCGAGCAAGATCGTGATAATGAAACCACCAGGATCACGGCCGGGCATAAGCAACTTAGCCACGACACCGACGAACAAGCCAATAATGAGAGTCACGATGAGTCCCATGGGAGCCTCCTTGAGATTAGTATGGACCTACTTCTTCTTTAGCAAGAGCCAGACCAAATTCTTAAAATCTCCTCATTCTCTCTAAAGCCGGCGATATAAATCAAAATTTCCAAATTCCCCGCCAAAATCCTCCGTCCCCAAGCTCACTATTGTAGGTACAGACCTTCAGAGTGGAGTGCGAGAAGACTACATCAGGAGTCCTCTTCTAAGCTTCTGTCACTCCTATCCTTCACGCCAGAAGTTCCGCAAGTTCCCGCGGAACCTCATGCTCCACCATTTGCTCCATTCGACTCAGTACGATATCAGTCACTACTTTCTTGGTCATGCGGCAGTGCATAGTTTCTGCGGAATCAAAGCTCCCATTTTCAAAGAGCTTATTGGAAGGCGCTCCGCCGCCGCAAAAATGGAAATACTCACAAGTCGCTTCGCATTTCTTCACGCCTTCGATAATTGACTCGGTCATACGCCTGAATTTCGGCGAGAGGAGCAGCTCTTCTATGCCGGACTCGAGAAAGTTGCCCAGAATGAAATCGCCGTAATCGGCGTGATTCATACCGAGCAATTCTGGGCTGAAGCTACTGAAGTTCCCTTTTGTATCGACGTTGATGATGCTGAGGGGATTGGTCTCCATCGTCAGTTGGTGGGGGAAGTTCATGAGACTGCCGATGACCGCATGATGGGCCTGCCTCAGTTCACGGACGTAGTTAGGGTCATTGATCGCAAACGAGAGCTCATGCATACGACGCATAAATTGGCCAAATTCCTCTTCAGACACTGAGGAGAGGCTGGAGCTGGCGTGGACGCCTTCTATTTCCTCGACGTTGAAAGCTATGCTCTCGGGTTCTAGGCTGCGGAGGAAGTTGAAAATCGGCTCGGGCTCCTTGACGGCGTCCTTAGTAATAACAGATATCGTATGAAAGCCGATATTGTTGCGCTTTAGACACTCGACGCCTTCGATGACTTTGGCAAGGCTACCCTTGCCGGTCTTGTCGAGACGGAACTTGTCGTTGATAAATGCAGGGCCATCGACGCTTACTCCGAGGTGGACGTCGAGTTCTTTAAACAGCTGACACCATTCGTCAGTAATTAAGGTGCCGTTGGTTTGTATGCAGTATTTAAACCGTATTCCTTCTGGAAGAGCTTTACGGATCACCGCATCGGCATCGCGATAAAATTTTATTCCGGCAGCCAATGGCTCGCCGGCATGCCAAACCACGGAAAACTCTTCGTGGATAAGCCCCGCTTCGGCGATTTTGCGAATGCTGGCTTCGATCACATCCATAGGCATACGCTTTTTTATCGACTTGTCGGGAAGGTAGCAATAGGTACAGGCCAAATTGCAAAAAGGCGTTGCCTGCAGGATGAGGAGTCGTATAGGTCCCATGATTTCACCATTCGCTGACAGAAAATGGTCCCCAGGCACCATGCTTGGGGACCCCACTAAAGCAAACTATCAAGGACGGAAGTTCTTCCAGTCACGCCAGTCGTTCCAGTTTTTCCAGTCCTTCCAATCGTTCCAGTTTTTCCAGTCCTTCCAATCGCTCCAGTCTTTCCAGTCTTTCCAATCTTTCCAGCCTCCGCCATGACCGCCGCCATGACCGCCGCCATGACCTCCACCTGGACGGCCGCCACCACCGCCGCCCCAGGGAAGGATGCGTTCACCTTCTACAGAGGATTTGCTGAGGGAGTTAACAAGTTTGTTAACATCATTGTCCGCGCCGAGGACAGCAGAGGATTGTACGAAGCCGAGCACGACTGCCAGCATGCTGGCGCGCTTCAGGACTCCGCTGGGTTCTCGACTCTCCTTCAGTTTTCGCAAGATCTCCTTGGCCTCTTCAAGCATTTTGGGGTCCATTTTCAAAGTCTCCTTCTGTGGTTAAATTTGCCAGCTGAGTTATTTATCAAGAACTCAGATGCGCTTTAAAACAAAGGGCCCTATCCTTTCGAACGTCCCATCTTCTCCCTTTACATAGTAGTTGCCTGCCAGCATGTCTCTATTCTCGTTGCCTATGAAAATCTGGAACATGCTGCCTTCACCTTCACTGCTTGGCATTATCAGCAGTGAGTTCTTGTCACCTTCATCTACAACCCGTACGTGCGAATCCAGGGGTCCGTTAGCCGAGCTGCTGCTGATTGGATCTTGCGTTGCTGAGAAGAGATTCACGGCTAGCTGACCATTGAAATGTTCGCCATCGAGTTGGCCTGCAATGTCGAGTGCGATGGTCCAGCCTTTGCCCTCGATGGTACCCCGATAGCGCCCTTTGAGCAGGCGATCGATGACTCCGACATCAGAGAGATAGCGGAATCTCCGGTATTTTTCGGGATCGGAAAGCTTGTTTCGCTCGAGGAATTTTTGCTTGTCGGTAGTAGGCAGAGCCAGGACTTCGTCGACCGCAAAATTCTTGATGTCAAATGCTGGTCGCGGGGTCTCAGGCTTGATATTGGTCTCATAGTCCTCCGGCATCATCTCGATGGGAGCGGCGGCGTTGGGATCCTTTACCTCAGCTATTGTTTCGGCTTCATTAGTAGCTGACCCACCTGCTTCGGGATTATTGCGCGCGATCTGCGATTTTGCTTCTGCGTCTGCTTCTGCCCGTCGCGCAACGGCACGGTCAGCAGGGCTGTCTGTCTCGATGTCTTTCTGCGTTGATGCAGATTGAGCCGGAAGCTTCTCGTCGAGGCTGAGTTCACTATCCTGCGGACGTGGTTCGACTTCCGCCTTTTTTCTGAAGAGAGCAAGAGCTACGATTACGAGTACCAGCAGGATCCCGAGCGATAAGGCTGTTAGCTTAGTCATCAGGTAGAGCCTTTTTAAGATTCGGTTGCTATCATCGCGAGCTGCGCACTATATAAATGATTTATCGCTGTCATGATGCAGCTGCGGTGCAGAAAGAAAAAGTTAAAAAAGCAGTTTGCACAGTTCTAATGAGGGTTTTCGTTCTCAAGCTTGAGTAGGTTCGGGATGCTCATCGTGAGCATTTAATTTTAGTGGAAGGATGAGTGGAATGAAGTTAAGCGAGGTTTTGAGAAATAATTTCGAAGCGATTGAAGTCGAAGATTTTTTTAGCCAAAGCATCTGTCTCGAATGCATTGAAATAGCCGAGACGGGAGAGTGGAAGCAATCCAATCTAGGATCGCGAAAAATTCAAAACACCAAGCTCGACCGTAGCTGGTTGGAAGAAATGATCGGTCGCTATGCTCCACGCGAAATCATGGGCTGGACTTATGTAGGTGTTCATCCTGGAACATGCCAGTTCTTCAAGTATACCCAAAACGATACCTTTCCTGATCACCAGGACGGGGCAATCGAACTCAGTGATACTGTGCAGAGTCTGTTTACAATTGTGGTCTATTTGAATACTTGTGCGGGCGGAGCGACAGGCTTTCCGGAAAAACGCCAGTCCATAGCTCCGAAGGCAGGGAAAGCCGTTATTTTTCCGCAGAACTTTGTGCACAATAGCGCGCGGATAGAGAGTGGGTTGAAGTATATTCTGCGTGCTCAGCTTCTGTACAAGACTTCGGGGGTCATCCCGTACTGATGACTTGCTCGAGATGGATAGTTCGCTTGTTAAAGGCCCTCAACCTAGGCTGTGCACTTAACTCAGTTGGGTTGGAATCGTGAAGCAAAATTCACTTCCATGTCCTACTTCACTTTCCACCCAAATCCGTCCCTTATGGGCTTCTACGATCATCTTCGAGATATATAAGCCCAGTCCGAGGCCATGGCGGCTTTCTTTGCCTAACTGTCGCAAGCGCTCAAAGACTGAAGTCTGAAGGTTGCTAGGGATGCCCGGACCTGTATCGCTTACCTTTATCTGAATTTCCCTTTCACCAGGTACAACGCTGACGACGATGCGGCCGCCCGAGGGGGTGAACTTTATGGCGTTACCTATCAAATTTGATAGGGCCTGTAAAATCCGATCGCGATCACATGCAGCCTGTATTTCAAAAGCAGCGTCCATCTCGAGCGATAGCTGATTCGCTTGAGCTTGTGGACCAAAAGAGCTGAGCGACACTTGAATAATTTCTGCTATCGAGTTGTCTTTCAAATCGACGGAAAGCTTGCCTGTCCCCATCCGTTCGACATCGAGGAGGTCCTCAATAAGCCTCAGTGCATCGTCTGCATTGCGTTTAATCAAATCTATAAATTCCCGATCTTCTTCACTTGAGGAAAGGTAGATCGGGCTTTCTATGAGGAGGTCAGCCGCTAGAGAGATAGAACCCAGAGGATTTCTGAGGTCATGACTGACAATAGCCAGAAAATCGTCTCTTGTCGTCAGCGCGTCGCTGGCTCGTTTCGCTTCATTGTCGGTGAAGCTTCTTTCGAGATTTAGATTTTGGTCTGTCTCGTTTCGCTCGAATTGAAAAAACTTGCGTTCAAAAGCCTTCTTTTTCCAACGCTCACTTTCTAGAACCGAATCTACATGGCGACGTTCTAGGTCTAATGCTTTATCAGCGACGAGACGCTCGTTATAAAGTCGCTGGTCAGTCTCGAGCCGATTCTCAGCATCAGGCCAATGCTGACCAGCTCGCTCGGCTTCGCATAAGCTATCCGAATTAAACCTTTCTTCGGATCTTAGTTTATCAGCTTTAGCTCTATTTAATGATACGGCTGCATCTGCGTTATGCTCCGTGCTGTCTCGCTCGTGGGACAGGGAAGCATCAGTCTTTGCTCTTTCGGTCATTAAGCTTTTGTCAGTACGCTTTCGACCATGAGGTACAGGAGTATCGTGAGACGGGCTTTTGATCAACTTGTACCTCGGGTTAGAAAGAAAAGCGAAGATGGAACTTAGCAGATTCTAATGACATTCAATCTATCGCAGCTAAGGTTAAAATTCGATAAGTCGAAAAAGCCTCTTTACCAAGCTATCATGACTTCGAGAGCTGGTTTCACACCCTTTTTGGCTTGATTGGATAAATCGAGCCTTTTCCTGAGCTTGCGTTATAAGGATGGCTGCTCTGTTTCGCTGATGAGGAATGGATTCATGTCTCGATCGACCTGTCTGCTCTGCCGAAAGGCCCAAATCATGTGCTACTGCGAGGCTGTCGAGAGTTTTGAGAGCTTCCCGCACTTTGTCATTCTGCTTCATCCCCGGGAGTCACGCAAGGCCATTAATACTGGGCGCATGGCATTTCGCCATTTGAACAACGCTCTACTTATAGTCGATAGCGATTTTTCCGAGAATGTTCGCCTTAACGAGCTTCTTAGCGATCCAAGCAAAAGGTTCTTCGTGCTCTTTCCAGGTCCGAAAGCCATGGATCTCGCCGACGTTCGCAAAGAGTACCTGGCAGAACCCACCCCGCAGGAGGCGGTTTTTATAATTCTGGACGCCACCTGGCACATGGCGAAAAAGATGTTCTACGCCAGCAAAAACCTCCATGGGCTGCAGCAGGTGAGTTTCGAGCCCACTCAGCCTTCGCGTTTTCGCATTCGCGAGCAGCCCAATGCCGCCGCCTATTCGACTCTCGAAACAGTCCACTATCTCATCGATTACTTTGGTGCTCATCCAGAAGGAGAGCACCATCAGATGCTGAAAGTTTTCGAAAAGATGGTAGCCGAGCAGGTGGACTTCGAAATTAAGAACAAAGGTAAGTAATGGCACAAGTCCTGCTGGTAAGGCTGTGGAGGTATCGTAATGAAAAGAGATTTTTCCGGTTTTACGATCGACACAGCCCTTGACTGGGTTTGGAAGGGCTTTTGGGCCTCGCTTGGTTACTACCTTTTTAAGAAAGCAGTGATTTACTTGCCATTCCTCTGATTTGAACTGTGAGCCCGCTAGGCCTCTGTGCTCTGCACGAAGGCCTAGCGGGCTCCTCTTTTATCAGCGAATTTTGAAAAAATTTGGGTATGAAACGACTGGCGAAGGCTTAGTCGGCTGTCGATGATTTCGACAGCCGCAAAATCAAGGTTGGATTTCTTTGCGCAGGACGAAGCCTAGACTACCGACCTGATCGAGCTTTGGATTCTTAGTATTAAAAATATAGGGCAGCTCCGTATCGAGCAGGCTGTACTCGATCGAAGCTCGCCAGCTCAGTTTTCCAGCCACCTCAGCGCCGAAAACAAAGGCTGGCCGAATCGCCGAAGGCGGATAGTACCAATCTGGGTATTGATCTGGCAAACGCACAAAGAGCTCGGGATCAGGGTTATATATGATATTGAGCCCCAAAAGCGGAGTGAGGGTCCACTGCGGTGAAATATTGAAGTTACTTATCCGCCAAGTGGTTTTTCCGCTGAGGGTGCTAACGTTATGGCCGCTGAAGTGGCGAGACGTAAAACCATAGATGAGCTCGAAGGTGAAGTAACTATCTCGTTCGCCATAGCCAATGCCAGCTGCCGCAAGCCCCACATAGGAAGAATGCTGCAAGAGCCCGTAGTTGGGCTGCCAACGGGCAAGGCTCAGAATCTCAGCTTTCTCTTCGGGCTTACTTTCCACCTTTTCAATCTGCTGGCTGTCCGCAGAGAGGCCCGGATCACGCGCAAGTTCACGCATCGTTGAGACTTTGACGAGGGTAAGTGCCCCGACGAGGGCAAGACTGAGTCTAGGGCTGATCATGGTGAATCCTCGCAACCAGGCGAACATTTCTGGAAGCTAATTTTATAGTCTTCATGGATTGTCATGATCGAAAAGTAGACGTCACGAACTCGCGGGACGATATAGTAGGGTACCTCTCCAACGGTCCATTTAACGTCATAATTACCCCCGCGATGGCCATGAATCGAACCCATGAGTTCGGCCTCGGAGTTAATCTTAGTCCAAAGGTCGATCTGTTCCAGAGTGTGCATGTCTTTCACCGGAGGCACATGGGCTGCTGCGATGCTGCGACTATCGATCTCACTTTTGAGAAAGCTGAAATCGGTGGTACCAAATTCAAATTGATTGTCGTTGAACATCACAAATTTTACACCTGCATCTTGGAAGGTGTAATCATAGGGGCCGTACATTTCTCGATAAATCTTCGGCCCGTGGGCGATGGCATCATGATTACCAATGACCGTGAAATGGGGGATGCGGGAATTCTGGAGAGCTTTGGCCGCCCATACATATTCGTGCATAAGCCCATAGTCGGTGAGATCACCGAGCACCATGATGAAGCGAATATCTGGAATATCATCGATCGCGCTCACAACCCGTTCGAGATCTCCAGGCGTACCTTGGGGATCGCCAGTGAGGGCTATCTTGATTGGGAGTTTGGCCTCGGGAAGCGCGGCTAACTTATCGAGATTCTTCTGAGTGAGGTGCGTATACTCGTTGGGAACATTTATGTCCCAAGGCGTATAACGGTCAGAGCAGGCAACAAGAGGCAGTAAACAAGTCAGCTTCAACAGGCAATTCAGCATAAAATACTCAGCAAGAGAAGGAAGAGCTAGACCACGAGCTGATCTTGCAAGGCATGTGCCTTCGCGAGTCCTTAGATATGAGCCTCTTGCGGGAGGGGGAGTGCAGAGAAATAGAGGGGCTTGTCTAAAGTTTAGGCTTTTTGGGAGGTGGTTCGGTTGAGGGGGGAAGACCTCGGAGCCTTTCATTGACATTGCCTGATTGCAAGCACGGTTCTTTGCTAAAAGCAGAAAATAATAGAGAAATAATTCCTTTCCACTTCATGTCGACTTAAGAAAGATACAGATCTTGAAATGTGTCCTTTCGTCGTCTATACGTTGGTTTCACCAGCCCAACCTATGTAATCAAGAATAGGAATATCTTATGAGAAAGCTTCCATCGCACTTGGCAATTGGTCTTTCGTTAAGCTCCTTTTTGTTTACCAGCCTTTCGCAAGCAGCATGCTTTGTACGCGGTGAGGCTGGAATACGTAATACCAATACCCCTATCTTGAACTTCGATAATTTTGCCAGCCTTGTTCTCCCCGATGAACTCTGGACCGAGACAGAGCGTAAAATTTTCCTTGGAAGCCAACTTGCCTCCCAACTTGGTCAAATTGAAGGCGACGACATAGTCTATAGAGGGCGTGCCAGCGCTGGGTTTCTGCTTTACGGACCTTATGAAAGTCTCGATGGTAACCCTTCGGTGATAAAATCCAGCATCTTGCTCAGCATGAACTGGACGCCTGATGGAGAAGAGTACTGCACAGGCAAGAAGAGCAAGGGTCTTTTTCAAGGCAGCACGTGTAAAGGTAAAGCATGGAGAACGTTTCCAACGTCCTTCATGGTCGAGATCAGTACCCATGCTGGCACGCAAGTCCACTACCAAAAACGCTTTGAAAATGTACATCATTTAGACCACGCCTTCATAGACCTTCCTGAACTAGAGTGTGATGGAGCTATCGAGAATTTCGAAGCTCGCATTCAAGGACTGGAAGGCGGTGAAGGTACGATAGTTGTTCATGAACTCGTGGTCGACAAACTCTGGAAAAACTAAATCAAAAAAGGAGACTAAGTTGATGAATGCATTGCGTACTATTGTTAGTGGAATTCTATTTGTTAGTTCGATCGCCTCTGCGGAGACAATTCTAAGCCGCAACATTATAATGTGCGATGTCGTCAACGGGTTTCAGAGATACTGCAAGCTACCCGAGAGACTAGAGCTCATCCCCCGGCAAAATATAGAGTCCGAATTCTATGTCTCCTACAAGATGACTTGCGACCGTAGATACAGTGGCCCACAGGCCTCAAAAATACAGCTCCAGCTTGATACCGGAGCACCGTTTACTCTCAATTTTCACGATGTCCAAAACCAGGTCTTAGTTGGAACCGGCCAAGGTCCTTTAAGTTTAGTCGATAGCTTCCCGAAGGAGTTGGCCAATCGTTCATTTCTCGACTGCCAACTGAGTTTCACGGAAATTCGAGCTATTCCCAGCTCACGCGTACGCAGCGTCTGGCAAACAGAACTGAATGGACTTGAGGCCCTACTCAGCAGTAAGCTGGCTTTGATCACATCCCTCGAGCAGGTGACTCTTATCATGCCTGCATATAAGTTCTTTAAAAATCTCTCTGAGAGCCTCGATGCCGATATGAAGCAGAGCGAGGAGGTACTTGAGCTAAGTAGAGAGTTGAGTAGCTGCAAGCAGGGTGATGACTGCGATATCCTTTTTAGACTGAGCAGCGATACGAGCCTCAGCTTAACGCTTGAGGAGCGTCTGCTTATTATGCAGCTTCGATCCCTGCTAAGCGAGCTGCCAGCGAGAGAAGGGCCTGTGACCCTGATGGACCGCCTCTCAGCGGGATCGATTGCGACGCTCAGTAAATTGGGTGAAGATGCCGCCTTTTATGAAGAAGCTGAAGAAACCATTAAAATAGCTCGGCTTGAAATCGAGACTATTCGAAATAGGATGAGCACCCTGGAAGCGCAGCTTGCCGGAGGCTCCACCCCATGAGGAGCTGGCTATCTTTCCTTGTCCTTTCTTACTTACTACTTGGCAATAGTGGGCTCACTGTTGCTTCTCCCACTGCGGCCTGCGCTCAGGCGAGGGAGGTCCAATGTCCAGAAGGCTCAACGGTCGGTGAGTACATCAGATGCCTCGATCGCAAGATTGCGCTTTTTCAGAGCTGTAGGACTCAAATGGATAGGCACTTGAAAATCAAACGCCAGGCTCTCCTCGATTCTATCGATAGATCTGCAAATGAAGAGGGTTTGGAGATCGATGAAGATCTTAGTCAAGTTCAGTATCATTTGACCGAGATGCAAAGAATCAATCGTGAAAATCAGGCTCGCTTTACTGAGCTAGGGAAGCGGCTTGTTGAATTTGTAGCTGATTTTGAAGAGGTGCTTAAGCCTCGCATCCGGATCTATGGCGAACGCTACAAAGAGATGTCTATTGAGATAAACGCTGCTAGTAGCTCATCGCGCCCTGAAGATCGCGTGGAACTGCAGCGCCTTGAAGTGCAGCTAGATCGACTAGCTGTCGAGCAATCGAATTATATGGCCGCAGCTTCCAGCAGAGTCCAGCTGGTACGAGGTGAAATTCAGTATTTTACGGATGCTTATCGTGTCGCAGTCCAGTCTCACAGTCAATTTCTCGAGGCGAGAGGCTACGGAAATTTAGCGCTGGATCCAGCTGACTATCTTCAGCTTGTAATTCGCGGAGAGAAGAACTTGGTGTCCGCCAGCCAGCTTTTACGCGAACGCCACAAGGAGCTCGCTGACCGTATCCGCATAGCAACGCACACGCTCATCGAACTCTATGTCAATAATAAGACTCAAGCGATCATGAACGAAGCTCGGCACCTCCAGTCTGCCTCAGAGTTTCTAGCTCAGATAAATGCTGCTATCAAAAAATCTTTCGTCGACAGCAAGGCTTCGCAGAAGGGATTAGCTCTCTTTGCAAAAAAGTATCAGGCCATGACTGCCTTTATCCAGTTTGCCGCAATCTGTGAAACAGAGATAAAAACAAAGGATACCTGGATGACTGAAGGATGCAGCTTCGCTGTGCAGAAGCTCGATGCGGCGAGGAATTCGATCAAGCAGATGCCGTCGAACATGAAGCTAGGTCTCAATATGGTTTTGGCCAAGGCGCCGAATCAAAGTTCTCGGGTTGACAGTATTCAAGACTCGCTCGCTAAGAACGACGTAGCCAGAGCCACCGTACTTTACGATCAACTGCTGCTAGAGGTGTTCCCATGAGATACCTCCTGCTTCTCCTTTGTCTACTTCATGCTGAGTTGGCAAGTGCAGTGAGCGATGTTTGTTTTGAAGTTAGTTGGCAAGCCAATGCCGGTGTGGGACCATCGGCTATGCAAATCCCAGGGCCTCAGAAGTTCATAACAGTCAATGGTAGGTCGACGGTAGATTTCCTTCACACCGCTCTCCGGAAGACAGAATACGATGCCAACGGCAAGCCCGTCTGGTCTGTCTCGCGTGGTTGTGCGAGGCCACAGGACTTCAATCTCGGGCTCAATAGGATCGATTTCAGGTTCTATCTCGACCAGAACGTGACTATTTCCGAAGGCTGGCTGATGGTATGGGTCAATATTTTTTTACCAAATGGCACTAGCCCGCTCATTGGAACCGCCACTTATCAGGCTCATCCCACTGTTCGCAGCTGGTCGATGGTAAGGAGCTTAGAGACGGATTTAGCTTCTTTAGCTCCCGAGCTAGCGGCCCAGGCTGAACAGAGGCGGAATGAGATCTTGGGGCTTGCCAACCAGGCGCAGGGCGAAGAGCTGAGCTTTGCACAGAATGATCTCGACTACGAAGCTGCCCTAAATGGTGTCAGAGGGAAGAACTTCTTTGAGATAAGCCTTGATAGTCTGGTTCGCTTTCAAGAAGCAAGCGAGCGCTATAATTTTCAAAAGAAGGGAATCGATCTCAAGCGATCAGAACTGCTTCAGAAGACCGAAGATCTTAAACAGGCGACAGCAGAGGCCAAATCGCAGCTTGAGGCTACTGCAAGAGCACAAGGCTTCGATCTCCGGGGTGAAGACCTGCTGGCAATAGATGGGGCCCTGCCGTCTCTTGAGCCATTTGCCTCGCTGGTCGGGACCGAGGACTTGGGCACCTATCCCTATCAAGAATGGGCCGATCAGGCGGTCTCGGCGATGAAGGCTGATCTCGAGCTAGGTTCTCGCCAACAGCTTATTCTAAGGGCTTTGCAGTGGCAGGAGCGCGTAGACGGGCTCCTTCGTTTGATTCAAGCTCGATCCGACTTGTCGAAAGCTGAGCTTAATGCTTTTGAAAGCTCTGTACACCATGTCAATGAGTATATATTCGGCAGCTTGGAGCAGAATCGTCCTGGGATCATCACGCGAGATCTCTGGTTTACCGATCTTCAGCTTGAGCCCAGTGTGACCACTGCGATTGATGGCGACTTCGCCAACCAGCGACCTGAGGCGGCCAAGAGGCTCAAAGCTGCTATCAATCAGCTGTCCAGCGTCGAAGGTTTGGTGATGCATATCAAAGCGGCAGCAACGATTGCTGAAATGTATAAAGCAGCTCAAAATGAAGAGGAACTTGCCTTTCTGGACAAGTTGATGCTTGGAGCTACCGCATTTATAGAGGCGGCGCCGAGTGCTGCTGCCTGCCTGTCTAAAAACTGGGCTGCTGGATCCTACGCTGACTTCTACGAGCTCTACTACGAGCTAGACTTTTGCAGCGGCCAGGCTAATGATGAAGTCGATAGAAGTATAGCGGCAGCAAGTCTACTGATCGAAGCAGGAAGTATTTTCGCCGGTGGGCCACTGGGTGCTTGGGCAGTTGATAAACTCACCGGGGGCGTAAAGTTTCTGAAACGGATGGTCGATGCTGCCCACACTGCTATGTCGGTACGATCGGCACAGCGAATAGAACGCTTAGCGAAGCTCGCAGAAGAAGCCTTTGAACAGAAGCTGCTGAATAAGGCGGATGATTTCCGAGCTCTGGCGAAAGGAATGCCCGAGATAAGCCCTGAGCTTAGCGAGAAGATCCTGAGGGGGGCTCCGAAGCCTCGTAACAAGAAGCAGATTATTGGTGTGCATTCTCCTTCTATTATAAATAGTGAGTTATTTCAGGTAGAAAAAATAGTGAGCAACCCAGATGGAACTATAAGCTGCCAAGTTAGAAAGGCTTTAGAAAACGGCAATTGGTCTGTCCCTAAAGAAACTGTACTGTTTCCTCAAAAATGGTCAGATGAAAAAATTATAAACGCTGGGCGAATAGTTGCAGGTTCGAAAACCATCGCTAGAAGAACTGATAATGGGATTGTATCCGAACTTCAAAGGGTCAATATCGATGGCGTGGAAGTAATTGTGATGCGTACTGGGGATAAAATCACGTCGGTATATCCAACAGGCGGGTCCGGAATATTACCAGACAAATTTGAACTTTTGTGAGGCGATCATGAAGAATTTTCAAGCGATTGACCAAGCACTAAATAATATAAGAGACATCAACTACTGGGAAGATGTCGAGAGCGACAATATGCGTTCTATTGTTGAAAAATTCAATGCTGGTGACTGGGCTGCTCTTGATTTGGCCCTGTCTCAAAAGTCAGAGGAATGGAAAGCTCGATGCGCCCAGATTCTCGATGAAAGCCAATCCCAAGATTCGTTTAATATCCTGTTAAAGATACTATGCTCTCCAGATGCGAACACGGTCGTGCGTGCGTTATATTCGATTGATTCACTTGAAAATGCACAGCATGAAAAATTAAAATCTAGCGACGACGCTTTTTCCAAGGCTAAATCGACCCTAGAAAACTCGAATTATTCAACTACTGCAAAGCGCGACTACCTAAAGCTCTTAAATTCAATCTTTTCAAAATAGATTTAAGCGATGGGTATAGGATTTTTCGAGGGGGCAGAGGCCCCTTGGCCCCTGCTATACGGACAGCTAGCTAAGTATCTTCCGAATAGCCCGAACCGGAGGTCCATTCCGCTCATTAGTCCAGAAGAGGCTAGGCTCCACCTCAAAGAGAGTAAAAAGCGTATTGGCGATCGCAGCAAAATTAAGGTAGTTATCGACCTTAAAACTAGGGAAATTCTCAGCCTTATATGAAGACGGAGGCCCCAAAACATCATGGTCAAAGGGCATGCCCATCATGCTGAGCTGGGCTGGATCCATCGCCAGGTGCGCCCCTGATAATACCTCGTCAGCGGAGCGGAAATCGGAAGCTCCAACGATCAGACCGGGTCTGATACCTTTCCCACCCAGAATCACACTATTATTGAGCGGATTATGATCCGTCCCTGTATTGCTGAGAGGCAGCCCGGGCTGCCGCATAGTACGCGCAAATTCTGAACCGATTAAAACCGTCGTCTCATCGAGCAGGCTCTGATTCGCGTTAGATACGGGCGCACAGCTTTTCAGGAAGTCAAAAACCTCGGCAAGCTGGGCAACGATTTCGCTCAACGCCTTCGGTAGATTCTTGGCAGTGCCACTATCGTGAGCGTCGATGCGCGGATTGAGAAAGATGACCGCCGAGCGGGTCAATCCCGCACGAAAGTATTCTGAGGCTACCTGCATATTGCGATGGATAGGTGTATGATCCTCCAGTTTCAGCTTGATCCCACTGAGGCTCCGCTCGATGTCATCGCTGCCTTTGAGACCTTCCCGCATCTTGAAAGCACCATCCGCAAAATGCCCGCTGGCCGGTCGACTCGCTCCATTGGCCTCCAGTCGAGCTGCCACATAGCCATCGATCAGCGTACCCAGCGACCTCTTCTGGCGACCGCCTTGCACGGAGGCCGTCAGCTGCAAAGCATTCTCGGGTGTGAGCGTGATCGCCTTGCCCTTGTTGCGAATAGAATTAGACCCCAGGACGCTACCCTGCTGGAGAAAGTCGAGAGGGCTTTGCGAGCGCCCTAACTGAGCCAGATTCGTATCGCCGCCGAAAGGATTTCCAGTCAGTGCATAGAGCGCATTCTGATCGTGCCCCTGAAAGGTACTCGCCATATGCACGCCGTTGAGAATAGAAAATGAGTCAAAATGCTTTTTCAGTGCCAGAGCACTGGGCCCAACCCAGGTGCTGCGACCTTCGCTATCGGTCCAGCGCTCGGGCTCAATACCTACATAGTTCTGAATTTTTCCAGCTTCCGTCATCGCCAGAGGCCTGGCGTCGAAAAGATAGGAAACATCCCAACCACCGGAGATGAATATTTCCAGAAAGAAATGCGGCTCCGTGCGATCGAGCACCGCAGCCTGCGATTTCTGTGCAAGGAGGCCCGGAGTCAGCAGGAGACTACCGCTACCAGCCTGCAGCAAAGAGCGTCGTGAGATTGCCATAATTGAAGGCTCCACAGCAATGTTTAGGATTCAAGGAGATAATAGGGATTGAAGAAAATCGCCATGAGCAGCGTCTCGACGCGCTCGCTCGCAGGCATGGCCAGTAGAGTCTCAGCCTCACTATCGACAAAGGCGCGCCAGGCTTCGACTTCGGATTCAGGTGCATCCCAACCCATAGTTCCAGTCCAGAGATCTTCAGCCGAGCTCACGAGACTGGCCTCGTCTGCTTCGCAAATCTCAAGAAGAATAGGCGCGAAGCGAGGATGGAGCTTGACCTCCTTCCGATTGACGGTGATGCTCGTCGAGCTAGGATGCTCGCACACGCCAGCCAGCAACTCGCCAAACTTCAAGAGATTAAGCTTCCAGAGCATAACATTGAGGCCATTGGGGCTATCGTTCTGCATCGACTCTTCGCCGGTTCCACTGGTAAAGCTACCAAGCAGGTTGGAAAGCTTGTCAGCGCCGGCTACATTCCCATCGACAAGCCGGCGGAAACTAAATTGATCCGCATCAGCTGGGTCTATCATGAGCGCCCGCATTTGGCTGCTTACGGCATCAACTCCTTTGTAGTAACCGATTCGGGTACCTCCCGCGTTTAGCTGTGAGACTTCATCGCTAGGAGAGCAGGCGCTCACGAGGGCGCATAAGACTAGGAGGTTTCGCATCTTCTCTTTCATGGTCAATCCCTTTAAGGTTGTGAATCCTGACTCAGCCACTTGATAAGCGCCACGCGCTCTGTATCGGGCATATCCATGCGCAAAGGCATGCGGCGATCGGGATCAGTAGATTGTAGTCGGTCGAGCATCTTGTCCTGCACCCGCACATCGCTGATATTGAAACCTTCGGCGTGGCATGATGAGCAACGATTCTCTATGATGAAAGACACTTCGCAAAGTGCGCCTTTGCTCTCGGTACCAGGCGGATCGTAGCAAAGCTTGGGATTAGGATTGTCCATCGAGAAGGTCTTACTGAGAATCAGAGTCTTCACGACCTGCTTAAAGCCATCTGCTGAACTCTGGCTCGGATGGCTGAAGGAGGCACTGAGACCCTCCATAAAAGCTCCGTCAAATACCTGGTCCTTACTGACAAAAAATTCGCTCATGCGTTTAGCGAGACATTGCCTGACTTCAGGAGCCTCGCGAATGATGCGGAAGAGTTCGTCGAGGGGCGCATCATGATTGAGCTCGTAGCTATTGAGGCTAGGCTCACGGAGCGAGCGGATATAGCCAACGTTCCAACTCGTTCTCTCGGGGTTTTTCCAGGAATCCAGATAAGCCTCATAGCTAGGCCCGCTTGCGGCGGCAAGATCGTCGAAAACCAAAGTCTCCTTATGATCAAAGCCGATCCCCGCGAGACCCTGATTGCGGAAGAAGCCAGCCATGGGATCGAGTTTGTAGTGGCAGGCTTGACATGAAGGATCACTGCCGTGCTGGTCAGACCCGTGCACATCGGTGGGTACGATGTTGATAGGAGTGAGATCGTCACAGAAATAGGTCTTCAGGATGGCAGCAGCTCTTTTACGGTTGAAGTTGGTCGAAGAGTTAGTTCTAAGGGCCCAGAAATCATTGCCAAGTCCGCTTTTCTCGGCGCCGTCGACGCTACGGATGTCTGAAACTGAATTGATTTGGTAGTTACGATCGTCAAAAATCGAAATAATCTCACTGAGCCCGAAGACGCTTTTCTGGAAGCTATCGAGGCTTTCGATGATGAATTCTTCGCCCAGGAAGCTCGAGGTACAGGCACTGAACAAGCGCGTGGCAAATTGATTCAAGCCAGGATCGTTCGACGGCTGACCCGAGAGAGATGAGCTAGCAGGGAAGAGGAATTGAAAGGTCTCACCGCTGATGAATGCTCGGCAGCCCTCATCCTTATTGAAGGCAGGTCCGCTGCCGAAAGCGCTTCTGATTCTTTCGATGCTCCCCCCAACGCTTTTACTCAGTAGGGCGCGCTTTTCCTCTCGACTCAAACTCTGGTTCTGCCCATCACCAATGCCAGGAGGGATGGGCGGTTCGCTGAAAGGCGCGAGGTAATTGGGTTGGCGAAGATCAAAGAGTTTCAGGTAATCGCCGCCGGAGGCCACTGCCTTGGCAGCGGTAATCGCCTGCGGAAACATATACGCGCTCACATGATAACGCTCGGGCCCAGTACTTAGAATCTGAGTGGGCTTGAAACCGAGAAAATAGAGATTGAAGTCGAGCACTGTATCGATGAATCGCTGGTCTTTCATAAAAAAGTCCACAACCTCGGCTCGCTTCATCTTCAAGAGGGCATCCAAATCATCGTTCCATGAGAGACCCGCCCCGTTGCGCAGTTTGCGAGCGACCTTCGAAATCCAGGCTGGGGTAGGCGGCAGCTCTTCGCTTTCACTCAATTCTAAGCGGGGACTCGCCATCGTCGCGGGAGCTGCTTGGACAGGAGTTGGGGTGTAAATGGAGATCCCAATGAGGAAGGCAATCTGAAGCGCAGCGAAACCTCCTAGGCCGCTGAATGACCCGAATTTGTGCATAGACAATCCTGTGTTGATGGATTTGTTACCGCTTAGTCGGAGTATCGATATTGAGCTTTCGCGGCATGATACTCAAGTTTCAAGAAGATAAAGCAGCCGCTATAGGCCTTAAGATCTTACGAATTTATTTATCTTTGCTGTGCTATAGCAAATAGATAAGGCTCGACCCGAGCGCCTAAAATTTTCTTTTAGAAGCGTGCTGTGAAGGAAACTTTCTCGTTGAAAAAATGTCTTTATTATCGGACGGGATTTTCAGATGTATAGACGCTCTTACAAAGAGAGAAATGATCAGGATAGATCTAGCGCAAGCTTATAGTTCACCGCTAAGTCCATCAAAGTGCTTAGCTTAGACCGCGTCGTTCTTTGCCAGCAAGCCCGGAGACCTGGGCCCCAAGGCTTGGCAGGATAAGATCGAAAAACTCATTTTAGGCTTGGCAAGGCGGGAGGCTGAATCAATAATGGGCCTTTCAATCAGGCTATCCCGGCGCTCCAGGACCCCTTAACCCGGGGTAATATATGACGGGGCTGCTGGTTTAATTTTTACGTTCGGGAGACTGAGTTTGAACATCAAAACTCCTGAAGAAGCACTGCAGAAGCTAAAGGACGGCAACCAGCGATTTGCTGGTGGAAACTTACTGGTGCCAGCTCGTAGCCATGAAATTCGCCAGTCCTTGGCCGAAGTGCGTCAGAGACCTTTCGCGGTGATTCTCTCCTGCTCAGATTCACGCGTCCCCTCTGAAATGATTTTTGACTGCGGGATGGGCGACCTTTTCATCGTACGGGTAGCAGGCAACGTAGTCGCTCCTTCTCTTATCGGAAGTGTCGAATTAGCTGCCTTAAGCTTTGATACTCCGCTCTGCGCCGTTGTCGGTCATACTCGTTGTGGTGCGGTCGACGCTGCAATCACGGCCATGACCTCAGGTGCCTGGCCTGCCTCCGACCATATTCAGAACATCGTTTTGGAAATTGCACCTGCGGTAAAAGAGGTCTTGAAAGAGCAACCAGAAATCGACCGCAAGCTCTTGTGGGAAGCAGTAGTCGAACGAAATGTGAGACATAGCGTCGAAAGCCTTCTTGGCAGAAGCAAGGTTCTGCAGAAGCTCGTAGCTCTCGGTAAATTCAAGATCGTAGGTGCAAGCTATAATCTGAGTAACGGTGTGGTTTCTTTTTTTGATCCATGAGGCGTTTTAAATAACTAATATTATTGATTAAAGACTCTCCCTGCCTAGTTCCGCTACAGCATTCGCGCTTGTCTGATCTACAGCCAGAGTAAGTGCATACCCTTGCCTCGCAAACTAATGATATTAGTCCTCAGCACTGTAATGATTAGACAGGCCTCCAACTTGCTTTAGCTCCGCCATACAATCAACGATCGACACCCAGGAGCTAGTCAATGAGATCCACTCGTTTGTACGCATCTACCTTCGGCTTGTTAACAGCGTTTACCGTTCTTTCAGCCTGTAGCAAGCCTCTTACTTGCGCTCTCGAAGGCTGCTCTTCTAATGAATCTGTATCCCTCGCGTCCGACTATACCAGTGCTGATGCGATGGCCCAGACGAAGTCAGCTGACGAAATCCTTCATGATAAACTCAAGAATCTTGAAGCTAAGACTGACAAAGGCGAAGCTAAAGACAACGAAAACAAAATTATCGTCGATAAGAAAATCGGCGATATACTTATCCGCTTAGGCCTCAGCGAAACAGCTGCCAAGATTCATGCAGACACGCTCTCTTTGCACGAGAAGCGCCTCTTTATACTCGAAGCTAAGAGCAGCGAGCAGGCAGCACATCTAGCCAAGCTGGACCTCGATCTAAGTGCTCAAATGGACCGGATTTCTTTGAATGAAGCCGAACTAGTTCGTCTAGAGAACGAGCTCAATGCACAACTGGCCGTTCTAGCAGCTGCTGATCAGACGAATCTCGATCAACTCAACGCCAACATCGCGGCACTTAACGAATCGCTAACAACTCAAATCGCGGGTCTCTCTTCGGAAATGGCTGAGAAGATCAGTGGTATCGTTCAGAAGATGTGTATGCTTCGCCAAGAACTTCTTAGCAATGACGCAGCCGTAGCTGAAGCAGCTGCCAGCCAGATCGCTGCTCTGCAAAGCAAGCTCGACGCTGAAGTTGCTACTCTTAGCGCTGCCGACCAGGCAAACATGGATCTGACGATTCAGGAAATCAGCCGCCTTGACGGTAAAGTCAACCAAGTGATCTTTGCGAGTGTTTTGGCAGCCATTCATGTTCAAGGTCAGATAGCCGACCTCAAGATTGCTATCAAGAAGCTGGACGCTGCTGATAAAGCCAACTTGAACTTTCTCAAAAACAAGATCGCGTCTCTCAATGCCAATCTTCAAAGTCGCCTAGCTCAGCTTGAAGGAGTCGATCAGGCCCTAGTAGGTCGTATCGTGAACCTAGAGACTGCTACTGCGGATCTGCGCACAGACCACGATCTTCTAGTAAGTGCTTTCGAAGAATTCAAAGCCGCCCAGAACACCCTCAACGAGAAATTTGTTCAGGACAATAGCGCCCTTGCACAGGACATGGAGACTTTGAAATCTGACCTCAATGCTCGCATCGATGCCGAAGTTGAGACTTTGAACGGCGAAATGGCTGAAATCATCAGCAGCAGCGCAGCAGCTCTATCGGACGCTATCGCCGCTGTTAATGCCCAGATCGACTCAGTAAGGGTAGCTCTTGATGCGATCGGCATCGAACTGACCAATACTAAAGGTGATGTTGCAGGTCTCGATGCGCGCTTGACGTCTCTCTATGGTACTGTTGAAGCCCTCAGTACCAGCTACAATGCAGCCGTAATCTCAGTAGGTGCTGATATAGCATCTCTACGAACCCTTATCGCAACAAAAAGCGTTTGTACGATTTCCCCAAAGAGCAACAATATTTGGGAAAGGAACTTCCGCAAAATCGACTGCGATGGCGTCAAAATCACAGTACTCGTGAAAGATTAAGCGAAGCTAGGGAATCGGTTGAAAGCATAACCGATTCCCTCTTCACCCGGGCTTCCTTAAAAAACACTTGGAGATCGACATGCAACGTTTTACGGGTACTTCTTTCGCTTTACTAGTTAGCCTGCTCCACCCGACGCTCGCTCAAGGCAAGATCTACACGGTCCGCTCAGGCGACACTCTGTCCGGTATAGCCAAGCGGGAATTTAGTGGTCCTGTCTATGGAAAGAGCGGTAGCTTGAAGAAAGTTATCGATCTGAATGCCGACATCAAGGATCCTAATCGGATCTATCCTGCACAGAAGGTGATTCTCAGCCCTGAAGACGCTTCGGTTTCCGTGGAAGAGAATGCTCCCGTTTCTGTAGAAGTTGCGGCCGTTCCCCTGGCTTCGAATGAAAGTTCGGCTGTGGAAGCAGCACAGGATGCGACTCAGGAAGAGTCTCATCCAAGCTTTGGTTTTGCTTTGCACGGCATCCTCTCTGGGACTGGCGTCAACGTGACCGCCAGAGATCGTAGCTATAAAACTGATCTTGATTCAAAGCTCAACAAGGGACTTAAGCTCCGTGGCTACTACTTCATCAACGACCATTCTATGGTAGGAGTGGAGCTGAAAGCTTTGAATACTGAGTTCTCCGACACTAGCGATGGCCGTTTCGTCGGCAGGGAGAAAGTTTTGAAAGAAGTTTCAGCTTTCTATCAGCTTAGCTTCGCGAGTAATTGGCATTTCGAGATTCAAGCTGGTAGCGAGCAGGCGCTCTTTATCGCTCAGGACGACGCTGATTCTTTCCATTTCGAAGCTGTTTTTGTCGACAATGTTTCGCTTGGGCTGGACTACGACCTCTACAAGTCGAGTTCCATCCGCTGGTCTCTTGGGCTCAGTACGGCCTACAACTCTGCAGCTGAAGCTCGGACAGTCGACGTCGATCCAGGTTACAGCTACGGAGCTGGTACGGGATTGGATTATACCCTGAAAACTGACACCTACCTCGAAGCAGGACTCTTCTACGATCGCCGTATCCAAGATACCGACGATGCGAAGCAGAAGACTGCGGAGACCGGAGTAACTCTGGGCCTTCGGCTCGATTACTAAGTTTGATTGCGATTCTCTGAAAGTAGGGAGGGTCTTTTGGGCCCTCTCTTTTTTTCATTTAATTTCCTCACGGTGCTCGAGGGCAGCGGCGCCAAGCCTAAGAATATGCTCGCGTATATCGCTTGGCCAGGCTGCTGTGAGAGTCAGGAAGAGGGCTTTGTCTTTGGCAAAAAAGGCCCGCGTAGCCTCTTCAAAGTGAGGTAGATCACCCGCCATTGCCGACATAAATTTATAGCTCGCGTTCTGCGAAATCCTTACGGCATCCTTTTGCACATTTTGCTTCTTCGCTTCCTCGACAAGCTTGCGCAAAGTCACAGAAGCTCCCCCGGGTTGCAGAGCTAACCAATCCCAGTGCCGAGGGAGCAGACCAATTTCGCGCGAGACGACGCCGAGTTTTGGCCGGCCAGGACCCGCTTTCTCCCCACTGCTCTCCTTGTTCCTGTTTAAGCGCCCGAGAATCTCCTCGTGGGTGCCACGCAGATCGAGCTCGATGATAGCACTGGTCTGATCATCGAAAATCAGCACCGAGTTCTCCGGGTGTCGATCTATAAAGCGCTTCACTAGGGAAGCCACTTCATAGAGACTTCCTTCGGCGATTTTCTGACTAGCGCTGAAAGCGGTGCAGGTTTCTGACATACTGCTGTCCATAATTCCCATCCTCCGTCAAAGTTAAGCTCTTATCGGAATAGACCCGGGTTTATTTAGAAAAATAATTAAAACCTGGTTTAAATACGATTTGTCTCTAAATAAGTCCAATAAAAACTGTATCGTAAGTCTTGGCATAGTATCGCGACCGCTGCTGAAAAAGAGGAATCTATGAAAAAGCTTCTGCTCGTCGGCATTTCGCTCCTAGTGGTTTTGACTCTTGCAACTTGGGGCGTTTATCGTCTGCCCACATTTGGAGGAAGTTTCGAAGGCGAACGTTGGCAAAGGATGCAAACATCGCCGGAGTTCGAGGGAGGACGCTTTGAAAACAAACCGCCTCATGAGCCAGAGCTCGCACTCATGAGGAATCTCCAGGCCTATCTCGAGAACAACCTTCGTCATCCTTCGATCAAGATTCCGGTGCTAACTCTCGATCCGAAATCGCTGGAAGAGCCAGCCGGTAATGGTTTGAAAGTCATCTGGTTCGGGCATGCAACGGTATTGGTAGAAATCGATGGTCTGCGGATCATGACCGATCCCATCCTATCGGATCTTGCGTCTCCACTTCCTATAGGGCCTCGCCGCTTTCATCGGCCTCCTCTAGCTCTCGCCGACCTCAAGAATATTGATGCCGTAGTTATCTCCCATGACCACTACGATCATCTCGATATGGCGAGCATTAAACACTTGGCGAGCCAGGGGACCCATTTTTATGTGGGTCTGGGAGTTGGCGCTCATCTCGAACGCTGGCAGGTGCCGCTGGCCCAGATTCATGAGCTGGATTGGTGGGAAAGCATAGAGCTTAAAGGCGTGAAGATCCATTGCACGCCGGCGAGGCACTATTCGGGACGCAAAGCCCCCGATAACTCTACGCTCTGGGCTTCATGGATGATCAGGAGTCGCGAGCATTCCATTTTTTACAGTGGTGATACCGGCTACGCTCCGCACTTTGCTGAGATCCACAAACGCTTTGGAGAGACAGATCTCAGCATCATGAAGGTTGGATCCTACCATGAGATTTGGCAGGATATTCACATGAACCCCGAAGCAGCGGTGCGGGCTCACAAAGACCTCGGCGCCAAAGTCTTGCTACCAGTTCACTGGGGAACTTTTAACCTGGCCTATCATGACTGGAACGAACCCGCAATACGCACACTAGAAGCTGCTAAGGCTGCAGGCGTGGAGGTCATCACGCCTCGGTTCGGAGAAGCTTATAAACTAGGGGCTCCCTTTGAAAATCAAGAATGGTATAGGGGAGAGCACTGAGAAATCTTTGCACCTTTAGCGCACGAAGATCAAATTGAGCGTGCACCATTAAAACACGCTATGCAGTGGAACGGAAGCCCATTGACTCCTCTACGGAGCCTATGTATTTTCAGTTCAAGTTTCAAGTTAGAGTAAATTTGGGGCCGAAAGAGTTTGTATTTTTGAGACAGCGTCTCAAGTCTGGATAACATGATGCGACAGGGACCTCTTCGAAATCCTTCCATAGTAGTCATTGGTGCCGGCATGACCGGAATTCTCTTGGCGATCAAGCTTAAAGAAGCTGGGATTTCCGATGTCACGATTCTGGAAAAGAGGCATGATTTAGGCGGAACCTGGCGCGAAAATACCTATCCAGGCGTCGCTTGTGACATTCCAGCCCATATGTATTCGTATTCCTTCAAACCGAATACAGAATGGCGACAACGCTTCGCCTGCGGGACCGATATCCTGACTTACTTTCGCCGGATCAGTGATAGCTACGGAGTGAGCCCGCGCATTCGCTACAACGAGGCTGTCATCAGCTGCGTTTATGAAAGTGGGCGTTGGAATCTCGAAACCAGTCAAGGCAAGCGTTTGCGCGCGGACTTCGTCATCTCAGCGACAGGGATACTGCACCATCCAGCAAAGCCTCAGATCGAAGGACTTTCCACTTTCAAAGGTAAATGCTTTCATACCGCCGAATGGGATCACAGCGTTCCCCTGCAAAAGCAGAGAATCGGCGTTATCGGCACAGGTTCGACAGCGGCACAAGTAATTCCCGAACTGGTCAAAGTCGGTGAGAAGGTTTCCGTTTTCCAGCGAACGCCTCAATGGATCGTCAATGTTCCCGACAAAATCTACACTGAACGAGACCGGGCAACTTGGAGGCGGAAGCCAGAGATTGCAAGGCGCTTGCATCGCTGGTACACGCGCGCTGTGGAAGCCACCTTCTCCAATGCTGTCATAGGTAAAAAGCTGCCCTTTGCTCTTCTCAACTTTCTTTGCCGCAGAAACTTGCACAAATCGATCAGCAACTCAGCTCTCAGGCTCAAGCTCACGCCTGACTACCGCGTCGGGTGTAAGCGCGTTATCGTCAACTCCACTTTTTACTCTGCGATTCAAAAGCCGAATGCCGATCTCGTGACGGAAGGCATCAGCCGGATTACAGAACAAGGAGTTCTGACCAAAGACGGTCGTCTTCATGAGCTCGATGTTCTCATTCTGGCTACAGGTTTTCATCCGTTCAACTTTATGCGGCCGATGAAACTTGTGGGGAAAAATGGCCTCGACATCGATACCGCTTGGGCCTCTAAGGCGCAGGCTTACCGTTCTCTCTTTATCCCTGGGTTTCCCAACTTCTTTCTCATGCTTGGACCCAACACACCTATCGGCAACTTTTCCGTAATCGCTATGAGCGAGGTTCAGACCCAATATATTCTGCAGGTTATCCGCTCTTGGCAGTTGCGGGAGTTTGACGAGATCGATGCAACACAGTCTGCC
>JBGSTX010000206.1:0-25594 GCA_041736305.1 Oligoflexus sp. | reverse complement strand
GCGGAGCTTGATAACTCCATTATCCGCCTCAGCTGGATGAAGGGTTTCGCAGCTCAGGTCGTGGATGACTATGTTTCTTTCGTAAACGTGAATAAGCATATAGAACGCATGGGCATCGAGATCAGCGAGAGCACCGACCCTTCGTTTTCCAGCTACAATTCGGCGCTCAAGGTCATCATACGTGGCGCTCAGGGTCAGCAGATTACTATTGGTGGGGTCGTCTTCGAGGAACGGCATTTGCGGCTTACTCTCTTCAATGACTTTCACTTCGAAGTTGAGCCGAACGGGTATATGCTCTTCATTGAGAACCTCGATCGACCTGGTGTTATCGGCGATGTCGGTCAATACCTGGCTAAGCGCAATATCAACATCAGTTCGTTCAATCTCAGCCGGAATAAAAAAGGTGGTAAGGCGATGGCTGTCGTCAGCGTTGATAGCCAGCTGGCGGCCGAAGACCTCAAGGAACTGAACGAACTCGCCAACGTAGAAAGCGCGAAAGCATTGCTCCTATGAGTTTGGCCGACGACTTTAAAAATCCAATGACCCGAGAAGGCTATCAGAAGATAGCCGAAGAGCATCGGCAATTGCTCGAAGAAGAGCGGCCGCGTATTGTCGATAACATGGCGCGAGCTGCTGCTGAGGGCGATCGCTCTGAAAACGCCGAGTACATCTACAGTCGCAAACGGATGCGCGAGATCGATAAACGCCTTCGCTATCTGACTGGTTTGCTCAAAGATGTGCAGATCATCGATCCGCGCAACATCCGCAGCGATAGAGTCTCTTTCGGTGCCACGGTCAAGATCGAAGACGAGACGGGCAAAGTCAAGGAGTGGACTATAGTCGGGGTGGGAGAGGCAGAAGCCGAGCAGGGAACGATTTCCTGGAAGTCTCCTCTCGCTCGTTCACTCTGGGGTAGGAAAGTCGGTGATGTCATCACGGTTCATCGACCTATGGGGCCCATCGACATTGAAATTAACGATATCACTTACGCCGGGCGAAGAATGAACGTATCACCAGAAAGAGAGGTCTAGATGTTAAAGGAACTGAGTGCCCAACTCTGCGGTCCAGGCCTGCCTTCTTTGAGCGGCAATGTTTACTGTGTCGGCCGCAACTATGCGGAGCATGCGAAAGAGCTGAAGAACGAAATACCGAGCGAGCCAGTCATCTTTTTAAAAGCCCCTGCCGCTTTGCGACCTTTTGCCGAAGGGCCCCTGGCCTATCCTGGCGAGACTTTTCATCACGAAATCGAGTTGGTCCTGGTGATGGGCCGTTACGTGGCTTTAGGGGCCACGGCTGAGGCTACTACCGGTACTATCAGCGCCATCGGCCTTGGCATCGATCTCACGCGGCGGGAAATTCAAGATCAGCTGAAGAAAAAAGGTCTGCCCTGGACGCTAGCCAAGAGTTTTGCCGGCTCCGCGCTGGTGCATCCTTTTAAAGCCAGTAGTACGGCAGCCCTGAGTCGGAGCATCGCATTCAGTCTGGAGCTCAATGGCGAGGAAAGGCAGAGGGGGAGTAGTGAAGATATGCTCTTCGGCTTTGGCCCTATCCTGCAGTATCTGGTGCAGCTCCATCCCTTACACCCGGGCGATCTCGTGTTCACTGGGACTCCGGCGGGTGTCGGTCCGATCAAAAAGGGCGATCGCATGCGGATCCGGAGCGAAGCTCTGGGGATAGATTCGCAAGGCGTGCTCTGAAGCCAGTCCCTGCCAAAGCCTGACGCCTGTCTAGGAAACAGGCGCGCAAGCTGGGTGAATCATTTTAACTATATGAAAATATTGAGATAAAAAGTCTTCGAAAGTGGCAAGCGCTTTGCTCAAAGGGATTGGGTCCTCGAGCAAAGAGTTGAACATGAAGCCATTAAATATTCTTATCATCAGCGGCTGGAAGATTTTTCCAACTCAGGCCGGTGGACACCTACGGTCTGGCAGCTTTGCTCAGGCGCTAGCCAGAATCGGCCACAACGTAAGGATCTATAGCCTCGCTGGCCGGCAGGACGATTACGGCAAGAAGCAAGGCTACTTCGAGCAGCAGATCGAAACACGCCTTGTCGAAGAAATTCACTGCGGCTGGACCCTCGGTCTTATCCAGGCCATAGGCCGCCGTCTCGGTTATCCTCGGATCTGGCAGCATCTTCTCCTCGAAAAGGGGCTCGTGCCACAACGTCTCAAGCAAGCCTTGCAGAGAGCAGATCTCATCATCTACGACTTACCCTACTGCCCGCCTATACCAGGGCCCTGGTCTGATACCCCCCGTTGCCTCCTCAGCCATAATCTTGAGCATCGTCTCCTGGCTCAGGGCAGCGAGAAGGAGCGTCGCTGGGCTGCTTGGATGCAGAAGGTCGAAAGTGAGGCGCGCTCCCGTTATCAACAAATTCTCGCCTGTGCTCCCGAGGATGAAGCCTATTTTCTAGAACAATCCGGTACAGCTCCCGTTCTTCTCATTCCCAATGGAATAGACCCCCGGCCCTACCGGCGAGATCCAGAAGCCCGGGCGCGGGTGCGGGCCGAGTTAGGTCTGCAAGAGAAGGACTGGCTGATCGTGTTCAGCGGGAGCCGTTTCGAACCCAATCTCGAGGCCCTGACCGTATTGCGAGCTTTCTGCAAGAGCGAAGCTAGCTACCTCGCGAGCCGCAAGATCCACTTCCTGGTCCTCGGATCGATGATGCCCGTTGCCATGAAAGAGGGAAATCTCCTCGCCACCGGGCGCGTCGAGTCAACCTTTCCTTACTTTTCAGCGGCTGATGCTGCCCTGAACCCAGTAGTTCGCGGTTCCGGCTCCAACGTCAAGCTTTTCGAATATCTAGCCGCTCAGCTGCCTATACTTTCTACTGGTTTCGGAGTCAGAGGTACCCGTCTGCAAGAGGGCCACGATTTCATTCTCGCTGAGAGAGCAAATTTCATAGCAAGTCTCGACCAACTCCTGAGCCAAAATCGAGAGACCTGGCGAGCCTTCGCCAAGGAAGTCTGGGAGCGGCAGAAGACTACGGCTGATATGGAAGAAATTGTTCGCCGAACGCTCAAGTTCCCTTAAGCCTGCAAGCGAGTAGACAAAAACCCCAAAGCTCGGAATACTAAGAGCTCAGATACTTCTTCCGACTGGGGTTATTGATGAGTTCGAAATTCTGGCTTAAGTTCGGACTTCTCCTCGCTCTCGGCACATCGCCAGCGTGCAGATTGCTCAGCCCTCAAGAATTTACTCTTCCCCTAGCGCTACTCCAAGAGAAAGTGCAGATCGAACTCAGTCTCATGCAGTTTGATGCGAGGCTCCGCGACACTCATGCGAGCTTTGATAGAGCCAGCCTCGATCGCTTAGCTGATTTTATCCGACCGAATCTGCCTGATCTTATCGTATTGCAGGGCCTGCAACGGGAGGTACTAGGGGAAGTTCTTAAACGATTGCCAGCCTATCACTATGAAGAACTCACCTGGAGTGCAGAAGAATTGCCACAAATACCCAGCGTTCTGCTCTTTCGCAGCGATCGCTTTGAAGCTGAAACTGGCCGTGACCTCGACGTTTTTATCGCGCCCCGCTCCAACGTCCAACGCGTCGTTGAAAAAGCGAGCGGCAAGACTGTCTTTGTGGGTCACGGGTTCTGGACCAAAGAAAGCCCGGAGAATACCCAGGAATTTGAAGATATGTACGCGCACTTAAAGCAAAAGTGCAGCCCAAGCGATGCTATCCTCTTGGTCGGCAAGTGGGAGGGCAATCAGCGTACATGGCAAGACCAGTCGATGGTCGATGTGTTCACAAGACTTTACCCTCAGGCAGATCTAAAAGGCCCAATTAAGGCGCAAGTGCGAGGAGGTTATATCTACTGTGAGAATAAACACTGCAAGCCACTCAGCGCTGAAATTCTTCAGGCTATGGGGCCAGGCCCAGAACCATTTCTAAGCCAGCCCATCATGGGCCGCTTGCGCATCGAAGCGATTGAGCGAGATCGAAGCTGGAAAATAGCGCGCAAGCCCCTCAAGTCCAAGTCTTACTGACAGGAATATGAGTTGGTGTCGCTGATAGCCCAACTCATAAGCTTACCGGTATCGCTTTCACTGTTGTCCTGAACCCATAGAGTCCAATCACCAAACATGGGTTCGCCGAGCAGATTTCCTAGAGAATCTTTCGGCTCGAGACTTAAGGGATAGACGCCTTCAATATCATCGAGGCTGTAGCCACTGTTATGGTGAAGAATGATCTCCTTGCCGCTTGGACTTTTCAGGGTAACCTTCAAATCACCTCGGTAGCTGTGACGGATCAGGAGTTCGATGCGCAGCTCGGGGCTAACCTGAGCTCTGGTCTCGACCTTTATCACGCTGGTGAGACCGAGCGGGGAGCCGTCGGGGATGTCGGCGAAAGGCTGCGCTTCCTTGCGAAAGATCGAAGGGGACCCGAGTCGACTATCGACACTGAGTTTAAGAGCTGGGAAATCTTCGTAGCTGAGGTCTATCGAGGCCTTCAACTCAGTCCCACAGATAGCCTCTGGGGCTACTTTATAAATCAATTCTACATCTTCGCTTTGGCCCGGGCCTAGGTTCTCTATTTCCGCTAAGCCCAGGAGAGGCAGCAGAGCTGGATCAGAGCTGTTCAAGGCTAGCTTCACGTCGGTAGCCGATCGATCGCCTTTATTCAGCACGCGCACCCGCACCGTGCGTTCTTCACCGGGATCGATGGAACCATCTCCGCCGCTATCTAGGCTAGAAATCAAAGTGATTTCTAGCTCCGGTCTCGGCAGATCGAGGATCCCCTGGCGAACGAAGTTTCTTGTGAAGACTCCTGCATGCGGCCCCTCAGGATAGAGAGCTTCACTGACGGCGACGATCGACTGCGCGAGCTCGCGCATTTTGAGCCCTGAACCGAGGCCGAACTGTGCTTCGAGGATGATAGTGTCCACCTCTTCGCGCGGAATGCCCAGTGCTTTGAGGCTGAGCAAAGATTGGAAGAGGGGAGTCGACCAGAGTTCGTCTGACTGGAATCCGCCTTCTACATAGGTGTGAGCCTCATAATCCCGCGATACGTCGTAGCGTGCAGGAATTGCATCGAGCCGTCTCCCGACCCAGCTGCTATTGCAGGAGCCACGACCATCCCAGTTGAAAACTTCTTCGGGAAAAAAATTGGCTCCCTCAGGCGTGCTGAGGCTGTACGAGGCAGCCCAGTAATCGCCGAAACCCTCGCCGATAGCGCCCATGTCCCCACCTTCCCAGCTAGGATTGATATCCATGTGGATAGCATGGGCATACTCGTGGAGAATCACATCGGCATCCTCGTTGTCGTCGACGCAACCGTGCCCGAAGGAGAGGCGACGGCTCGTTCGATCGTAATAAGAGGAATCTTCGCCGTTAACTCCGTCGGCGTCGATCTCTATCGGTCGATTTTGAATGCCTCGCGCATCTTTGTAGCCTAATTTTTGCAAGTAGCGCTGATTCTGATCGATATGGAAGTAGCTCATCGCTTCGTTGAATGCGCTCGCACCCCGTTGATACTTCCAGCTCCCGTCGCTGCTCGGCGTCGGCGGCTTAGTGGGGGGATCGAAGTCGATGATTTGGGCCCAAGGGCCTTGGAGATAATAGCTCTGCCCATCGAAGCTAACCTCGGGCAGGACTTCTTCTTTATAAGCCGGTAGAAAAGCAGAGGCTGGTGAATTGTCATCGAGGGCTTTGGTATTGAGGGTGGTTCGGGGATCGGGATTGAAGACTTGCGCGCTGCCCGAGCTGAGGGATCTCAAGGAGAAAAACGACCTCTTGCTCTGCTTCTGCCTTTCCCAATCGGCGAACGCAGCTTTGCGATCGTTGCTAAGGCCAGTCGAAGGCAGAGACAGCGAGAGAGGCAGGCTTAGGCTGGTCTTGTGCTCGAGTCGCGCATCGTCAGCTCTGAGAACGCTGCCTGTTACTGCGTCCACGTCGATGGTCCATAGGCCATAGGGGAGGGTTGTGCTCAGTTGCAGGCGATAAATAGGACGGAGAGAACCAGCTTCCACGCTATAGCGGAGAGCCCCTTGTGGATCCTGAAAAAGCTGCCCACGGACGCCTAACCACTGCCAGGCCTGATCGTATGCTTCGTCCAGACTGAGGCGAGGAGCCGAGCGGAGCGAGAGGGGAGGTACCGGGAGATCGGTGAGCATATTATAGACTTGAAAAATCCGGCCGCTGGGTAAGACGCTAACTATGATCTCGGCACGATCGATCGGAATCTGACCCACCCGCTGCTGAAAGCGGAAGTGCGTTCCAACGAGACTCTCGCGAGTCTCAATGAGCTGGGGCAAAGGTTCGCCGGAACGTAGGCCGAAGGTTTGAGCTTGTGAACGAATATAGTTTTTGGCAATTGTCAGAAGGTTGCGGGCTCGCGGCTGGGATTCGCTACGCGGATAGAATATCTGCTTGGGGCGCTTCGAGGTGTCGGCATGATACTGAGTTTCAAGCGGGAACGCGTAGAGGGACGAACTGATGCTGCAAAACCACGCAGAAAGCAGTACCAGCTTCCGCCGGCACGTGCGCAGTGGATACATGAATAGACCCCCTAGGTTTGAATAGTAGGTCTATTGTAAGACTTCCGAATAAAGTCTGCAAAATGCAATTAATCGCCGTCAAAACTTTGACGCTGACGTTTGGTGGTAGCGCGGAGGCGCTTTTCACCGAGTCGACGCTCTTTGGAAGCGCGGGTCGGTTTGGTCGCAAAGCGAAATTTGGGAGGTTCCGCGACTTCAAGCAGCATGAGACGCAGTTTCTCGTAGCAAGCCTTGAGATTGGCCTCTTGAGCTCGATTCTCATCGCTGGCGATGACGATGCGACCATCGTTACTGAGACGTGAAGCGAAGCGCTCAAGAAAGCGCTGACGCACAGGCTCGCTGATCGAGGGACTGCTGCTCACAGTCCAGTCGAGGACAGCTTTACTGTTGACCTTATTGACATTCTGGCCACCAGGACCCGAACTGCGAGCGTAGCTGATCCGAAATTCCGCCCATGGTATCTGGATCTTAGCGTTGACGATGAGCATTCATGACCTTTCATATCCGATACCATCCTCTGGGAGATGGTTTGCGCTTTGACTAAGCAAGTGCTATGCCATCAATTCAATTAGGCTTAGAGGAGAAGCCATGGCTGATACGAGAATCGAAGAACCCTTTTGGAAGCTGAAGACCCTGAAGCAGATGAGTCGGCGCGAATGGGAATCCCTCTGCGATGGCTGCGGTAAGTGCTGCCTCCACAAAATTGAAGATGCCGACACGGGCGAGATTCTGACGACCAACGTCGCCTGCAAACTTCTTGATATCAAGAGCTGCCGCTGTAGCGACTACGAAAACCGCAGAAAACATGTTGCCGATTGCCAGATTCTCACACCGAAGAAAGTCGCTAGCTTTCGCTGGTTGCCCAGCACGTGTGCTTACCGACTCGTCAGCGAAGGGCGTGATCTACCTGCGTGGCACCCTCTGCTGAGCGGTCACGCTTCCAGCGTCTTCAAAGCTGGCGTTGCCGTGCGAGGCAAAGTCATATCCGAGCGAGAAAATATGGAACTCGAAGACTTCATCGTCGACTGGATTCTCTAATTCTTCTCAGGCCCGTAGTCTTCAATTTCCAGAGCAATGTCCCCAAAAACGCGACACTGACAGGCGAGCCGCTCATCAGCTTCGGCGCGCATCGCCCGCAAGAAGTCTGTTTCCGCGGCAGTTTTAGCCGAAAGCTGTTCTTCACCTGATTTTACGCGGCAAATACAGATTCCGCAGTCTGCCTCACGGCAATCAAATTCTATCAGATCGGTCTGCCGACTGAGAGCCTGCAGGCCGAGTCCCTTGCGCAGCTGAAAGGTATGGCTGGAACCTTTATGAGTCAAGGTGATACTGACAGTGTCCATAGGCAAGGCCCCCTAGCTTCTTCAGCTTCTTATAGGCCAAAAGTTTTGTCGAAGTAAAGGCTTCCTGGATCCTATTATCAACTTGTGAGGACGGGGACTTTGGTAAAAGCTTCAACGTCGACTAGACCCCGGTCGGTTATTTTAAGCGAAGGGATCACCGGAAGAGCTAGAAAAGAGAGCTGCAAGAATGGCTCTGAAAGAACGCAGCCGATCTCGCTGGCCAAGGCCTTGAGCTGACGTAGGCGCTTCGCGACCTCCTCAGGACTAGCGTCGGTCATGAGACCCGCGATAGGCAAAGTCAAAGCTTCAGTTTTGCCCTGGGCTGAGACCACGACTATTCCACCGTCGATGCGGATCAGCTCGTTAATAGCAGCAAGCATCAGCGATTCCGACGATCCCACGACGATAATATTGTGGGCATCATGATTGATGCTCGTCGCGATCGCACCTGATTTAAGACCAAAGCCCTGCACGAAAGCCGTCGCATGATAGCCGAGCGCTCGGTGTCGTTCAAAAACCGCTATCTTCAGAATATCTTGCGAGAGATCGGCCTGCACTTTACCGTCCAGGACAGGAAGCTCGGCCTCTCGCTTATGGGTGAGTATCTGCTGGGGGATAATTTCAATCAGCCTGACTTTCACTTTACTCGTGTTCTTGCTTGTCGCGGCTATATCAAAGTTTGCCAGTATCGGCTTCGGCAGATGCATGTTCTTAGGCAGCGCCTCGCGGGAATCGGTCTTAACTTTTTTCAGAGTCTCGAGATCGACACGCCGTCCTTTCTTGAAGACGCTCAGAATTTGGAAACCCTTCTGCCAAGACTTGTCTCGCGGCTTAACAAGACAAAGGTCAGCCTGGTAGCCGGGAGCCAAAGCACCTCGATCACCCAGCCCATAGATTTGCGCCGGGCCATAGCTGGCCGTGCGAAAAACTTCTTCAGGGCTTTTGCCTTGTTTGAGAGCCATCTCGATGATGGCGCTGATGTGCCCTTCCTCGATAATATCGAGAGGATTGCGGTCGTCGCTGCAAAGAGCCATTGCCGCTGAACTGAAGGGATTTATCAAAGGAATCAAAGCATTGGCATCCTTTGCGCAGGAGCCTTCGCGAATGAGAACGTGGATGCCTTTGAGCATTTTTTCGCGGGCTTCACTCAGGCTGGTCGATTCGTGGCAGCTGTGGATGCCTGCTACAGCGTAGGCGTTGAGTTCCTTGCCGCTGAGACCAGGGCAATGGCCGTCCCGCTTCATTTCCTGAAAATCGATAAGCTTCTGCATGACCTCAGGATCCTGCTGCAGAAGGCCCGGAAAATTCATCATCTCGGCTAGACCGAGCACGCGGGGATGCTCGCGGAAAGGCGCGATGTCCGCCGCGAGGAGATTGGCTCCACTGCTCTCGAGTCCAAGGTTTTGATTGGTGCTCGGAACGCAGCTCGGCACCATCACAAACACGTCCAGCGCGAGACCTTCGCTCTTTTCAAGAGCCCAGCGAATGCCTTCGTTCCCCCAAACGTTGGCGATTTCGTGAGGATCCCAGATGACGCTCGTCGTTCCACAGGGGAGGACCGCCTCTTGAAAGCGTGCCGGCGTCATCAGGCTACTCTCGATATGAACGTGCGCATCAATAAAGCCAGGAACGGCATAAAGACCTTCAGCGTCGATGGTCTCAGCCGCGCTGTATCCGGGACCCAGGCCAACAATGCGGCCATCCGCCCAGGCTATATCTGTTTTGACGAAAGCTCCGGCAAAGACATCGAGCACAAAAACATTTCTTAGAACGGTATCGGCCGGAAGCAGGCCGCGGGCTAAGGCTATGGCTCGACCTAAAGCTTTAGGGTCGGAGTAGGAAGTTTTTGAAAACATGAGCTTATACTCGCTAAGATTGTGGCATCCACTGCCGCCTGAGGTCGGCGTCGTTCACGGGATAACGGGCCTGTGAAAGAGTCCCCTCGTAGCTCAGAAGAGGTGCCAGTTCAGGATTCTTCAGAACATCGACCAGCCGCAGCGTCTGCTGGTCTATCTGGACAAGAGAACTCACCAGGCGCACACCGTGACTGTAGTCGGCATACCAATTGCCGTGCACCAGGCTAAGAGGCTGAATAGCGCGACCGTTCAATTGATGCCAGCCATAAATTGCGACTCTCTTGGGAAGCGTCTGTAAGCGTTTGCTGATCACTATATCCTTTTTATGGCCAGCGACTAGACCTCGAGGGGGTCGCCCCCCAAGCTGAGCCTGAACCGTAGACTGATGCCGATAGAACTCTGGAATCGTTACCATAGTGCGCCCAGGCTTAAACGGTCGGGGCGCCAGGCGTAGGGGGGCCTGCTGATAGATGGCATCGACCATTCTTACCGTCGGCAGCATTAAGCCGAAGCGATCGGCAACTTTCTGCGCCGTGATAGGGCTCATGGGAATGCGCAGGAAATCTGCATCGGAGCCGATCGCCAGATAATCAGGCAGCACCCAGAGAGTGACTCGCTTGGTAATGCCTGAGCGGGTTTTGGCTGAATAGCGAACCGGCACCTGACGTCTGAGATAATTCGGCAGGTTGCCGCGCGACAACTCCCGGTAGATGGCCGCTTCCCGAGTTGATTCATTGGCCCGGCTGAATTCGTTATAGAGACCCTTGGCTCCCAGGGCCGAACTTGGTCGCGAGGGGATACCGCTGGTATAGACTGGAGCGCTCTCTTGCGTAACGCAAGCGTTGAGAGTCAGCACGATCCAAGTTAATAAGTAGAGCTTCATCGCGCTCAAACCCATAGTCCCCCTCCTGAGCTAGCTGCGGCCTGACTTCGCATCCCATCATTGTAAGCGAGATGCTAGAAAAAATCTGCAATCAAATAGACCGATTAGACCAAGTACCTGGTGGCGTCCCTCAAGTTATAGCTCAGTTCTATCGATACCTTCCAGGTACCCGCACATCTGAAATTATTTTTTATGGCTTTTGCAAATGCTTGCTCATTTTAAAAGCTTACTCTTCGCCCGAAGCCTTCATTGGAAGGCTCCTCTTTGCCTCGCCTTTTTTTCCATGATCCCCTGCCTCAGCTCCGTCTCTGCCCAAGATGGCGATCAGCCCAGCGTGGTGGAAAGTGAAAACGTTCCGAGCATCGATTCCGAGGAAATGATCTGCCGCGATATCGGCGACATCGTCTGCTTTCTCGAAGAGCTGTCTCGAAGTGTAGCCCAGAGTTCCTCCCTCGCCGCTAAGCGTCCGCCGCGTGGCCCTGGACAACCAGGGGTCGGGCGAACCGTCATCGATCTCCAGAGCGAAAGGCAGGAATTTCGGCTTCGGCTCAGTGGCCGTCAGGAACCGCTAGAAGTCGAAGTCATCAACCTCAGCCCCAAAGTGAACTCGTGGTACCTGCTGAAGCTGGTGTGGGATAGCAAACGCATCGAGTGGTATCACATCGATAACGCCAATCCACAGAATGCTTGGTTCGAATTGAACCCCACCTTCCGCGGCGGGCTCTGGATTCGGGACGGTAAAGGTTCGGGCTCGGGCTGCGAACTCTGGGGCCGAAACAGCGGACAGGCCCTCAAGACGGCAAGTGAAGCCAATGCTCCCTTTGTCGGGCTCTGTAAGGGTGCGGTCTATCTCCGTAATCGTATCGATGGCTATCGCACCACCAAAGAATGGGTCACCGAATTTCTGCGTTCACAGGTCTGGGGCGGTGAGACTATTACGAATATCGTCAAAGAAACTGTCTTCAAAGACAGCTTTCTCATAACCTCGGATCCGCGGAAGGGCCGCAAAGCTCAAGAGGCTGAAGAAACGAGCAATGGGCCTAAGAATCCACTCATGGCTCCAGCTTTTACAGGTGTTCAGGTGCCAGCCGTCGAGCTCGGCATTCCCATTCAAGGCAGCAGTGATGGAAACATGGAGCTCGGGCGCTGGTATAGAGCCAAGCTGCGAGAGGGGGTTTACGTCAGTCTCATCGAGCCCCGCGCCATAGACAGTGAAATATTCAAGTCATACCGCTCCTATGTCAAAGATCTGGATGCCGTGGAACTCAATGCTGTGGCGTATCTGGTAGCTTTCGACTTGAGCCAGTTCGAAATGGGCTTTTCGCTCGGCACCGATCACCCTGCAGTGGCTTGGTCCGAGCGCGTTTTGCCTGAAGTTAAGGATAATTCTCTCAAAGGACCCGATGGTTTCGATACCACCGAGCCAGTGGTCAGAACCGGCCTTCTTCCACCTTTCCTCAGCGATCGTCTCGTTGGAATCTTTACCGGTGGTTTCAAGCGTGACCACGGCGCTTTCCGTTGGGGCGAGCTCTCGCGCAAGAACCTCGGATCCCACTACGGCTTCATGGAAAACGGGGTCGTCCTCAGCACGCCCGTCTCTGGTCTCTCGTCTGTGATCGTTACAGTCGATGGAAAGGTCGAAATGAAGACGTGGACTGATGCCGACAGCAGACGGCAGAATGAGATGCGCTTTATTCGACAAAATGGAGTCCCCATTCTCGAATGGAACGAAGACAAGAAACAAGGGATCCCTGGCCAGCAGGTGAGCAATTGGACTCTCGGCAACTGGTCGGGTTCGCAAGACAAGAAGTTCCGCACGCTTCGCGCTGGAGTCTGTCAGCAGGCGGCCGACGGTCGTAGTTTTATCATTTACGGATATTTTTCGAGCATGACGCCTTCGGCCATGGCTCGGGTATTCCAGGCTTATGGCTGCGATTACGCCATGCACTTAGATATGAATGCTCTCGAACATACCTACATGACTCTTTATGAGCGCGGGAAAGGCTCCGAACTTACGCCGCAGCATCTCATCAAAGGCATGAAAGTGCTAGACGAACGTTTCAAAGGAAACGTCCCGCGTTACATCGGTTATCCAGACAATCGAGACTTCTTCTATCTCTTGCAAAAGAAGAGGCCCGGTGAATAATGGAAACTAGCCTAGAAAAGCCAGTAGAAAAGATAGCACCACCGGTGGACTTCAAAGGGCAGCGCCCGCTTTGCGTCGATCTCGATGGGACGCTCATTCGTTCCGATTCCCTCTTCGAAGGAATCGCTGCGGTCATGCGCCGCAATATCTTTGATATCGCGCGTTTTCCGTTTTGGTTCAGCAAGGGAATGGCAGCTTTCAAATCTGAGGTTTTTCAGCGCGCAGATATTGATGTTAGCCGGCTGCCCTACCACGAGGATCTGCTTGAAGCCCTCCGTAGTGAACATAAGCGAGGCCGACCCCTGGTTCTTGCCAGTGGCACGCAGCAAGTATTTGCTGAGAAAGTAGCTGCGCATTTAGGGATCTTCAGCGATGTTATCGCCTCGAATGCATCCATCAATCTCATCGGTTCCGCCAAGGCCGGCGAGCTAGCGCGGCGTTATGGTGAACGCGGATTCGACTATGTTGGAGACAGCAGATTCGATCTAGCTGTCTGGCAGAAAGCAGCTACAGCATGGGTCGTAAGCGGAGACAGGAGTCTCGCCCAGGCCGCTGAGCGGCAGGCACCTCTCGAGAAGCGCTTTGACAGTAAGAAAGCAGGGCTCAAGGTCTACGCGAAAGCTCTCCGAGTTCACCAGTGGGCCAAAAATCTTTTGATCTTCCTCCCGACTCTGCTCTCCGATCACATCGGTAATCCGATGCACTGGATTTATTGCATTTTCGCCTTCATTTCCTACTCTTTCATCAGCTCGTCGGTCTATATTCTCAACGATCTGCTCGATATCGAAGCTGACCGGCGACATCCCGATAATCGGAAGCGGCCTTTTGCGGCGGGAACGCTCTCTATAGCTCGCGGTCTCCTGCTTTTGCCGCTCTTGCTCTTCGCGGGACTCGGCATCGGCTTCGCGCTTTCCACCCCATATTTTCTGGTGATACTCGGCTACTTTGCGATGACCTGTCTCTATTCGCTGCGCATCAAGCAGATGGTGATGGCGGATGTGATCATGCTGGCCCTGCTTTACACCTGGCGCGTGCTGGCAGGTGGAGTTGTAACATCCACGCATATTTCTGAATGGTTTTTGACCTTCGCCCTCTTCTTCTTTCTCTCGCTCGCTGCGCTCAAACGCTGTTCTGAATTGATACTCATGGAACAAAATTCCCAGCAAAAAAATTCGCGTCGAGCTTATCTTGTTTCCGATCTTCCCTTGCTCGTCGCGGTCGGAGTTGCCAACGGGTATCTGTCGGTCCTGGTCCTCGCACTTTATATCAACGACCCGAAAGTCTCGTCCCACATGCGTTTCCCGGCGGCACTCTGGATGCTCTGTCCGATTTTGCTCTACTGGATCAGTCGACTTTGGTTCAAAGCGTATCGAGGTGTTATGCATACAGATCCGCTGGTCTTTGCACTAAAAGATCGCAGCAGCTACATCATCGCAATCGTCGTTGGAGTGCTTTGGTTTCTGGCGCGAGGCCCCCTCTTTCTCACTTTCCCGGTCTAAACTAGTGTGTTAGGGTATCCAACTGGACTACCTTGAACCAAGGACACTTTTATGATCGCAGAACAAAACTCAGTAGTTTTAATGGATTATACAGTTAAAGATGACGAGGGTAACCTGATCTACACGTCGTCAGGTCAAGAGCCATTAGCTTTTATTCTCGGCATGGGCAATATTATTCCGGGCTTGGAACGCGCTTTTGTAGGGAAGAAAATAGGCGATGCCTTCAACGTTCGCGTTAAACCCGATGACGGATACGGCGAGCGCGACGAGAGTCTGGTTGAAGTCGTTCCCCGGAGCCAATTTGCCGGCATTAAAGACTTGCGTGCTGGTATGCAACTGCAGGCCCAGACAGACGACGACATGATGGTTGTCACCGTGGTAAAAATTACGGATAAAGAAGTTACAGTCGACGCTAACCATCCGCTGGCTGGCAAGAATCTGAACTTCGATGTGAAGGTAGTCGAAATTCGCGGCGCTACATCGGAGGAGCTTACACATGGTCACGTCCACGGACGCGGCGGTCATAATCACTGAAGTCTCGGTAGAAGATTAAAAGGCTGGGTCCTTGTGAACCCAGCCTTTTTTCTATTTAGAGCTTTAATTGAAGACTGATCAGGGGACCCTAGCTATTTGATTCTTGATCACGAATTTCGGTGCTTTAGGAGCCGCTTTTGCGAATTTCATTGCTTTAGGAGCCGCTTTTGCGAATTTCTTTGGTTTAGGAGCTGCTTTTGCAAACTTGACTTTGCTCTTAACTTTGCGGAAGTCCTTAGTTGCGCGAGCGATGGTGCCTTCGTCACTGAGAAGTATAGCGGTTTTCTTTTCACTAAGCAGTTCCTGTAGATTCATGCTGCGCGATCCAACTTGTACATGGCTGGCAACTAAACGGATTCCATGACTGTAGTCGGCGTAGTCGGCACTGTGAACGGTTGAAAGAGGCTGAATAGGGCGCATATCTAGTTTGTGCCAGCCGTAAATTGCAATCGAGCCTGGTTTCTTCGCCAGTCGTCGGCTTTGTACTACATCCTTCTTGTGTCCAGCCACCAGCAGTCCGCTGCTCAGCTGCCGCCCATCAAGCTGTTTCTGCACCATGAAATGGTGCTTCAGGATATTTCCCGTCGAAGCCACTGCTGGCGAGTAAGGGACCGGGCTTGGCTTGAGCTTCACCTGTGCCTGGGAGTAGATTACATCCACCATCTTACGCGTCGGCAGATTCATATCCAGTTTTTCGTTCAGTTGTTGGATGCTGTGCATATTGAGAGGAACGCGAACGAAGTCAGTATCGGAGCCGACTGCGATATAGTCGGGAAGAGCCCAGAAGCGCATCGTCTGGCCTTTGTAGAGCCCGCTCTTAAGCTTGGTATCGACTGGCGTGAGCTGCCGTAGGAAGTTAGGAACATTTCCGCGGAGAATTTCTTTCACAAAGGCATTTTCTCGCTTGGCTGGGGACATCGATTCGATCTTCTTCAAGAATGCTGTACCGCTCAGAGCTTTCTCGGGCCTTGGAGGCAGATTGAGGACATGTTCTTCTTTTGGAGAACTGAATGCCCAGGAGCTAAGAGTTAGAGCCAGGCCACCGAGCGTCAGGTAAAAAGTTTTCACTGTGTAGTCCTTTCAGTCTTGCTGCAAGTCTCGTATCGCCGCGCTGTACGGCCAATCCTCGCAGTAAATACCCTTCGACCGCTAGCCACAGAAGTTTAAAATTACTTTTTACTCCTTTGATGCTGGGAGGATAGGCAGCGCTTCAAAAGCCTGTCGCAGACAGCAAATGGGGTTTTGGGTGTTTTAGCGATTAGGTAGCGTTCCTGATAAGTACTTATTTCTAAGCGGTAAGAAAGGCTAAGATTCGCCCTAAGGAGTTCAGCATGAGGCACTGGCCGAGGTGCACCCCAGGCTGGGAGTGCACCTAGCATAGAGGCTCAAGAACCAGCGACAGCTCCTTCGATCAGCTTGTTGAATTCTTCAGGGCTGTGGAGATTGATGCGCTTATTGTTGAGATAGAAAGTCGGGGTTCCCGTGACGCCGAGATTGTTGACCATCTCCCGAGTTTTCTGCATCCACTCTTTCGGCTCGTTGCTCGCCATACAGGTTTCCCAGTCTTTGACATTGATGCCAGCAGCTTCTGCAACTGGCTTAACCTTGGCAACGTCGTAGTTGTCGGCGAAGGTTCCCCAGAGCTTACTGAACGCAGATTCATGGAACTTCCAGAAAGCTTCTACGCCTTGTTTTTCAGCGCAGAATCCACCCTCAACCATCGTGCCGCTCAGCTGAGTAGGACGCAGGGCGAAATTGATCTGGACGACTTTCAGCTTGCCAGCGAACTTGTCAGCGAGCTGCTTAACCTGTGGCGCCATCTGCTGGCAGTGGGGGCAAAGATAGTCGGAAATTTCGACAAGAGTATGAGTGGCAGATGCGGCCCCACGACTTGGAAAGTTCGCGACTGGAATATCGACGATAGGAGGAACTGGTTCTTTCGCCAGCATTTTGAATTTGCCGTCGGCCTGGAGCTTTTCAAATTTTTCGTTGAAAGACTTCACGCGCTTTTCGTTAGCCAGAACCTCTTTGATGCGGCCCGAGAGCTGCTCAAAGGTAGTACCGGGAGGTACCCGATCCTTGTTGGCTTCGAAGAAGGCTTTAGCCTCTTCGTCCGTCGCAGGGCTCGTCGGCAGGAGCTCTTCGAGAGGCGGTAGCTTGTCGACGCTCGAAAATTTATTCTGTTCCTTGGCCAGAGCTAGCCGCACTACAAATTCACGGAGCTGAGCCTGCTTCTGATTGTAGCCTTCGAGTTCGACCTGGTAGAGCGAGGTCTGCACACCGGTAGGAAGTGAAGCTGTGTCATACGTCTGTCCGTCGTACGAGAACCACGCTGTATCCGACGCTGCGCCGGAACTGCTAGCTGAGCTTGTCGCTGCCTTATTTCGAGTCGCTGCTCCGGCCATATATCCTACAGCCCCCCCAATACCCAAACCACCGACTAAGACTGAGACCATCAAGCCAGAATTCATAAACGCGCCTCCAAGTGATCAATCGCGCAGCGAGAGCCTCAGGCTGTGAGCCCCGCAGCATTTTCCAACGGTAGGCAACGATTCTAGCCAAATTATCGTTTTTGTGCGATCTGAAATGTGCGCAGCGGCCCGAGGTGGGTTGTCGTTTGTTTTTGAGAGGGAAGAGTCTATGCCGCAGCAGAAGCAAAAAGGGGTTAGCGAGCTGAGCGTCGAGCTTCGCGGTGGTCGGGCGGAGCTCATCAAATGGCTCCACGATCGCGGTATCGACGATTATGTCGAAGCCAGCTGCAATTTTCTCGATGCAAGTCGAGCGGAGGCAGAGGACTTGGTCGCTGCCTACGAAAGAGGTGAGGTCGATCTTCCCCTACTCATCTACAGCTACGATCATGAGTGGGTGCAGGAGCTGCGGCTGGCTTTAAGGCAAACTTTTGCCGAGAGAATACAAGTTAGCGAGCGCCACCTGCCCAATGAGCTCTGGCAGGAAGCCTGGGAGCTAGATTTTCGCTGGCTTGAGACGCGATGCTTTAAAATAGTTCCCGAAGACTTTGCGGACTTGCCGGAGAATAATGATAAAAAGCTGATAAGGCTGGCCAGCGGTAGCGTCTTCGGCTCGGGCCAGCATGCAACGACCCAGGCCTTGGTCCGCCTACTCGAAGATATGGATGAAACTCAGCTCGGGCATGGTCGACTTCTTGATGTCGGCACCGGGACTGGGGTCCTGGCTTTCGTTGCTCATCATTTAGGCTTCCGATCGATCGTAGCGACCGACATCGAAGCCGAAGCCTTGGCCGTCGCTGCCAAGAACCAGAATCTCAACCAAGTTTATTTTGAATTAAGGGAAGGCAGCGTCCCTAACTCAGCTGAGCCCTTCGACGTACTGGTCTGCAATATTCTACCGCCGACCTTGACCTCGCTGCTTCCGGAACTGGTCGCAGCCCTGCGTGACGGCGGCTATCTCTATCTTGCTGGTTTAAACGAAGCAAATGAATCCCCTGTGTTGGAGAGTCTTCGAGCGCTAGGCATGCATCCGCGCGCTGAACGCAGCGAGAGGGGATGGTGGGCGCGCTCTTGGCAGAAATAGAAAAGAGCGTCCGGGTCTTACGCTCCGAACGCTAACTTAGGCATGGAGAAGGTGAAGACTGCAGATCTTCAGCCGCAGTATTTGTCGAGAAAGCTGGCGATAGACGTAGCGTCGGCCGGTTTGCTCAGCCAAGCGGTGACTTTTGAGGAACTAGCTTCTTTGCTTTTGGCCTCACCCTTGTCTTGCGCCATCATGATGAAGGGGGTGTCTTTGTAATGAGTTTCTTGGCGAAAGGCAGCTGCGAATTCTAAGCCGTTCATCTCGGGCATATTGAGATCGCAGAAGACCAAAGCAATATCGGTGCGGTCCTTGATCATCTCTAGGCCCGAGCGGCCATTCTCGGCTTCTAGCGCGGTAAATCCGCGCTCTTGAACCAGCCGCACGATTTCGCGGCGAGATGTTTTGGAATCTTCGACGACCAATATTTTCCTACCCATCGCTTATATCCTTTGTCAGTCAGTGCTTACTTAATTCTAACAGGAGATAAGCAGGAGAGTAGACGCGGCAGTCGGCAAATATTACTTCTTAAAAGGGGATGAGAAGAGGGCGCTCGAGCCAACGCTCTTCGCCCGTCTGCTGGTGCTTGACGCGAAGGCGCAGCAGCCAGGCACCGGGCATATGCAGCTTCACACCGCGGATTTCATAGGCCTGGCCCTTCAAGGTCGGAACGCTAGGTTCAACATTCATACCGTGTTTGTGCTCCGGCATAAGAGCGTCAAAAGCCACGGGTACCCAGGGACTTGCCCCCTCGGGTGTCAGAGTCAAACTCGCGAGTTTTCTATTTGCCAGGGGAGGCGAAGCTGTGAGGGAGAGGCTTACCTTATCAGGAAGAATCCACGCCAGAGGCGCTTTTACAGCACTATTGGCAGCTAGTTGAAGGCTGCTCAAAGAGAATAATCCACAGATAAGAGCACTGGTGAAAAGCTGCTTAAGGTGCATGGGTACAGCTCCTAGCTTCAGTTGCGTTCTTCGAAGCGCGCCAGAGCGCGATTCTTATAGGCTTTCTGAGGGTCCAGAATGCGGCCATTCATCGCCAGATAAATGCCCGGGCCCAGGGTTTGAACAGCGACGATTGCGCAGCCAATATTGAAAAAGGCATCTGAATTGCGCAGTTTCGAGGGTGCCATGGAGCCCGTGAAAACAATGACCTTATCCTTGATGCCGCGCAGTCGCTCAGCCGTCTGAATCATGGTGTCCGTGCCATGCGTGATCAGCACGCGTGAGCCAGGCGAGGTGCGAATTGCTTCATATATCGCGTCACGATCCTCATCTGTTAAATCGAGGCTGTCCTTTCGACAAATCTGCTTCACTTCGAAGGGCAGATCGACATTGGCTTCCTCCAAGATCGACACTATGGTTGGTTCGCCCACTTGATAGGTGCTCATAGCGTCAAAATAGACCTTATCGATCGTACCACCAGTGGTGACAATGTGGATTTTTTCTGTCATCGCCTGGTACTCCGCGCTCAGTGTTGCCGAAAAACTGCCCTCATCTGACCTCAATAGCTGGGGTGTCTGAATCTGTCAACTCCCAGGAGAGGAGGAGCAGCCTGCCTTTCCCATTGCAAAATCAGAGGCCAAAACCTATCGTCCATCAAATAGAATCATCGGGAGGTGGCCCGTGTATCACGCCTACGAACATTACGTGATCAAGAATGTCGATATCTGGTCTAGTCGCGGCATCCAAAGCGGCTTTGATCTTGAAGTGCGCGAAGGCCGCGTGGCCGCCGTGCGACCTACGAGTGCCTACGCTAGTCCGATCACCCTTATCGATGGTCGTGGATTGGCTCTGATACCTGCGGGTGTCGATCCACAGGTTCATTTACGGGTGCCCGGGCAAAGTCAAAAAGAAACCCCCGGAACCGGACTGCTCGCTGCCTTGAGAGGCGGGATCGCCGCGGTGCTGAGCATGCCCAATACCAAGCCTGTCATCGACAGCATAGCGGTCTGTGAGCTGGCTGCGTTCGAGCTTGAAGAGGCGCAGAAGTTAACTGGGGTTAAAGCCTATCTCTCCGCAGCTCTCAGCCTGGGTCTCAAAGGCCATGAAGCCGTCGATCACATGGCACTGGCGCGTTGGGGAGTTAAAGCCTTCACCGACGATGGATTAGGCGTCGTCGACGATCGCATCATGCAAGCTGCCTTCAGAGCTAGCGCCGAGACCTCTTTGCCCATTCTACAGCACGCTGAATATCCCGGCCATGGAGCAGTGCTGGCGCAAGGGCCCGTGCAGTCCCGCTTGGGAATGCCTGCTTATCCGGTCTCGGCTGAGGTCGATATGGTGAAGCGGGACTTGCGTCTCCTCAAGGATTTCCCTGGCGCGCGTTATCACGTGCTCCACGTCTCGGCCCGGGAAACCCTTGACCATGTCGCTCGCGCTAAAGACGAAGGCCTGCTGGTCACCTGCGAAGTCTCGCCGCATCATCTCTGGTTCAACTCTTCGGCGATCCGCGACGATCAAAGTTCCTTTAAAATGAATCCGCCCCTGCGCGACGAGGCCGACAGAGTCGCCCTATGCCGCGGTTTGGCCAGTGGTCTCATCGACTTTGTCGCGACAGATCACGCACCGCATGAAGCCGATGTGAAAAGCACTAATTTCAAGACCGCTGCTTTCGGTACGACCGGACTCGAGACTTCCCTGCGCGTGCTGCTTTCGCTCCTGCGGCGCGGTGAGCTGAGCGCTTCGCGTTTGGTTGAGGTGTTTTCTCTGCGTCCAGCCATGTTTCTCGGTATCGAGGAGGATTTTGGTACGATAGCTGTGGATCGCCCGCTCAAGGCTGCCCTGGTGAACGTAGAGACCCAGGCTGTCGTCAATGAGGACGATCTCTTCAGTCTCTCTAAAAACAACTGCTTTCTCGGTACGGAGCTCTGCGGACGGATCGAGGCTGTTTTTCTAGGCGAGCGTTTCTATAATTTCCACTGAGGTTTTCTCTAAAAAAAACCTCTCGCTCTGGAAAGGGCGAGAGGCCGAGAAGATGTCTCAATCAAAAATTTCACTCAAAGACTGATCCTATACTGACTTCTAGCTGCAACGTCTCCAGGTGATGCCAAATTTCTGAACGATTTGGCCATCGATGGAGTCATTCGCTATATACCCCTGAGCTGCGGGTTGGCTACCCTTCCTGGTATTTTCGACTCTGATCCTGGTGTTGATGTTGAGACTACGCTCGACGTTACACACCGACCAGATCTTGGACTCGAGACCAATGGTATCGCGATAGTTGTACTGACCATTGTAGCCAGAATTCCTGCCTTGCTTTACCGACTGAAAAGTCCCCGTACGCCCTTGGCCCTGGAAGAAATACGAGGTTGAGTGTGTGGCATCGACATAGGGATCCAGATCCATGAAACCTCGGTAGTAGAAATCGGCTACCGAGTATTGCCAGCCTGCGGGTACATCAAGCACGACGGTGAGAATGCAGTTCTTGGTTTGTTCCGAAGGACGCGAGCCTTGATAGACCTCAGCGAAGAATTCCGAGAAAGTCAGCGTGAACGCGTCGGCGTTGGACGATATGGTTTCGGCCACAGAACCGAGCGGGCAGCCCGAACCATTATAGATGATTTGCTTGATCTTGAGACCTTCCGAAGGCCTGACATTCGCGAAAGCTGCGGTGCTTGCCAGTAACGAAAGGGGCGCTAAAAACTTAAACGTGTTTCCTAAGACTTTCATACAATCCTCTTGCGTCGTGGTTTTGAGAAGCATTCCTTACTTCATTTATAAAGGATCACGAGAAAATTTGTCCATTAAATATTTCTGAAAGACTTGCTGCTCAACGTGTACATAGAAATTCATAAAATGCGCAAGGCGCCGATTCGCTCTGCGAGCTGCGGACACCCTCACGTCTCAGTGAATCTTTGCGGATCTTACAGTATCTTTTTACTTTGCACGCTTGTCCTTGGTCCTATAGGGCTCACTGCAGTTTTCGGGCCAGTACAAAAATCTTGTCTTGAATCCACTAGCCCCCTCCTGCATGCTGAAGCCTCAAACCCATAGGCGAGGCTCTGCACATGCTCAGAACATCAGGCGCTCTGTTTCTATCGCTTCTGACTTTCGCTGGATCGAGCTACGGACGAGATTTCTGTTTACCGGCGAATGGGGTAGGTTTCGGTCAGGACCAAGGTGAAGGGCAAACCACAGCTGTAATAGTAGGTAGCCCGCTCATCGCTGGAAGGACACAAGGAAACTTCCAGATTGAATCAGTGACGGGTACTCTCGCTACTATCGCTGGAACGGTGCTTTTCGAAACGGCTAGAGGCAGCTATACGCTCCTGGCTAAAGGCAGCTTCGACGTCGCGTCGGGCGTCTTTCAAAGTTCGGGGCCTATCGAAGAGGGGAGTGGGGCTTTCGCCGGCGCACGTGGCCAGCTCAAACTGGAGGGTAGGCAGGATCTGGAGACAGGGCGCTTTTTCGAAAGAGTCAGCGGGTCTATCTGCTGGCCCGAGTAAGCAGCCTTTACTGCGAAACGAATTCTAATGAACTCACGAGAGACAAACATTTCACTACAAACTTGTCTTGGGCTGAAAGATTAGCTTCAGCATCGACCTGAGAAAAATCCTCTACTTCGGCTGTCGTAGGCAGCCGACCGTAGATAGAGACGAACAGCTCGCTGGTACCGCCCGCAGCAAAGCGCTCAAAGGCTCTACTATCCTGGCAGAAAGGGGCTACGTGTTTGAGCCACTGTTCAATATAAGGCTTTCCCCAAGTCCGCGACTCAGGCCTACCCTCGGCATAGTTCGGGCCGCCTAGTTCATCAAGATTTGCTTCTGCATTGCTTTTAGCGAGACTAGCCTGGCTAGGGTCAGAGAGCCATTGCTCGAACTTGAGCTCGCGAATATCTAAAGGCAAGAGTTTGAGCTGAGTGAATTCGCGCTCAAACATATCAGGAACAGAGGGTTCTGGAATCGTAGGGATTTCGACGGGAACGTCGCTCGCTGTTTCGAGATTTTGTAACGGAGAGCCTTTCGGCTTAAGACAGGACATCAAACTCAAGAACATGAGCAGACAGCACAACCGCAGCATAAGTACTCCGCAACAGCAGCAGGAAAGAACCGCAAAGCCACAGTTAATATATGTATAAATGGCGCATTAAGCAAGTTATTTTGTGGGAGAAGTCAGGGGATTATCAGAGAGGTTGAGATCCCAAAGGGCAGCTAAACCATCGAGTGGTGACCTGTCTGTGATCAAATTTCCCGCTAGGTGCAGAACTTCAAGCCGAGGCAGGCTTGCGAGTGGCCTTAGATCGACGATCTGATTGTGGTCGGCCCAGACGTGGGAGATATTTGTGAGAGTGCTCAGAGGACTCAGATCCGCAATTTGATTATCCCTGAAATCGAACTGCTTGATAGCGAGTAAAGGCTTAAATGCTTCCGCGTCTTTCAGATCAGCAGCTCGGATATAGAGCTCTTGGAGGCCCAGTGTCCCTAGCAAAAGATCGCTCAGCTTTTTGAGCGGAGTCTGATTGATGCGAAGGATCCGCAGAGTCCCTGGTCTCGCCAGCACCAGTTCATCGAGAGCTCCGACAGCGCTCAGATCGAGCTCTTCTAACAAGGGGTACGCACTCAGCTCAATCCGCCCCTGCAGTTTGTTAGCAGCGAGGGAGAGGGAACGCAGTTGGGGTAGGGCAGGCAAGGCTTCCAAGCTCGTGAGATCGGCATCTTCCAGGCGCAAACCTTGGAGATTCTTTAAGAGAGCGAGTTCGGCCAGGGGTAGCTGCCGGTTTTTACTAATATCGAGATATTTGAGCTGAGGGAAGAAACTCAGAACAGCAAGACTCTTCAGGTCTTGTCCACTCAGGTCCAAGCCTTCCGCGCCTGTGAGCGTTGTGAGGCCGGAGCAGTCGGCTACCTGGAGTACGCGCCGTAAAACAGTGAAGCTATGCACGACGGCCGAATCTGCCGCCGAGTTGAGACAGGCTTTAGTCACGTCCGACTCGACTTTTTGCGGAGCGGGTGCTGCAGCTTCCACGGCTGTTTCTGTCTTGTCCTTATTTTCGATCGGCTCAAGTACTTCGGGTTCTAAGACTTTACGCGAAGCGCTCGATTTCAAGCAGGAGCTGCTGAACAGCGCCGCTAGAATCCCAAAAGTAAGTATCGAGCGGTGGAAACACATCCTCAGGTCCTCAACATGAAATCGAGTGGAGCGACATCGGCGACTTCTGGATACTGCTTGACGAAGACTTCAGGTATCCGCAAAGCCTTCATCACTGTTCTCCAGCCCGAAGCTCCTGAGAGTCGACCGCTGTTATCGCGAGCACCTTGGAATACAGCCTGGCCGCTTTGTAGGTCGGGCATATGATAAGAAAATTTGTGCCCTTCCGGCAAAGTCTCGGCGACCCGAATGTCCCCGTAGTAACCTCCCTTGATCATTCCGCCCGCTAGAAGAAGCGAATTTTTACCTTCATCTCCATACGAGTTGGAAGCGGGACTGCGACTGCCATCAGTCGTATAAATAGCAATGAGAGTGCGGTGAAACAGGCCCTGATCCTTGAGGGCCTGGATCAGGCGAGCGAGAGGCAACGCGGTCTGCTTGGACATGGTCCGCATCACATGCTCATCGCGATCACCGTGAAAATCTGCGTAGTCGAATTCTAGAGCGAGCGTCTTGACGATGCCGTTGCTAACGAGCTTAAAACCATAAGCCATCTGCTCAGCGATGCCGAGCCCGCGCAAATCAATGCTGGACTGCGGGGGAACTCCACTGAGCCAATACTTTTTCTCGTCTTCGGTAAGCGCTAAGGAAAAACCTTCGATAGACTGCTTGGCCATGACCCTTTCGAGCTGGCGCGTGTGGCCCTTGGCGATTTCTGCGGAATAGGGCCGGGTCTGCATGAAGCGCTGATCGAGTTTCCCCATCAGATTGCGCAAGTAGTTGGCTTGCAGAGGATTGATAGGAAAATTCTGGCTAGAGGACGAAGGCGCGAAGGCTTCAATCAAAGCCTCGCCGGAGAAATAGCGATCGAGCTGACCGCGGCTCAAGCCGGCATCAAAGTGATAAGCCATCACACCTGAACGCCCGATGCCCTTCATGACCAGGCCGTTGCGCTTGGCCAGGCTGTTATTGTGATAATTGTGAACTATGGCCGGAGTCGGGGTGCGGGAATAGAGAATATCGTTGCTGAGGGTCGAGCCTGAGTCGTTCGTCGACATCAAAGAATAGCCGAATTTCTGCGTTTTGGAACGCCCGGGAGAGCGCAGAGCATTGCCGGCTTCATGCCCGTGAACCTGGCCGATGCAGAGTTCGAAGGTATCCGAATGCGCTATGTTATCAAGATGCGGCTTGAGAGGGA
>JBGSTX010000197.1:0-2995 GCA_041736305.1 Oligoflexus sp. | reverse complement strand
CACTCCAGAGCTGGGAAAGGCTGTACGTCTCCTTAAACGACCTGCAGGAAAAAGCTGGCGTTTGAATGAGACCTATATCAAGGTGAAAGCTCAGTGGAAATACCTCTATCGAGCAGCTGATAAAGAAGGTTGGTCTTCGCATCATCTGAGGTATGAACGGGGATTGTGGGGAACGGGGGAGTGGCGGCAACGCCTTCTTTCGTCGCTGGGTTACAAGACATCGGCTGCATTTGCTGCTGATTAAATGTTAGGCGTTGCGCAATATTCGTGTCCGCTTTTGGCAAGGAAGATTAGGCTGGCCTTCTGAATTAAGGAAGAATAATGACAAACTTTTGCATTCGATCAGTTTGCTGCATTTTCTGTCTTGGCATCGGTGCAACAGCTTTTGGGAATGAGCTTGACCGCAACAAGCACGAACTCGATGAAGTCGCTACTCAGGCAAGCTACTGGCAGTATGGATGGACTTCATTTTTTTTGGGATCACTGACTTTGCAAGCTCGAACACTGGCTAGTGATTCCACTTCCAAACAGCAAAAATTTGATGCGAAAGTAAGCGTCGTGACATCGGGTTCAGGTCTCCTCAGCACTTTGATCAATCCTCTGCCTGCTGCGTTTCTGCGAGAATTTCATAGCAGTCCAGAAGCCACCACTGCGGAGCAAGAGGCTAAAGCCGCCATGGGGCAGCGAATCCTCGACGATACGAGGCTGGAAATTGTTCGCAGACGGTCCACGGGGTTTCAGATTTTTGTCCTGACGGAACAGTTCCTGGCATCGGCAGCCATAGCTTGGTTAGACAAGCGCCCTCAGGACGCAGGTCGGCGTTTTCTGCTGGGAATGGCCGTCTCCGAACTCTTTATCTTTACAACGCCGCGGATCGGCTCGTCTCCTGAAACGACACAAGTTACTTGGCAGATCCTGCCCAACGGAATTTCTTTCGATCTCAAATTCTGATTCGGCAGGAACGATCTTTTGCTCTGATTCGTATCACTTGTCCATATGCTTAGCATAGGGCTTCGCGCGGTAGTGCCTGTATTTTCGAGGCCAGAGACTATCAAGCCCGAGTGAGCTTAAATATCCTGGCTCAAGACTTTGTCAAGAGATTCTGCCGCGAGAATTAATCGAGAGCCTTCAATACGTCTATCATTGGAGCACGAATTTTGTAGTCCTCGTTGGCGAATACGTAGATGATCTTACCGCTTTCATCTAACACAAAGGTCGCAGCGAGTGGCAGCTCCCAAGTACCATCGCCGTTGAGTTGCGGTAAATCGATCTTAAAGGATTTGTAAAGCTCTTGGAGCGCGACCGGTAGCTTGTATACCAAGCCGAGCTTTCTTGCTAGTTCCTGGCCTTTATCGCTAAGCACGGTGAACTCGAGCTGGTTCTTTTCCTGAGTTGAGAGACTTTGATCTGGAAGTTCTGGACTTATTGCGAGGAGTCGGCCTTTTTTGCTTAGAATCTTGGGTAATTCATCTTGGAAAGCGCGAAGCTGCAGGCTGCAATAGGGGCACCATCCGCCTCGATAGAAGGTAACAATAGTACGTCGAGCTGTTAATACCTCCTTACGCCCAACTGCTTTTCCTTTAACATCGAGGAGATTAAAATCTGGAAACATGTCGCCGACCTTAGGGACTTTCGCAAGAATTTTTTCTGCTTTCAATGCGTCGATCGCGTCAGACATAGTTTTAGCTTTTTCGGGTGGCATTTTTTGCGCCGATTCCTGAGCCTTCGCTCTTAATTGCTCTTCTAAGCTCATGCTTTTCGTCTCCTTACCAAAAGCTGATGTTGTCAACAAAAAAAACATGGCTGCGTGGAGCATGTTCCAACTGGGAAAGAATTTCTGAGTCTGCATGAATAGATTCTCCTAATAAACTGCTTTTCAAGAATAGCCCTGCAGCCAATGAAGCTTAGAGGGACGTCGTCTGACGTTTGTAAAACTCAATCGTTTGCACATAGTCATAATCACTGAATTTCGCGTGACAGGAAACACAAAGCTGCTGCTTCGGACCAACACTCGCATCGTATTCCAGTGCCCCATTGGCGCGTCTTGCAACCACGTAGCTCCAGTCACCATTTTCGGTATCAAAGCCTGCAGCCTCTTTTTTCATGAAATATACTGTAGAAGCAGTGCCTACGGCGGAGTCAGATGAACTCACCACAGCTTTTGCTAAAGTGGATCCGACCGCCATTGGGTAAGGATCACTCACGGCTGCGACGTGATTCTTAGCTAGCTCGTTGAGGTAAGATCGAACCGTAATTCCGCCATGACCTGCACTTTTAAAGGTTTGGTCACCTTCCAGAGTTGGCGTCCAAGCGCTGAATTCTTGCAAAAGGGCAGAAGGAAACGTGCCCGCATCGAACGATGAGTCTGTTGAGGCCTTTTTGTCATCTTTACTACCACAGGCCCAAGTGAGGAGGACGACCGATCCAACTGCGAGGAAATGAGTGATGTTCATCTTTTCAAAGCTCCTGATTAAAGTGTGAGAGAGTCATGAACGGTACTTTTTAGACATGCGACTGAATCAATGCTAACTATGACTCCGAGGAGTATTCGCTGCCGAGAAACGGTTGGTTACAAAAAATTATGAGCCTCCCCCTCCTTGCGCAGTGCCTTGCACCGAATCCGGACATTATACCAAAAAACTCATGGACTTTCGCCATCGAGAAAGGAAACAAGAAATACAGCGGGTGATATTGAGAATAGACTCAGGCAGCCTTGGGCTGATGTGACAACGGGGATAAAGCTGAGCCCTTCGGGGCCTGTATTTCTTATCAGTATTTCTATAATTCTAAGAGGCCTCATCAAGCAATCGCCGGCGCCATCCCTGATTGTCCAGATGGCGGCAAGCCAGCTTACTTAGTCGCTGGCGCGAAATTGAAAATTTCGCCCAGGGACTATCCTGAGCGAAGCGAAGGATCTCGTGGAATCAGGTACTTATCGGCGAGATCCTTCGTCGTTTCACTCCTCAGGATAGTCTCAGGCGCTTTAGGCGCCAGA
>JBGSTX010000177.1:0-27147 GCA_041736305.1 Oligoflexus sp. | reverse complement strand
GCAGAGCCCGCGTTGCATATTCAGCGACGACCAAAATAAAATATCCGGCAGCTCCCCAGGCCAACACCCTGAAATCAGCCGGCACGATCCCATGGTCTATCGTCCACCTCAGGAGGAAAGGCACTCCCATCTGCATGAGCGAAATCAGGGGTATCAGAACGCAGGCCGTAAGGAGCAGACCTTTATTCGAACGCAAGTAGGGCCAGAGCCTTCGAAGGCGCCGGAAATCCTGCGAAAGCTTCTCATTTGGATTCGTCATGAATGGCCTCTTGCAGATGGGGTTGCCTCTTGATGAGCTCGGCAAAGGGGCCTTGATCGCGCAGCACACCGTCCTCCAGATAGATCACGCGATCGCAGAGTTCGAGCACCGAACTCCGGTGCGAACTGATCAGCATACTCACACGCCTTTGACGCAGCTCCTGCAAAAGCCGAGTTTCGGTGATATTGTCCACGGCTGAGAGCACATCATCGAGCAGAAGCAGTTGCGGACGTCGCAGAAAAACCCGCGCTAAAGCCAATCGCTGCTTCTGACCACCCGAGAGCCTGAGACCCTTCTCACCGACTTCTGTGTCCCAGCCCTGCGGAAAAGCTTCGATTTCCGCTAGAAGCTGTGCGGCAGCAGCGGCTTCTTCGAGCTGCTTTTGACTCGGTTTCGGATCCATGCCCAGACCTAGATTTTCCTGAATGCTCGCTGAGAAGAGATGGACCCGCTGTTGAGCATAGGCAAAGCGCTGCCGCAGCTCGTCAGGATGGAGACCGAGAATGTCGACACCGCGCAGGCGAATCGAGCCGCGCGGGGGATCGTAGATGCGGGTGAGCAGTTGAAAGAGAGTGCTCTTACCGCCGCCGACTGGTCCGCAGAGCCCCAGCATTTCGCCCTCTTTCAATTGAAAACTGACGTCCTGCAAAGCCCTATGCTCCTCACCCTGACTGGGATAACGAAAGCTCAGCTTGTCGAACGAGACCAGTGACTCCGTTGCCGCAGTCGGAGCGGCGTCAAGATCTCGCTCGGCCGGCTCATCGAAGATGGGATCGAGGCGCTCTAAAGCGCTCTTAGATCGCTGGTATATCGCCAGCACGATCCCTATCGAAGTCAAAGGAAAAGCCAGGTAGGAAAGGTAGATATTAAAGGCCAAAATATCCCCGATCGTCAGTTCTTTGCCTATCACGAGCTGACCACCGTAAAAGAGGACGATGAGCTGTGCTAGCCCCGTCAGACAGCTCATAAGCGGGAAGAAGAGCGTCCTCAACACGAGTACCTTGGTGTCCGTAGCATAAACTTTGTCGTTCTCGCGCTCAATCAGAGCGCGAAAGCTGGCCTCAGCTGCATTCGATTGAATGATATGGATATTGGTAAAGCTCTCGGTGACGCGGTTGGTGAGAAAACCGAGGGCCTCTTGGTTCATTTTGGTGAAGCGCTGCAGCTTGGGCATAATAAAGCGGGCCGTCACCAACATGAAAAGTATGGGAACGAGGGCGGCCGTGGTGAGGAGAGCGTGGACACTGAACATTTTATAGAGCGTGAAAATTGCTATGAAGCAGAGATTGAGCACCTGGAGGACGGCGAAGGCAAAAAAGATCCGTAGCTGCCCCAGATCATTAGATAGACGCGAAATGAGATCGCCCATCCCGAACTTGTCGAAAAAGGTCTGCGGCAGATGGAGAGCCCGCGCAAAAAGAAAGGATTTAGAGCTGGCTTCTAAGCGTCGTCCTGGCCAGAAAATTAGAATGCGCGAGGTACTTCTGACGATAATCTGACCGAAGCCGAGCAGCGCAATACCGATAGCTAGTTTTGACAAATCCTCTGAGCTGGCCGCATCGATCGGCGCTTGTAAGGCGTTGACGATACGCTTGGCGAGCTGCGGGATCTCGAGGGTGATAATATTGGTGACGATCAGAAAGAAGGCACCGCTGAGGTACCAGGGCCAGAGTTCGTAAGCAAATTGACGGGTAAAGCGGAGGATACCTCGAGATTCCATCAGCGATTCAGTCCTTGCTTGGGTGACGATCGGGGGAAGAACTCACTTTCCATCAGCTCGATACGCTCGACAAAAGATGCGTCGGGCCAGGCGGAAAGCGTTTTCAACTTCCCATCCTGCAGGCTGACGGCACAGTCGTTGAGCTTTGCCGCATAAGCTGCTACATGCGTGCTGATAATCGTGACTTTACGAGCTCGACGCTCCTCAAGCAAGTTCTCTAAGGCACGGATGTGAAAGAGATCGAGACCAGAAAATGGCTCGTCCAGAATCAAGAGATCAGGATCGTGCAGCATCGCGATCGCCAGGCCTACTCGCTTTTGCATTCCATAGGAGCAAGCTGCAATCGGCTTATGGGCATAGCTTTCGCAGTCCCAATAGCGGAGCACCTCGTTCCGCCGCTTCTCGAGTTCGCTGACCGCATAGAGTCGAAGCGCATAGGTCACGATGTCGAAGCCGCTTACCCAACGAGGAAGATCGAGGTGCTGTGGAAGATAGCCGATGCGGCGCTTTAGGGTAAAAGCCTCCAAGTTCATCAGCTCCCCAAAGAGAGTGATCTTACCGCTATCGGGTCGAAGATGTCCGCTGAGCATCTGAAAAAGAGTCGACTTGCCGGCTCCGTTTTTACCAAAGATAGCGAGACTCGCTCCAGCCTTCAGACTGAGGTCGATAGGCCCTAGCTGGAAGTTGCTTTGAGGGTATTGTTTGGCAAGCCCTTCTATGTGCAAAGGTAGCATGGGTTCCTCCCGCACTAGGTGCGGTAAAAATTGTTCTGCTGATAGTTTTTCGCGTAGTAGATCAAAAAGGGAACTAAGACTAGGGAGAGAGCGTGGGCATAGATGGCAGTACCCAGAAAGAGCCCTAAGAGAGCCGTGACCAGGATCTGCAGCAGTGGTCGCTCAGGAGCAAGCTGGAACATAACCGAGGGCAAGAGACTCGGAAATAGGGCCGCTATAGGGATGATTTTCCAGGTTTCGGCCAATGGATAGGACCTCGAAAAGATAAGGCAGGGGACGAAGGCGATCAGAGCTAGCGCCCCGCCGAGCCCAAAGCAAAGCTTCTGATAGACCGCAACAAATTCTTGGTGCGAGCAACCTAGCTGTCGCTCAAACCACACAGAACGCATGTCCTCCTCGAGCTGAAACGCTACGGCCGAAGCAAAGAGGAGACTACTCAACATCGCCCCTAAGATCGAAATGAAGAAAGGCCAGCCACTGGCCAGTAAGCTGAAATTTGCGATCTGCAGTGCAATACCGAGTCCTAGACAAAGACGGGCCAGTCGATGACGTCGACTCAATTGATGCCAGCGCCAAAGGAGGAGGGTCTGGCTGCGACTTTGAAGCTCGCTCTTTAAGATAGGCTTCAATTGATTTTTCGCAGCGGGATCCTGGTCAGAAAACCAACGCAGGCGGACCGCGCCGAGGATGAGGCCGAGGCTTTGCCAAAGCCAAAATAAAGAAGTCGATCCGGTTTCGAAACGGGGAAGAAGAACTAAGTAGAAAAAGCCATAGGATAGTGCGAGAAGCCAGAGAGTTTGCAAGCAGCGAAAGCTCCTGAGTACCCGAGGATCCTCTCCCGCTCGTAAGGCGAAGGCATTCCAACCCATCTCGCTTTGCCATAGGTTCTTGAGCTGGCCGGCTAAGACAGGGCCTAGCAAAACAAGTAGGATAGAGAGAAAGCCTCGGCTCATCGCTTGTCTCAGATGAGGCGCAACACCGGCAATTTTTTCGTTCAAAAAGTCGTGAAATATATAGAAGAAAAGCGCCAATAGAGTGGCTGTGCTAAAGATCATAACCAGCTCGCGACCCATGTCATAGCGAAGCCGAGTAAAGCCTTGTTTGTTGTGCAGGTAAAGGAGTCTCAAAGTAGCAGCACTAGACTTTTTCAATCACGTTCCCCCATGCGAGCTCCCGAGGAACCCCCATTTGCGGCTCTAGGGGAGTCGCTTTGTCCGGGATGTAGAAATAAAGATGGCTGGAAGCTTGCTGCTTCCAGCCCTTTTAGGCTCTATAGACCAAGTTATTTCTTCTTGGCTTTCTTTTTAGTCGCCTTTTTCTTGGTGGCGGCTTTCTTAGTGGCCTTTTTCTTGACTACTTTTTTCTTAGCTGCCTTTTTGCGAGTAGCCTTTGCTGGCTTCTTCTTGGCTGCCTTTTTAGTAGCTTTTTTCTTGCTGGTCTTTTTCTTGGCTACCGCTTTTTTCGCGCCTTTTTTCTTACCGGCTTTCTTCTTTGTCGCACGCTTTTTCTTGGTGCTTTTTACTTCCGGTGCGCCTAGATCGGCTTGTTGATTCTCTTCCAAGGTCTCCTCCTAAGAGATGAGCTGTCGCATGACTGTGTTAGGTATAGTGTTACCGAAAAATTTATTCCATTTCAATCTTTTCTCGCACAAAAAAAAATCTCTGAGCAAGATGCAGCAAAATTTTTTTACGAAGCTGCCGAACTCCTTCGGAGCCATTGTCAAACGAAGGCGCCAGACAACAAAGAACAGGGCAGACCCGCGTTCGAGAAAAGCTTTTGGAAAGCAAAGAATCGCGAGGCCGACATTTCTTCAGCAGTTTTTGCAAGACGCCAGATCTATCGATCACATCCCAAAAGAACGATGAAACTGACCTCGTCACTCGGTGCAAGACCGATCTGCGGACTTTGGCGCTGTTGCCTCGAGGGGGAGCATTCCTTATATATTACAAATATTTAGGACGAATTCTCGACGTGGAGGTAAAGTGGCGAGACTCTCTCTTCTAGAGCATTTCCGAGTACAATGAAGAAGGCTCTTCCGGAGGTTCAGAGTATGTTTGCTATCTTTCCTGAAATTCTGCAGCTTGTTCAAAAAGGTGATCTGGAAACACTGGCATGTTCAGTTCGCAAATATTTCGGTGCGCGCACGACTTATTCCCCACGACTCGACGTCGAAGGGCTCTTGACCCAGATGGGGATCAGAGTCGAACGCGAGAAGGGGCCTGGTATCGGGCGCGTGCGAGCCTTTGATGCAAAGGGTCAGTATTCGGTGGTTCTCAGTCTGAACGTCAGCATCCAGGACGTTCGAGAAAAAAACTTCACCCTAGCTCATCTACTCGGGTATTTTTTGTTCGCCATCCAGCCATCGATGGCCCGCGCCGATCTCAGCTCGGAACTATACCAACTCGAAGGTGATCTTTACGAATTCTCCGCAGCAACAGGCGGACAAAAACAGCAAAGAAAGAGTGCACGCCTGCAAGAGGCCGATCTCTTCGCGCTGGCATTGCTCCTTCCTCAAGGCATGGTTAAGAAGGCTCATCAACGCTTCAATGGCGTTGACGGACCCACCGCCGCATTTTTCAATGTTAGTCCACTGGTCATGAAGCAACGCCTCCAACAACTTGGAATGGGCCCGAAGCGGGTGCAGAACCCGCCTCCTAAAACGCCGCGAGCTGCACCTGCACGGAGCGAACGACCACAGCCGAATCCCGAGCTTTCTCCCGCAAAGCCACTAGCTTCGAGCCTAGAGCGAGCACAGAAATCTCTGGTGTCGATGAGCTATCGTCGCGAAGAAAGCCGAAGCAGCAAGCTCGAAGCACCGGCAGACGATAAGCTCACAGCCTCCTCTTCTGCTTCGGCTTCCAAGGCGAAGACTCGCGAGCCGCAGAACGAAGGGTCAAACCAAGGTCTGCAAAGACTGCGCGAGTTGGCCAAGAAAATCGATCGATCTGTCGACGTGTGAGTCAGATTCGCAGGAGTTCTAGCCCTCCCGCTGCCAGGGATCCCTCTCTTTACATTCCTGATGGCCACCTGTAGCTTGGGGGCGGAGTCAGCCAGGCTATCCGCCTAGGACTCCTGATATGCAGAAGAGAGGGGGCAGGAGATGGGCAGCACGAAGGAAAAAAAAGCTCTATGGACACCAGAGAGCAGCTGGGCCGAACGCACGTACATGGGTACCTTCGCGCTTCAACTCGCCGCCCACAGTGCTAAGAAATTCCAGAACTATTCTGATTTGCATGCATGGTCGATTCAAGACGTCGGCCGCTTCTGGGGCATCGCCGAAAAATTCCTTGGCATCAAATGGGCAGAAACGCCGACAAGAAGCTTCCAAGCTCCGGCCGAAGGCTGCATGCTGGGCGGGAAGTGGTTTCCCGGGGGACGACTGAGCTGGACAGAAAATCTACTGAGCGATCCTCTGGATAGCTCGGTGAAGATCATATCTATAATAGAGGGTCGCACCGCGCCTATTTTTTACACAGGCAGAGAACTCTATGCGGCAGTAGCCCGCTGCTCGCGTGCTCTGAGGGCCCATGGCATCGGCAGCGGAGATCGGGTCGCTGCGATACTTCCCAATACAGCTGAGGCCGTGATCGCTATGCTCGCGACCGCCTCGCTGGGAGCGGTATGGAGTTCGTGCTCTCCTGATTTCGGCTCACAGGGCATCCTTGACCGCTTCGGACAGATAAGCCCAAAGGCACTCATTGCCACCCGGTCCTATACCTATAACGGTAAGAAATTCGATTGCCGCCCGACTGCCGACGAGGTCCTACGAGGACTCAGCTCGGTTAGCTGCGCTGTGATGATAGATCCTTTGGAAGATGGAGCTTCAAGCGCTCCTTGGCTCGACTGGGGCTCTCTGCTCGGTACCATGAGTGAGGCTGAGCTGCTCGCTTTCAAACCGCTGGCTACCGACTTCGACCACCCACTCTACATCCTCTATTCTTCGGGTACGACGGGCAAACCAAAGTGCCTCGTTCACTCGGTGGGCGGTACGCTCATCCAGCATAAAAAAGAACTCATGCTGCACTGCAATCTAGGGCCCGGGAAGCGTTTGCTCTACTTCACCACCTGCGGCTGGATGATGTGGAACTGGATGGCTTCAGCTCTCAGCGTCGGCGCGGGGCTGGTGCTCTTCGAAGGCTCAGTTACGCGGGAAGATTCTAGCGTCCTCTGGCGAGCCGTCGCTGAACATAAGGTTAGCTGCTTCGGCAGCAGCCCTAAATTTCTCTCCACTACGGAAAAAGCGGGGCTCTTACCCGGCCAAAGCTTCGATTTTACTGCGCTTGAAACGATGCTTTCCACAGGTTCGCCGCTCATGCCAGAGCAATTCTCTTGGGTCTATGCAGCCGTGAAACGCGATGTGCACCTCGCTTCGATCAGCGGCGGTACCGATATAGTCTCCTGCTTCATGCTCGGCAATCCCCTGTCTCCGGTCTATGCAGGGGAAATTCAAGGGCCGGGTCTCGGCATGGCGATCGATTGCTGGGATGAAAACGGGCATTCGCAGCGGGAAAAACGCGGAGAATTGGTCTGTACAAAGCCGTTTCCATCTATGCCTATCGGATTTCTCAACGATGATGGGCGTCGTTACCGCGAAGCCTACTTCAGTTACTACCCGAATCGCGAGATTTGGCGGCATGGAGACTTTGTCGAAATTACGGCTAGCGGCGGGATCCTCGTCTACGGTCGATCCGATGCGACGCTAAACCCAGGGGGAGTGAGAATAGGTACGGCGGAGATCTATCGTCAGGTCGAAACCTTCCCGGAAATCCAAGATTCTCTGGCCGTTTCCTGGCATCGGGACGGAGAAGCGGAGATGGTGCTCTTTCTGAAAATGCGCTCAGGGTGCGAACTGAATCAGGACCTGGAGCAGAGGATAAAGCAAAGGCTCAAAACGCAGCTATCGCCTCGTCACGTGCCGCAGGCCGTCTATAAGGTGGCCGATATCCCCTATACCCGCAGTGGTAAAAAGCTGGAGCTTGCCGTGACCCGCATACTGGAAGGTGAGCCTCTGGATAATATGAGCGCCATCGCTAACCCTGAAAGTCTCGAAAATTATCGGCAAATTGCGCAGAGGCGCTGAACAGTATGCGGTGATCAGCTGGCCTGCGGAATCAGACCCTTGAGGCGGCGCTTAGCCTTGTCGAACTCGGGATTGTGCGTCAGAGCCTGCTGGTAGAAGAAGCGGGCGCTATCTAAATCGCCGAGTTTTTCCTTTGCATAGCCTAAATTGAACATGACTCTATAATCGCTCGGTCTGATCTTGAGCGCGGCAAGGTACTTTTCAATTCCCTTCTCATACTTCCCTAGTTTGACGTAGGAAGTGCCCAGCGAATTGAGAACGCTGACGTCACCTTCGTCGAGATCGAGAGCCTTCTCCAAGTTGCCCATGGCTAGATCGTATTCTTCTTGAATCAGATAGAGTTGACCGAGACCCTTGTAAGCCTGAGCTAACTTGGGGGCATGCCGGATGGTCTTCTTGAAGTATTTCTCCGAGAGGGTGAGATCTTCTTCTTCGAGATAGGCTTTGGCCAGGATCAAAGAATACTTAGGGTTCTCAGGACTCGCGGCATGGGCTTTTTGGGCATATTCTATAAGTTCGCGCACCGGTCCACGTACCATGAGGATTTCGAGAATATCCCGCAGGGCCTCGACGTATTCGGGATTCATCAGACAAGCCTGCTTGAGGAACATCAGGGCCTTCTGCGAATCTTCGCGGCGCTCGGCTATTGTCGCTAGGCCGTGCAGGGCTCGAGCTGAGATAGGATTGGTCTGTCGGGCTTTTTCGAAGAGCGCTTCGGCTTGGTCCAGCTCGTTCAGTCGCAAGAGGTCGTTGGCTTCGGCTAAAGTGCGATTGACGTGGGTTGGGACGTTTTTAGTCTTGAGCGCGTTCATCACGGCTTCACAAAATTCTTCATAGCTAAAAGGCTTCAAAAGATAGCCATCCACGCCTACCTCGCTGGCCAAAACCACATCTTTGCGTAAGTTTTCGGTAGAAAGGAGCAGGAAGGGGGTCGATTGATGCTTCGGATTTTCCTTTATTTCCCGGCAGAATTGAATGCCGTTGGTGTCTTTGAGGCCCCATTCGACGATAAAAAGGCCGACATCCATTGTCAGAAGGCTGATTTTTGCGTCTCGGACGTTAGAAACGATTTTATATTGGGTGACCTTGAGGTTGCTCAAGAAGCCCTTCATAGAGTTTTTATAGTTGAGGGTAGGCTCTATGATGAGGATAGCTTTATTCCCCAGCAAGTCCCGCACTGCGATGTTTGACCTCATGATTGCCCCCCAAAGCCTCGAGTCCGTATCGGAGTTCAGCAGCAAAAATCAAGTTTTTTAGACCGTTTAGACGGAAGTGAAATCATTCGTCAGGGTAAAAATGCGGTTTTAAGCCTAAAACAGTTGCCTCTCTCAATTGAACTGATGTAATGGAGAGTCTCGGTTTTGCGGTAGAAAAAACAACTGCAGCTTGATTTTTCCAGCGCATTTAACGTAATTTATAGAGTATGCACTCATCGCACATTCATAATTTTTAGGAGGTCACGATTCAATGGCCAAGAAAAAAGCCGGAACTAAAGCTAAAGCAGGCAAGAAACCAGCAAAAAAAGCCGCTACGAAGCCAAAAGCAGCTAAAAAAGAGCCCCGCACGCTCCTGACAGGGCCCAAGAATTTCGAAAAAGTTGCTAAACCCCGTACGAAAAGTCAGGTGATGGCCGCCCTCTCCGACAATACCGGTCTTTCCAAAAAGGAAATCGGCGTTGTTTTCTCGACTCTGGGCGAGCTCATCGGCAACGATTTGAAAAAAGGCCCAGGCACCTTTACCGTTCCTGGACTGATGAAAGTCACCGTTGTGCGTAAGCCAGCGACTAAAGCCCGCAAAGGTACTAATCCTTTCACCGGGGAAGAAATGACTTTCAAAGCCAAGCCTGCCCGTAACGTGGTTAAGGTTCGTCCGCTCAAAGCCTTGAAAGATATGGTCTGATCTCGAGTTTTCGATCCTAGGACCGAGAATGAAGCGGCTTTAGAGCCGCTTTTTTGCGTTAAGGCTTTTCAAGAGCCGGAGTCCCACCGCTTAAACTCTGCCATAACTGCCTTACGGTAAGATTCTGTCCAGAATGAATCCAATCAGCAGCGATTTCTACCGCTGGATCGAGCACGAATGAGCGACGATGGGCCTCAGGATGGGGAATCGTCAGGATAGAGCTCTGAAAGAGAGGAAACTGGCCTTCGGCCCTTCGCCAGAGAATGATGTCACAATCGATGGTTCTATTGCCCCAGCGCACGGTGCGCACGCGACCTAAGCTCTCTTCGATTTTCATAAGGATTTTGAGCATTTGTTCCGGCTCTTCAGCCGTCTCGACGATCGCGGCAGAGTTGAGAAAAGGCAGGTCTGCAGCACCAAGCGGCGCGGTTTCATAGGAACGTGAGCGGGCACGAATAAGGCCGCAAGATCTACGGATAGCTTCGATGGCTTGTTCTATGTAATACTCTCGATCGCCTTGGTTGGCGCCGAGCGCGACGAGATACTGATGCATGAGACCTCTGCAAAGGCTTCGACTTTTGCCGTTGCTGCATCTTAGGCGAGCCTCGATGAGGACGCAATTTTTAAGTGGGTGATGATGGTCAGCAAGATCCAGGACTTAATGGAAATCGCGACTCGTTACGATGGTTTGCTCTTCGACGCTTATGGGGTTTTGGTGGATGATACTGCGATCATTCCGGGGGCCGATCGCCTGTGGAAACAGCTCAGCGATCGTGGGGTGCGGACCTGGATCGTGACCAACGGTAGCTCTCGGACTATCGCGGAAACCGAGGCATCCTATCGCAAAAAAGGACTCGAGGTACGCAGTGAGCAGATCATTAATTCGGCGTCTCTACTGCCGGGCTTTTTTGCTGAGGAAGGCTTGCAGGGCAAGGCGACGGCCGTCCTCGGTACCGCTTCTTCAGCTTCTTATGTCGCCCTTGCCGGAGGTCGCATCGTCGATGCCCTGCGCGATCCCTTCGAGGTCCTCGTCGTTGCCAATCAAAGCGATTATCCTTTGCTCGAGACGATTGAAGCCGTAATCAGCCATATTCTGGCCCGTATGGCTCGCCATCTTCCTCTCCGACTCATCCTCACCAACCCTGACCTGATCTACCCCAAGGACAAGGATAATTTCGGCATCACGGCGGGGAGCATCGCTCTGCTGATCGAAAAAGCGCTGGAGGCCCGCGTCGGGACAGGACCTCTCCCTCGTTTTGAAAAGCTCGGCAAGCCCTACCCGCGTATTTTTGCTGAAGCAGTCCGGCGTGCAGGTTCTAAAAATCTCCTGATGATAGGCGACCAGCTCGAAACGGATATTCGAGGAGCTCGCGATTTCGGTCTAGATTCCCTCTTGGTCGGTACCGGACTCGTCAGTCCCGAGGCTCTCGCTACCCAAAAATTCGATCCTGAACCGACCTATATTCTAGTTGGATGGACGTGATCATGCTGCTTATTACAGGGGGCGATCCCTACAGTATCAATCAGTCCTGTCTCATGCGTCTGGCTCCGCTCTGGTCGCGCCCTCAGAAAGGGCCGGTAGTCCTCGTCGGATCGCGCCGCCAGTGGTTGCGGCAAAGCCAAAAATTTGCCTGGCCTTCGCTCGACTGGCAAGAGATTAGCTCTTGGGAAGAAGCGCAGGCAGCTCGTCTCTATTTTTTCCCCATTGATGGAGACGAAAGAGATGTGGAGCCCGAGGAACTGAGCGAAATCGAGCGTGGTGGTATAGCGAACCGAGCCCTCTGGTCTTTGCGCAGTCTGCCTCTCCCTGAGGAGCGAGGTCGACTAGCGGTTTTAACGGGCCCTATCGATAAGAAAGCTTCAGCTTCGGCCGGATTTGCCTTTCCGGGTCAGACCGAATTCTTCGAAGATCTCTGGAAAACCGCTGGAATTATGCTACTGGCAGGACCCCAGCTCCGAGTGGCCTTGGCGACGAATCACATGCCGCTAGCTGCGGTGACTAGCGCTCTCTCGGTCGAGCTGATCCGACGCAAAATTCGTTTGCTCGGGCAGTCTCTGCAAGAGGTCTTTCAAATCGCAGCGCCTCGCCTCGCCGTCGCCGCCGTCAATCCCCATGCGGGAGACCACGGGCTCTTTGGGTCGGAAGACCAGCTTATCGTTCAAGAAGCGGTCAAAGCAGCGAAGCGAGAAGGTTGGGAAGTTTCTGGACCTTATCCAGCCGACACAGTTTTTTTTCGCGCTTACCAGGGCGCCTTCGATGGAGTCCTGGCGATGTACCACGATCAGGGGCTTGGTCCTTTGAAAACCGTGCATTTCTACGATGCCATCAACGTTACGGGCGGTCTGCCGGCTCTCAGGCTTTCGCCTGACCATGGACCGGCTAGCGATCTCTACGGAAGTGAAGCGGCGCGCGAGGACAGTTTCCGTCTGGCGCTCCAGCAAGCCCACCACTATCTGAAATGGTGAATCATGATGGAACGTTCGACTATCGACATCAAAGGTGCCCATGAACACAACCTCAAACACATCGACCTGTCCATAGCCCGGGGTCAGGTTACGGTCGTAACCGGCGTCAGCGGCTCGGGGAAGAGTTCACTAGCCTTTGATACGGTACTGGCCGAAGCCAACCGGCGATTTTTCTACACGCTCTCTCATTACTCGCGGCAGTTTCTAGACCTGGGTTCGCGACCGGCTCTCCGTTCTGCCAGTGGTCTGTCTCCCGCTATAGCCTTGGCCCAGAATGAAACGCAGCCTTCGGCGCGGTCGACCGTCGCGAGTCTCACCGATGTAGGCGAACTCCTCGGCGTGCTTTACGCTCGCTTTGGGGATAAGCGCTGTCCCCAGCATGATCTACCTACCGAGGCTCGAAGCCTCGACGAGATCTTGGCCCACGTTAAAAGCCAGTACTTTGGGCGTATGCTGGCTATCACAGTGAGCGTGGTCGAGCAGAAAAAAGGTCAGTTCCGAAAGCCCATGGAAGATTTTGCAAAGAAGGGTTTCACCCGTGCCTGGATAGACGGGAGCCTTTGTTCGCTGGACCCGATACCGGTGCTTAGCAAAGATGAGAAGCATGATATCTCAGTCATCATCGATGTCACCAAAGTGGAGCCGAGTCGCGAGGCCCGGGTCAAGAGATCACTCGAGAAGGCTCTGGAGCTCGGTGGTTCGATCGTTACTCTCTACCTCGCCGATGGCGAAGGTAATCTAGACCTGAAGAGTCGACAGCACCTTTCGCTACAGGCTGGCTGCCCGGTCTGTTCTTTCAGCTGGCCGCGACTTGAAGCACGGCATTTTTCGCCGAATTCTCTGGGCCGCTGCGAAACTTGCGATGGTCGCGGTGCGGTGGAAGCCGAGGAGGAAGAAGATGAAAAGGATGAAGTGCAGTTCGAGGCCGAACCCTGCCGGGCCTGTCAGGGTACAGGTATTAATGCCGAGCTGAAAGCCATTCTCTTTCGGGGTCGTTCGGTGCAAAAGCACTATCAAAGCACAGTCGACGAGCTCGAGGCTTTTATTAGCGAAAGTCTGGAGGCCCTGCCCGCCGATGCAGCCGCTCAGCGACTGGTTCTCGATCACGTCCTCTCGCACCTGCGGCGCATGCTCGCTGTTGGTCTCGGCTACCTGAATCTCGGTCGCCGCATTCGCAGTCTTTCCAATGGTGAGGCTCAGCGACTGCGCCTTTCAAGTATTTTGAGCGAGCAGCTGCGCGGCGTGCTCTACGTCCTGGACGAACCCAGTCAGGGACTTCACCCAACCGAAATCGATAGAATCTGGCTAGCCATAGAAAAACTCAAATCCCAAGGTAACACCGTCCTCATAGTCGACCACGATCCACAGATCATGCGCAAAGCCGACTGGATCATCGATCTAGGACCTGGAGGTGGCCGGGAGGGTGGTGAGCTTTTGGCAAAGTTTCGGCCGCACGAAGCTCACAACTTCGTGGAAGAGTCGATCACGGCTCGCTATCTCAGCGGGCAGGCCCACCCGGGGCCAAAGTTGCCTAGGGCGCCGAGCGGCGCTGATGGTTTTATCGTCGTCGAAAAGCCTCGCCTTCATACTCTGAAAATCCCTCGTGTACGTTTTCCTCTGGGACGCATGACGGTAGTGAGCGGGCCGAGCGGTTCAGGCAAGAGCAGCCTCGTCCTCGCGACTCTCTATCGCAATATTGAACTGCGTTTAGCCCATGGGGACAGTAAAAAACCGATGAACTGGTCCTACTGTGCCCAGCTCAAAGGCATCGAAGAAATCAATTTTTGTTCGCTCATCACCCGCAAACCCATCGCAAAATCTTCCGTCAGCATGCCGGCCACCTATCTGGATATCTTTACCGAGCTACGTCAGCTCTTTGCCAGTGTGCCAGAGGCGCAGATCTTCGGGCTGGATGCCTCTTCTTTTTCCCTCTCTTCAGAAGCAGGTCGTTGCCCGGAATGTAAAGGGAAAGGTCGGCTGACTCTATCCATGCGTTTTTTAGCTGACGCCTCAGTGGTTTGCCCACTGTGCCGAGGCTGCCGCTACAAACCGCATTTGCTTGATGTTCGCTACGGCGGCTTGAATCTGGCTCAGGTGCTCGAGCTTTCCATAGCCGAAGCCCTTGAAATGTTCAAAAACCACCGTCTGCTCCAGCGACGCTTGCAACCTGCGGTAGCTCTCGGTCTCGGCTATCTGAAGCTGGGCCAACCGAGTTCGAGCCTTTCCGGTGGAGAATCGCAGCGCCTCAAACTCGCCCCTTACCTGAGCAAACGAGTGCAGCCCGGCACCGTTTTAATCATGGATGAACCAACCGCGGGACTGCATTTTCGAGATGTCGATCTTCTGCTCACAACGCTCCAGGATCTCGTGACCCAGGGTGTCACACTCATCATCGTCGAGCACGATGCCCAGGTGATCGCGGCAGCAGACTGGCTTATCAGACTCGGTCCTGAGTCGGGGAACAACGGCGGCCAGCTCATATACGAGGGGCCACCTCCGCTCGTGCACTGATGCGAAGTTCAGTAGCCAAATGTCTTTTTCAGCTCAGGCAGCAGTGCCTGGGCCCAGCGCCGATAACCTTCCTGGTCGGGATGCAGATAATCGTACATCACATAAGGGCTGATGCTGGCGTCTGAGTTGAGGAAGATCCGGCCAAGGTCGAGAAAGCGAACTCTGTCGATCTTAATCTTGGCTAGATATTCGTTGGTGCGCCGTATTTTAAGGCGAAAGGCGTCGTCAGGTTTTTCCATAGCTGGAAAAATGGCGAGATGAATAATCTCTGTCTGAGGCAGGCGTTCGTGCAGTGTTTTCAGGACGGCTTCGACACCGGCTGCGCTCTCGACTTCGTTCCAGTTACCCCAGCCGATATTATTGACCCCGATGAGGAGAACTATCAGCTTGGGCTGGAGACCATTGAGCTCACCGTTTTGTATGCGCCAGAGTACCTGCTGGGTCTGATCTCCACCGATTCCTAGGTGCAGTGCTTGGTAGGGCCCGAAGGTCTCTTTCCAAACCTCTGCCCCACGACCGGCCCAACCCTCGGTTATGGAATCACCTATAAAAACCAGCTGGGCCTTGGCTCGAGCTGGATCCTGCAGGTTGCCCCGAAAACGATTACACCATTCTCCTACTGTCATCCAGGGCAGGTCCATGTGGCGAGCATAAGGCACCGTAGGGGTTTCGCTCGAGTTGGGTTTGGTGCCGGGACAGACGACTTTGGTCGCTACGTCTTCGCAGCGGCCGCAGCTCAAGTCGCAAAAATCTTGCATCCAGGTCTCCTTGCATTGCTGCCATTGGGCCTGCTGAGGGCAGCTAAATATAGCAGGTGGCGGAGGAATATCCGAACATTGTGCTCCGTTAGCAGTGCCATAGGTAGGCAGGTGGCTCGCTAAGAGAATAAGCAGCGAATAAAGGACTTTCAACATACGATTCTCACCTTCTTATCTGGGTTGGGAAGCAAGCTGATTCATGACGTGCATGAGGCCTGCGATCATTGACTAATAAGCTGACAGCACTTCTTACGAATTATCAGCCTTTTTTGCTGGTCTAAGCTTTGCATCTATACGCTTGTGGCAGATTTCTCTTGTGCTGGATGCGGAGTTCTTATGTTGTTTTTTCAAGCTGTGCCTATGATGCTGATGCGGATTTTGAGTTTGACCTTGGTGTTCACTGCGACCGGGGGTATTTTCTTAGCCCGCGCAGATCTTGAGCACCGTGAGCATTTCGCCCGTGAAGTTCGTAATGTGAGTGTGGTTCCCCCTAGCAGTCCAGCGCCTATGACTCAGGAAAGCATAGATCTGGCTTTGAAAATGTTCGCCATCGAAGTTCCTCCGACAGCGACGGCCCCCCGTCTCGATCTCAATTTGGAAGATCGCGGTCTTACGACCTTAAACGGTTGGGGAAGTAAACTGGATGTGACTATAGGACCAGCAGCTTTCAGTAGCTGGGCTCTGCTCGGCTCGACTTTGGCTCACGAGTTGGAAGTCCATTGCCTACAGAACTTTTTCGTCATTCGGGTCAAGGATGCTTTGGGGCTCAAGGGCACTGACCAGGCCGAGCGCGAAGCTTATATGCACGAGCTAGCTAATTCTAATCGCTTCCATCTGAAGCAAAGCGATCAGATCAATATTAAAGCGACGATGGATTATTATTATCCATCTGCACAAACTTTGGACGAAGCTTTAAGCGCCAGACGCTAAGCGCAGTCTCAGTAACGTCTGAGGCTCTTGTCGTAGACCTGAGCCCAGAGGTCTAGTCCGCCCCGCAAGGACTTGACCCTTGGAAGACCGGCTTCCCTCAGATAGAGCGCCGCCGAGAGTGAACGCAGGCCGTGGTGACAGATCGTGACCACGGTCATTTCTTTGAGAGCTTCGAAAATTCTTGCCAGATCTAGCTTAGCCATCAGATGCGACTGAGGCAGATGAACCAGTGAAAACTCCCAGGGTTCGCGTACATCCAAGAGAAAAATTTTATCTTTTCTATCCCGTTGCAGTGCTGCCAGCTCCTCGGCTTCGATTTCTATATCGCTTGCGAGTACTTGAATCTGATTCAAACGCTTGAGCACGCCGTCGACGGGCATGTGAGCTTTCTGCGCCAAGCCTTCCACCGTCCACTTGTCGAGCTCTTCGAAGCCTTCTGGAGTCTGCCAAACTGCGAAGGCTTCTTCTATGACCATGGGCAAATGCGGAATTTTCAATGCAGCCAAGCGGCTGTCCTTAGAGATTTTCAATGGGGCACGTAACCTCGCTTGTATTCGAGATAATAGCGAACCGAGCGCTCAAATTCGCCCAGCTCTTTATCGCTCAGGGCGCGCGCTTCGCGGGCAGGATTGCCTTTGATTAGCGTTCCAGGGTTGAAGGTCTTTCCAGGGGGGACTAGAGATCCAGCTGCCACCAGACAGCGCTCAGGTATCGTCACATCGTCCATCACGATCGCACCCATTCCGATGAGACAGAGATTGGAAATGCGACAGCCATGGAGAACCACTCCGTGCCCGACAGTGACATCATCGCCAATAATGGTTGGATGGAAAGTATTGGTGACGTGAATTACAGTCCCGTCTTGGATATTAGTGCGCTTACCAATACGAATATAGTTACAGTCGCCGCGGATGACTGTGTTGAACCAGATGCTGCTATCTTCGCCGATTTCGGTGTCGCCAATGATCTGCGCACCTGAAGCGACAAATACGCCTGGGGCCAGTAAAGGCATTTTACCTTTATACGGCAAGATTACGGAGCCTGGCATTTGGTACATGAGCGCCTCCCCAAAAGAGAGGTTCTAATAGCTGCCCCGTGCAAACTCAAGCCTTATCAACTCGAAAAGTTTCAATAGCGGTCGAGGCAAGTTCCTATTTCGTCGCTCAGGTCCTCAGGGGAAAGTCCATGCAAGCCGAAGCGCTCACTGGCACGAACGGCAGCGTTGGCGACGATTTCCTGAGCCAGATAGGCCGCGGCATCGGCAGCGAGACCCGCGGCTCCAAAGGCGAGAGCCACACCAGCCAGAACATCACCGCTGCCCGCTTTCGCGAGCCTATTATCCCCTGTCGTATTCACCCGCAACTGCTCTTTCCCATCCATGGAGGAGAGAGTGAGAGGCCGGGACGACTTGTAGCAGAGACTTACCCCTTTGCGAGCGCAGAAAGCCCAAGCTGCGTCGAGAGCACTCAGTGAGTTGAGATCCTGATGCTGACTTGCGATGGCCTTCCATTCGCCAGGATGGGGTGTGAGGAGGGTTTGTTTAGGATCGAAGCACAGCCCCTGAGTCAGCGTATCCCAATCGCGCAGGGCACCCGCATCGAAGACGATAAAAAGCTTCTCTTGCTGGGCATAGGCCGCCAGAGCCGCAAGCAAATCGCGGCTGCAGGGATTTTGCATGGTCCCTGGACCAATCAGCAGTGACTTCACGCGCCTTTCTCTAATAAAGCCGATCAGCTTCTCCGCCGTGAGCCCTCGCTCGAGAGCCCAGCCTTCATAGGTGAATGCCGGATGCAGAGGCGGTGCAAGCTCGAGACTCAAAGGCGCGCAGCTGACCCAGCCAGCGCCAGCGCGGAGGGCGGCGCGCGCAGAGAGCAGCAGAGCTCCGACCTTGCCGGGACTGCCGCCGATAATCAAGACGTGGCCTCGCGAATACTTGTGAGCATCGCTGGCTAGCTTAGACCAGGGCTTTTCTAGCGATGCATCTCGCTCTCTGAGCTGCGGACCTTCATTCAAGGATTCCGCGATAGCTGCTGGATGAAATGCGAGCTGACTCACGCTCAATTCGCCACAGTTCCCAGGGTGACCAAAGAGGTGCACCGGCTTGAAGGCGCCGAAGCTAAGTGTATGCGTTGCAGGGAGGATGGCGTCGATATCCCAACGATCGGGATCGAGACCAGAGGGAAGATCGATCGCTAGAACGCATTGAGGTCTTTGCGTGGCAGCCGCCTCCAGGGCATAGGCTATAGCTCCAGGCCGTAAGGGAGCTTTGACCCCGAGCCCGAGCAGTCCATCGACGACCATCAGAGAAGGGCTCCAAACTGCAAAATCTTCGGCGTTCCGATAGGTTTTCAGAGAGAGTCCCAGAGCTTCATAGCGCTGCCTCTGGATTTTTCTCGCGGGACTTTCTTGGGACGAGGGATCCATGACGGAGTATACAAGCGGGCTCAATGCGGCCTCGACAAGCAGGCGGGCAGCCACGAGAGCATCACCCCCGTTGTTGCCAGGTCCGACTAAAATTGCGATTTCTTGAAAAGGACGGCGCAGAAGGAGGATTTTGTGGAAGACGGCCCGCCCTGCTTCTTCCATAAGACTGAGGCCGTCGACTCCGTAGCGCTCGATACTCAGCTGATCTATCGCTCGGGCTTGATGGCCCGTCCAGAGCTGAGCACACATACTATTCCCCAGTTTTTTGGGATGGCATCTAGGCTTGGATGACCCCGCCGGCTTTCTCGATGACCTTGAGAACCCGGGCGCTAACTTCAGCTTTCATGGGGCGATGGGCCAGCGCGATTTTTTCCTTGCTCAAGACAAAATGGGTGCCCTGAACATTCTGGCTACATTTGAAATGGAGGGTCGAGGTCCCTAACTTTGAGATGGTGACGACCATTTCGTCGCCTACAAAATCAAAGCTGACCATTTTGCTCAGCTGTCGGTCGCCCATGGCATCTTTGATCTGCGTAAGAACAGTCTGGCGATCTTTTTCCTGAAACTGAATATTCATCAACAGGCCTCTACTTTAACACCATTCACTCGCGTGTGCTTCTCGACAGAGATCGTGAAGCAGCTGCTTGGCGATCATGTCTTCTGTCATAATCGAATTTTCGTCCATGATCCAGGAGATTCCGCCGAAAGGGTCGACGTGGGCGCTGAGTTCATGAAGCTTTTTGCTGGTCTGATGAAATCCTTGCAGACGGGACAGCAGCACTTCCAGCGTATTCTCGGTCTGCGCCAGCTGCAGCTGGAGGCGGCCGACGACCAGGACAAAGCCCGTCATCAGTTCTTTTTCCTTACTGTAGACCGGGAAAATGCTGAGTTTCTTCTCGCGTCGCGAGTGTTCGTTAAAGACCAGAGTCGCTTCTTTCATCTCTTGGAAAAGAATCAGTACCGTCCGTTGCAGCAGCTGCCGCGAATGTTCGCGCGCAGCGGCGGGATTGCTGGGTTTCCAGAAGCCGTCCTGCAGCTGCGACTCTGCTAAAATTTTGATCCACTGACGATCCATAGGATCTCTCCTCGCAAGGCTTAAAAGCTATCGAATAGATTGATGTAGACGTTGTACTCGCGGATTCTCGGCAGATAGTAGGAGCGTATCGCCGCTTCATTTTCCTTGATCTCGAAAGGTGTGCGCGAAACATCCATCAGAGCTGCGCCTAGACGCATAACGTTCCAGAATTCGTATTCAGACCTGACTGTGAGGCCTTGCAGCTCGGTGCTGAACTCGACGGCTTTGGTGTCGGGAATATAATGCAAGCGCAGTTTGTTGCTGGTTTCGTAGATTCCACCAACGAAAATGCCGAAGGAATCCTTTTGATAGCCGATTTCCGCGCTGCCCCGCGTCGTCCACTCCGGACCATCGGTAGGTGTGGGCGACTTGTCGTTTTCGTAGAAAAACTCGTAGAATTCACCCTGCAGGTTGAGCCGCATGCTGCTGGGGAGAGCGAAGCCTAGGTAGATGCCCTGCTTGCCTGTGCTCTTCACAACTTTTTCGTCGTCTAGACTAAGGTGGAATTGGGCATTGAGCAGGACTTCGATATTCGGGGTCGACTGCCCATAAAAGACACCACCCCAAGGCGAAAAAAGATTCCCCACTTTATAATGGTTCGGCATATGGGAGTAGACGCCGAAGTTAAGTCCGAGGGTGTGGGTATCGCGGATGGGCCACTCGATCCCGGCGTCGCCTTCCAAAAAAACCACGGTCTTCGGTGCTTCTTTGCTGATGGCATAGATCTCTTGCTCGCGCCTGACGTCGGCGAAGAGCGGAATTTCCCGCCCGCTGCCCTGCAAGCCATAGAAAGCTCCCCTGGCCTGCAAAACATAGTGAGCCGACCGGGCCGAATCTTCGTGGCTGAAACCCATATTTAGACCGATTTCCTCGCGCGTAATCACAAAGCTATCTACGCCTCTATTCGCGTTCTTCTCCTGCTCCTGGAGCTTGACGCGTGGCAGGAGCTCGACGCTGCGGACTGGCCGTAAGAAGCGGTAGCTGCGCTCTTGGCTGCTGACGTCCATAGCTACGTTGGGAAGATTGAGGCTGACGGTGGGTTCGGGCTTGGGCGGCTGCTCTTTATCCCGACCTTTGTCCTTGTTTTCCCGTTCCAGGCGCAGACGATTGGCTTGCAGACGTTCTGCTTCGCGAAGGTAGGCCTGCTGCGTCTTGACGAACTTTGAAGGCAAGACCACGGCCTGCTCGAAGAGCATGATCGAAGTCTCGAAATCGCCTACTTTGAAGGCAGAAATACCACCGTAGTAGCCTGCCATATCGAAGAGGGAATGCCCTTCGGGAATCCGCTTGAAAGCGCTGGCAGCCCACGCAAAATTGCCAAGACTATAGGCGGTCTGACCCGCTTCATAATTAGATATGGGGTCAAATATTTCGGCATCGACCAGCTGGAAGAGTTTGAAGGCATCTGCGTTTCGCTTCAAATGATAGAGGCAGCGCGCCGCGAAAAGCTTAGCGGGCATGTAATCGGCTTGCTTGGCGATCACTTGATTGAATTGTTCGAGAGCCGCTTCGAACTTCTTTTCATCGAAGAGCTCACTAGCTTTCTGGTAAGGCCTGACTAAAGCGGCGGGCAGTCGACTAGAACGCTTAGGGCTTCCCGCTGCGGGAGTAACGGCAAGCAGACATAGAATCTGGGCCGAAAGCGAGAAAGCCAAAATGGCGCTTTTAGGACGAAGATTCATATATCCCCGGCACGGCGTAAAGAATGTTCTCCTATATTGTAGCATTGAGTCGATGTGGCAGTTAAGTCTGGAGCTTAGCTTGGCAAGACAGTTTCCCTGTGCTAAGCTGTTTTGTTTACATCTCTGGATTGACTCATTTCATCCTTTCCCATATGATGTTTACCTTTTCGGATCCTTAGAGGAGTGCTACATGGCGCGCGTTTCTATCGAAGATTGCCTTCAGTATATTGAAAACCGCTTTGCCTTGGTGGCCATTGCTTCCCATCGGACGCGGCAGCTGATGGAAGGCAAGACTCCCCTGGTGAAAACTAAGAATAAAGAAGCTGTGACTGCTTTGCGTGAGATCGCCGAAGGTTTGGTCATGGGTTACCAGCCAGATGACAAGGTCCGCTCTGCGGCAGCCAATCTCATGCCGCCCCCGCGCCCAGCTGCCCCACTTAATTCTGAAGTTTGATTTTTAATTTCGAGAGAGCTTCAGGGCATGGCTGAAGCGAAAGTGCCTAGCACCAGCTGGCTTACGAAGCATTCAAGGAGTTCATCTCTGGAGATGTAGCGTGTATCGCACCAGTAGTTGCGCTGGCACTCTTCCCACAGCTGCTGCCCAAAAACCTCGTCGATCGCGTCTTTGAGAGCTTCCCTAAAATCGTAGTAGTCCCAGGCCTGAGCCTGCTCGCTGTAGCGGCCTGCAATATAGTAGCTCCGCATCGTATCGATGCTGGAACGGACGTGGCTATTAATGAAGCGGGTCACGAACTTCGAGATATGGTGCTCGTATTTTTTCTTGTACGAGCGCTTCTTCTGCGTCCTATACCCCCGTAGATTTATCAGATCACCCATACTTTATCCTCTGTCTGTCCAGTCATCTCTCTTTGACATTAAAAGGGATATCGGCATTTTCCCCGCTATTCTTGACTCCTTATTGAGAGCTCGGCAAAAGATGCCTGCTCGAGCTAGGAAAAACTTAATCATTCCGTGGAATTGAGACTCATGGAAAAAACGTTTATCTTTAGGGTTGGAAGTCGACTCAGGGGAGGATTCATGGGCTTAAAGGTGGGCGATTCCTACTTCAACCGCGATGGCCATCCCGGAGTGGTGAAGGGCAGAGATCCTAAATCCGCAGCGTTGGAAATCGAAACGGAAGGCGAGGAGTTTGAGAAAACCCGAGCCATCGGTTACATAAATGGACTTAAACCAGCGGAAAGACAGGAATTTCAGTCCATCATAAAGACCATGCGGGAGAAGACTGGTGCCGCCGAGCGAGTCAGCTGGCTCCAGGGGCAGATCGAAACCCTGCAGGAAGATCCGAAGAGGCATGTCCTCACCCGTTATCTGGAAAGCGAAATGTCCCATGTGATGAACAGCGCAGGCATCAACCCGCGCAGCTATCGTATCGACGAAACCAAGGTTTAAGCGAGGAAGGGTTAGGTATGACGAACATTGGTGATCTAGTGTCAAAATCAGGGATTTACACAAATCCTGGAGTAGTGGTGGAAAAGAAAGAAGATGGCACCGTGCTCATCGACACCGAGCCCATGACGGTGAACAAGTTCCACCGTTATGCCAACACCACCGGCTTGAACGAGCAGGAAAAAACCACCTTCAACGCGATCCTCGATGATATCTATCGCAAGGAAAACGACGTTGAGAAGATCAACGACATCCAATTGAGCATCGACAAGTTGAAAGTCGATCCGACCAATCAGAAAGTCGTTCAGTATCTGCGCAATCAGCAGGCCCATCTTATCCGCAAGGCCAAAGAGCTACCGCGTATGTACAACGCCGATACCTCCAATAATCGCAGTTTCAAGGCTGAGACCTGATCGTCAGCCGCTCAGTTCGGGCTATCTCCAACGGCCCTGGCCTTTTCCTCGTTTTGACTTGAACGGGCTTCTTTATCGCGAGCCTTGGCCTCCAGAACATAGAGGGTCAAGGCCTCCCGCTTGCCTTCAGGAGCTAGCTCGCTAGCCTTGGCGAAAGCTTCGGCAGCTCGATGATAGAATCCTCCCCGCATCCACTGCACACCCAGCGATCGGTGCCATTCGACTCCGAAGGTGTCTGGCAATCCTTCTGCTAGCTCGAGCTGAGCCAGCCCCTCGAGAAATTTCTGCTGCCTTGGACCAAAATTATAATTCCTCAGATAGAGATAGCGCGTCACAAAGCGGCTTTGTCCTTGCCTCCAACGCGGCGTGCTCGCGTCTATGCCAGCCAAAAACCGGAGCCAAGGGCGCGTTTCAGCATCTGGCTCGATGAGGAGCAAGTAGCGCACCCAGAGCTGGCGCACCAGCCCATCACCTATCTGGTAGGAGCTCAGAACCTTCTGATAATCCTTGATCTCGGCGGCTGCCTCCTCATAGCGCTTGAGAGCCACCAGCAGGTCTATACGCAAGATAAAAGTCTCAATATCTTCGATAGCCCGAGGCGGATCGAGTATGAGCTGGTCGAGGCGTGCGAAGAGCTTTTCGGCTTTGGCGGGCGTGAATGATTCCCAGAGCTGATTGACCTCTTCCTGCAGTGCAGAGAGCCGAACGTCAGGATCCTGGCTTAATTTGAGGCGCCAAGGCCAGTAGTCGTGTTTGGGTATCCAGCCGCTCGGTTGTCGCCACTGGGTCAGAGGCTCGCCGCTGCTTTTGGCGAGCAAGGCCTTGCTGTGAGGACAGATATCATCGAGGATACCCGGATAGCGAAAGAGGGCCTCGGCGGTGATGGTCTCCTCTCGGGCCGGGTAGCGTTCTCTGAGGAATTTTTCCCAGTCCTTGAGAATAGGGCCTGATTCAGCCCCAAACACTTCCTGCCAGCTCGCGCCTCCATAGAGTTCTTTCACCTTAGCAATGCCGTAGCGATCGATGAGGAATTTGAGGATAGAACCGGCTACGGTATAAGCCCTCCTTCCCGATTGACTCCAGAAGAGAGGCGAAAACAAAGCCGTCGGCTGCGCAAGGCGACCGCTGCTGACGAGGCTTGCAGCTCCGGCGTGCAAGGAAATATCTTCTTCAAGCGGAGCCAGTGCCACAGCCAAACCTTCGGTGAAAGCCAGATTAGGATGAAAGCCAAGGCCATGAAAGGCGAAGGAAGAGGACAGTGCGTGCACAAGCTCGTGACGAAGGGTCGGGTGTGGCCACGCTTCAAGATTGATGTGGATCGATGGGGTGACGACGTCGGTAATATCTGTACCGTCTCCACCAAACCAGAGCTTTTTGTCTTCGCGCGAGGGGTAGACGAAGATGTGTACATGCGTGTCGTAGACCAGCAGTTGCGCAGCAAGATCCTTCATATGAAAGATCGTCGCGGCATAGAGTTCTTCGAGGTGCAGCCGCTGGGCCTCTGAGGTAGGCTCTCGGTAATGGATCGTGAAGCGCTCGCCGGTCTTTTTGCTAGGCATGAGTTCGGCCAGCGCCTGAAGCCCCTGGCTTTGGCTGGGGTAAGTTTTGGCTTTTAAAGACGTGAAAAGCGAGATCGAGACCAGCAGGGCGAGAAGCCAGAAACGCCAGGGTTCACGCTTTATTAGCAAGTGAGTCAAGAGAATGAGGGCAAGCAGAAAATGGGTGGCCCTCGCCAGCAGTATGCCGGTGTCGAGCGGAATCCAGTTATCGTAAATAGCCCCATGGATGAATCCTGCCAGCAAATGGGTTATCCGTTTCTGGGGCAGAGTCCAGAGAGTCCAGCCGAGCTGGAGGAGGAGGACGACCAGAATGCTCAGGAGGACTATGCTACAGAAGCGCCGCGAATGCCCCGCCTGGCGCTTTTGCAGCACAAAGAAAAAGGCGGCGAGTCCGAGCGCAAAATGAGGGATGAACTGGATGAGCCACCAAACCCAAAAATCGTCCTGCGCGCAAAGACAAAGCTTCGAACTCAGTCCAATCCATGCGGGTAGAGGACTTATAAGGCTAGCGGCAAAGGCCGCTATAATCCACTGCTGCCGAGGATAACGCAGCTTCACATCGGCGGTGAGCGCAAGGAGTGGGAAGAGCAGGAGCACCAGATAGGAAGCCAGCGTAACGTATTCATATTCGAGATTACGTGCGATCGGCAGAAGCAGCGGCAGGAGGGCTGCAAGAAGCGGAGCGATGCCCAAGGTCATGAAAGGCGGAAGACGGTGACCTGCGCGGTGGAGTGCGAAAGAAGGCATGTCTGGCAACCTCGGCTACCGTTTAAAAAGAGGAAGCCCCACCCATGGCCCCAGCATAGGCGGCAGGCACGGAAGGACTTAGAATAGCAAGGAACGGCGCGCTTCGCCTACCTATGATCAAAAAGAGCTGAAAAAAGCCCAGGGACGGGTACCTTGGCGGCACATCGAGAGGAGTTGGCGTCGGTGCTTCTGAACATTCTTCGACAATTGCCTGCGGTCAAGGGGTTGCTTGAGATGCATCTCGCCGGCGAGATTCTGAAAAATCTTCTCGCACGATTGGAAGAGATTTGTCACGCGCGTGCTGAGCAAGCATTCGCCAGGAGCGACGAGGAGCTGCCCGGATTTCCGCGTTGCTTCGTAGTCGTTGAAGACGTCCTGCAGGAGTTCATCGCCGATCAGCGCGGCGACGAGCTGCATTTCGCTGATTTTGCTTTCGATGAGCTGAGCCGTTTCAGTCTTGTAAACGCTGGCTCGATAATAGTTGAGCTGCTGGAGTATGTCGGATCTTTGCTCATGACAGAGTTCGATCAATTCCATCAAAATATCATGGTGCTCATAGCGTGACATACATACCCCCGAATAAGGTTAGGAGCGTCATCGATAGACGTGCTTCTGCTGCCTGCCTCTATTTTAGCAAGCTTAGGGTGATGGGTGTCAAATGCATGGCTGACATGGCTTTAGGGGATTTGCCAGAGAGCAGAGGAAAACGCTAGTTCTATCTGGCAATTGGGAACGCCGCGTGAAAAGTGCTTTTGTCTTTATCACCAAGAAGAGCGAATGCTGCCCGCCGGTGAGTTCATATTGAAGAAAATATCGGATTTGGCGTCGCCTTGCGAGCCTTTGGGAGGAAGATCAAAGAGGACGAGATATTCCTGGCTCCACTTATTGATATCGGGAAAAAAGGGTGCCCAACGCTCCTTGGGACGCAGGCGTTCGATGCGGCTGGGGTCGAGTTTAGTCGCGCCGCTCTCGAGCTTGATCGTCCACACATCCTTATTGTCCAAATCGATAAGGTCGCGGTTGCCGGTAAAGAGCGTAACGAAGAATCCAACCTTCTGGCTAGCCTCGGCGACTTGGGTCAAGGGTTCACCGAAAATACGCTCATAGCGGCGCGACATGGACTCACGAAAAGGCGGCGTGAGATGCGTGATGTGCACCTGATATTTCGTTTCGAAATTCTCGATGACGTCGAAGTGCTGCGTGACGGCCTTCAAGATCGGCGCGAAATCGGGATCGTCGAGAGCGTTTAGCGGGTGCGAGATTTCGGGTTCGGGAGAGCTTACGCAAGCCGTGAGCAGAGAACCACTCAATAGGCTCAGAGCGAATGCTAGGTGAGCAGAGGCGTTTTTGATTCGCTTCACAGCTGTGTATTCCCCGTGTCCAGAGCAGCGTTCAGATGGTCACCCGGTTGCGGCCACCCGTTTTGGATTGGTACAACTTTTTGTCGGCATCCTCAAGGAGAGATTCCGGCGAGTTCATCTTC
>JBGSTX010000172.1:0-6941 GCA_041736305.1 Oligoflexus sp. | reverse complement strand
AAGGGGGGATTTAGATGCATGGGAATATTGCGCCACGTTCAAACCGACGGCAAACAACTCGTTATGCTTTCAACGGTCTAGTACCAGCCAGAATAGTTTTGCCTGGCGTCGGTGACATTGAAGCTATCTATATCGATGTCTCTCGATCCGGGCTGGGTATCTTGTGTAGTTCTCTACCTCTCGGAATTGGTGATTCTGTCGAACTCTTTATCGATGGTCAGCCGCCTATAAACCTAGAGGTCTGCTGGATCCGCATTCCCCTTCCGGAGGTTTTTGCTGAAGTGAAACCCATGCTGCGCCTAGGCTTACGCAGTCATCTTGATGAAGTGAACCTGGTAGAGTGCTTTGATCTTATGTCCTGTCTCGACAGGTGAAAAGGTGATGGTGCCGTGAATCTTGCAGCCCTCCGCTCCGGGCAGTTTAAATTAGGGATCGTGGCAAGAACCGAGATCCAGCAGCGACAGATCGTTGACGCCCTCAACCTCTTGCATATCGCCGAGGTTCAAGAGTTTAGCAACTTCTTCGAACTGAGCACTGCCGTCGATAGAGAAGAGATCCAATTGGCGATATGTACCTACGCCGATGTGGAAGGAGCCTCCTTGCTCGATCAGCTGTCCGACCTAACAGCTCGCGCACTTAGCTATCCAATTTTAATCTACGCATTTTTAAATACGGCCGAAAAGGTGCAGATACCTGCTCTCTTTAATGCGGGTCTCTTCGGCTGGTCAGAACTTAGCAACGCGCCCGATGCCATGGCGCAAAGCTTTTTCCGCTTCATGAAAGAGGCTGAGCATACACCTGAATTGCACCTTATCGCGCTCAACTCTCTCCAGTCGTTTCTCGTCGCAGAAAAAAAATGGCAGGAGTCTCTCACAGTCGCAGAGGCTGTACTGCGCCTCTATCCTCACAGCGATCAGGCGCGCGTTCTACAGATCGAAGCTTACTTGGGCATAGGTGACCGAGGCCGAGCCGAGTTCCTCCTTAAAGATATGGAACTCTATGACGGCGCGGTTGTCAAAAAAGTCGCTCATCTCCGGGAAAAAATTCTCGGGGAAAATGAGAGCCACCACAAGCTGATAGCGACTCAGTATCGCATGGATACCGCGCTTATTGTCGATCCCCAGGAAGCCAGCCTCAAATTTCTCGAGTCCAAACTCAGGGAACTGGGTTTCCAAAAAATTCTCGGCTTCAATAACGGTGAAGATGCGGCTGCAGCCATCAAAAAGCATCGCATCGATTTCGCCCTGATCGAATGGCAGAGTCCCGGTCTGGGTGGACCCTTTATCCTGCAGAGGCTCCGTGAGGAAGGTCACTTCGATGTGCCTGTGATAGTTATCACCGAAGTGTTAGATAGAGCCGACGTCCAGCTTGTGAAAGACATGGGCGTAGCCTACGTACTGAAGCGGCCTGTGCAAGCGGAGCAACTAACCATTGCGGCCGCCTGGGCCATTACTCAGGCCAAGAATCCGACCGAGGCCGCGAGCCTTGAACGCAAGATTTTAGCTTGTTTGAGTCAGGGCGATCGCGATGGAGCCCGTCTGATGTTCCACAAATTTCAGACTATTCCAACGCGCGATCCTGTTAAAGATAAATATCTCGCTGCCTGTCTTCTTCATGCCGCAGGAAATTTTGGCGAAGCTAAGAAGCTCTTGATTGAGGCAACCCATCTATCAAAAGGCGACAATGTGCGCGTGGCTGCTATGCTCGCCAAGTGTCTCATGCGCCTCGGTGACGTCAAAGCAGCTATCAGTCTATTAAAGAAGGTGAGCTCGCTGAGCCCCAAAAACATTGAACGACTCTGTGCGTTGGCCGAGGTGGCCCTGCAGGATATGGATGTGGCTTTGGCTGAAGAGAGTTTGATTCATGCCGAAGCTATGGACGCGACTTCGGTTTTGGTTGAAGAAACCAAGACGAAGGTCGCTGTGGTGAGCGGCCAGACAGATGCCGCTTTTGATATGATGAAGGTCCTGGGAAATGCTCATCGAATAGTGGCTTATCTCAATAACTTAGCCGTCGGTCATGTAAAGAGTGGTGAGACGGGTGAAGGGCTCAGGCTCTATAAAAATTGTCTACGCATTATCCCGAGTGATCAGCACGAGCTGCTGGCGATAGTCGCCTACAACCTCGGGCTTGCTCTGATCAAATCGGGAGATGCCGCCCTAGGATCCGTATACCTCAGGCAGGCCAGCGGCCGGGGCGAGAGTCTCGTCTATTCGCGTGCAAACTCCCTATTGAAGCGGATCGAGGAGGCTCGTCAAGGCGGCTATGCCGTGAGCATTGTCGAAGAACCGATGAAAGCCGGTTCAGCCCTTGGTGATAGCGAGATTGAACGCATCCCCCTCGCCGAGAATCTAGAGCGGCTGCGCCGCCAGACCTACCTCTTACAGGGTCTCTTGAGACCAGCGAAGCTGCCGCGCCGCGCCTCTTGAAAGATAGTCGCCTCCTCAATCTGGCCATTTTTCATTGAGGGAAATCCTCATCCTTAGCAACATCAATGCGCTTGTTCTTTATTTGCTCTCGTGATCTATTAGCGCTGGGTCATGCAGAACAATATGCGAGGAGATGTCCGATGTACGCCAGTGGAGGCCTTAGAATCGTTTGCTTGACGGCGTTTCTCTTCTCATGCGGCTTAGTTGAAAGTAGCCAAGAGAAGAATCTCAAGAAGTCTAATGGCAATCTGCGTCGGGAGAATGTAGATCTACGCGAGCAGATTCAGACAATAGGTCCTGGAGGCGCAGGTTTACGAGAGATTCAAACGCGCATGCAGGAAATAAATAAAGAGCTCGAAGCGTCAAAAGCTGCGCAGGAAGCCCTTAGCCGGGAAAAATCCCGCCTCGAAATCAGCATAGCCGATCTTTCCTCGGGCGACGATGCCGGCAAAATTATTGAGCTGCGCCGCCTCTTGATAGAGACAGAGACCAAGCTCAGTGATGAGCAGCGCAATTTTGCCAAGCTTAATTCTGGAATTCAATATTTCGATATACTCATCAAAAACTCCCTGCAAGCATTTCTAGGCATGTATATCAACCAGGGACCCCCTCTGCAGGTTGGAGCATCCTCCTGCCGACTTTTCGTTCATGCCGACGTCAGCGGTATACTCACCCGCGCACTGGCCTGTAACGATGGGCGGCTTCAGTGGGAAAAGCAGATCATGCGCAGCTTTGATTCTGTCGTTGACGATAAGCTCGAGGGAAAATACGGGTTTGGGATCAGTGGTGAAACTCTTGAGAGTTCCTGTAAGAGCGAGACATCTTATGCAGTCGGTAGCAGCGACTTCCATTTTGCACGTGCCTCGCGCTATGGTGAGGCTGAGTTTTCGGTAAAGCTTCGCACGGACTTCGATGGACCCGTGCTGCTCGATAATGCTGCGATCACTTACACGAGTAACGATTGCGATGATCTTATCTCCCGCTCGACGCGTGATACCAGTCTTTACACGCCAGAGCAGCGTTATAACTTGGACTTGGCTGCCGGTGTATGTCGCTTCATTCGGGGCGAAAAAAATCTTTTTGAAACGTGCTTCACTTCTAGAAACTGAGCGACTAAGGGAAAAGCTGTATGAACCAAAAGTGGGTGAGTAGAAAGACCTTTTTTCTGGGGCTGTTCCTCTCCATTGTAAGTATAGGATGCGGCAAGTCGCAAGAGCTTCCAGAAGTGAGTAAGCAGCAAGAAGGTGCCGATCGCAACAATAGCTTCGAAATTCTGGGTCGCGCCGATCTAGCTAGCTATGATGAATTGCGAAAGGTTGAAAGTGTGGTAGCCGAGCGCAAGCCGTGGACCGATACCTACTGGCCTTTCACAGCCAAAGGCGTTTCTCGCCGTTGGGATGTGAAAGATCCTAACGATGAACGCGATGCCTTCAACTGGCCTTCCAACTATTTCCGCACGCATGCGGAAGCGACCAACTTTCCTTATATTAATCCCATGCTCTCGCCGGCTGAAAAGTATGACATCGTCTATCGCTGGCGCTTTGGGAAAAACCTCGACTGGTTCCGTCTCTGGGGCGCGCTCGAGCCAATGATGGGTGTTGAGGATCAGCTGCGCTTCAGTGAAAAGATTGAAGACAAGCGTGGGCTAGTCGCTCAGCTTGGTGAGCAATTTAAAGGCGAGACAGGCGAAACCTTCAAGACCTTTTTTCCCATGACCACAGACGGCTGGAGCGTTTGGCTGAACTTCACTAGCGACCCAGCATACAAGTATCTTGCAAAGAAAGATTCGGGCGAAGATTGGCATTGGATGGGTTACTGCCACGGTTGGGCCCCTGCTGCGATTATGGCGGCAACGCCTCTGCATGCGGTCATGGCTCGCATTGGTAATCAGCAAGTCCTTTTTACAGAGGGTGACATTCGGGGCTTACTGACTAAAAGCTGGTCCGATCACTGGCCGGCCAAGGATATGTATTTTCTGGGGCGGCGATGCAACAAGAATACCGAGGACCCCAACGGCGAAATTCCGGCCGGCGCCGGTGGTCGGGGACTTTATGGAAGCCTTCGTTTTTCCCAAGAAGAGCCAGAGCAGAGCTTCTACGTGAAGGCCGAGTATTTTGCTGCTTTTACGCGTCCGAACGAGCGGATTTATCCGCTCAGTTTTGAAGGGCGCAGCAACCCCGACGGCTTTTTGCTCGAGCGCTACAACGGCCAAAATAATACTTTCTCCTATATCTACGGGGGAACTCTGGAAGCGCTGCAGCGGTACGTCGAGACCGGCAGTCAAGCTGATCTCCGCTTTCCTTTTCTGGTCGAAATCTACGGCTGTTGGGACGTCAATCCCGCAAGTTTTCATATGACTGTGATTGAGAAAATTGGGAAAGAAAAGCTGGGCTTCGTCATCGATCGGACCCGGACCGGCCAGGTGTGGAATCAGCCGGTCGTGGAAGCAAAATTTGTGTTTTCCGATCTCAAGGTCGCCTCTGAGGTCTCTGACGCAGGAGCAGCTTTTAGAGCTCCTGGTACTAAGTATCTCGTGGAAGTGATTGCTGACGTGAAGTGGTTGAGCGAACCGACCAAACCGCGGATGGTCTATACTCCAGGATTTGACGATCGCTATATGATCACGACCCGCTACCAATATACTCTGGAATTTGATCGGCAGAAGAAGTTGATAGGAGGCGAGTGGGGAACCCTTGACAAGATCAGTGCAAAGCAGATGACTCCCGACTTCATCTTTGGCTTTAAGCCCGGTTCAAAGCCGGTTGATAATCTGCAGAAGGGCTTTGATTACTCGGGTATTATCGACAAAATCCACGCCTGTTCTTTGACTCCTGAGACTGATGGAAGTGTAGTCGTGGAAGGTCAGCAAATACGCTACAAGGACTGTTCTATGGATCTTGCTTACTGAAGAGTCCCCGGGGAGATTTTTGGACTTCCTAGATGACCTGGCAGCCAGATGCGCTATCATAGTTTGAGCGGTCCTGTCTTCTGCGGCCGCTCGCATCTACTCACTGATCTGGGAGTCCCATGTATTCTGATCAGCCGCTCACCACTGAAGAGTCTTTTTCAGTAGCAGCACTCGCCACCTCCATTCCGATCCTGCGCCGTGCGACACGCCAAGACATCGGTGCACTTTACGCTCTCGAACTCGCTTGCTTTGATCCTGGCATGGCCTTCAACCGCCGGCAAATTGCGGCTCTGATCCGCAATCCTCGCGCTGATTTCTGGGTCCTCTTTCGCGACGATATCCCTGTCGCCCAGCTCCTCATGTTGCGGCAAAATCGTCGCAACGGACTTTTTGCTAGGATTTACAGCGTGACCGTCTCCCCGCTTGAACGGGGAAAAGGTTATGCACGCCAGCTCATGGAGTCGGCTATTGCTGAAGTTCGCGCGCAGGGAGCTAGGGAAGTTTTTCTTGAAGTTGAAGCTACTGCCTTCGCCCCCATAAAACTCTACCGTTCCTTTGATTTTGTAGTTCAACGGCAGCTAGATAACTATTATGGTGAGGGTCGTCACGGCATCAAAATGCTCAAGTGCCTTCGCACCTGAGAAGCCTATTGGGGGAATCTCTCATGACTCAGCCGAGCCTATACAGTCAGCGTAGCGATGGCGTTCTGGAAATAATTATTAATCGTCCGGAGCGTAAAAACGCTTTTACCGCCGCTATGTACGAAGCTTTTGCTGCCGAGCTTCAAAAAGCTTCTAGCGACCCCCAGTCAAAGGTGGTGCTGGTGCGCAGCGAAGGTGCCGACTTTTCCTCTGGCAACGATCTCATGGATTTTCTCAAGACTCCGCCCACCGGAGAATCAGCGCCGGTCTTTCGCTTCCTCATGGCCCTAGCGAGCTTTCCGAAACCTTTGATCGCAGCCGTTAGCGGCTATGCCATCGGCATTGGAACCACAATGCTACTGCACGCAGACGCAGTCTATGCTGAACCTGAGGCCCGGTTTCAGCTACCATTCGTCAATCTAGGTCTCGTGCCCGAAGCCGGCTCGAGTCTACTCCTCCCTCAGCGCTGCGGCCCTCTGGTGGCAGCTGAACTGCTAATGTTTGGCGAAGCATTTACAGCCGAGTATGCGCGGGACCACCGCTTGATCACTGCCATTGTGGATGCGGACAAGCTCCTGGATCATGCACGCGCACGCGCTGCGGCCCTAGCTAAAAAGCCGGCTGAGGCTCTTCGCTTGACTAAAGATCTTCTGCGCAAAACTTACCGTGTGGAACTTGAAAAGCAGATGAAGGATGAAGCCGAGGTTTTCACGGCTCAGCTGCAGTCGCCCGAAGTGAAAGGGGCGATCAATGCTTTCTTTGAGAAGCGGAAGTAGAAGTAGTGTTTAGAGGACGGCACGTAGATCGACCAGAGGAACTTTATCTTGCCGCGGCGACGGAGCCTCAGCTTCGCGCCTTTTGTCCTTCGTAAGCACCTGCTCCAGTCCATTTAAAAAAGCTAGCGAGCCCGCGACAGCTCTCTGTACCACGCTATCGAGCTCGCTCTCAGGAGGCCGGGCTTCC
>JBGSTX010000147.1:0-26414 GCA_041736305.1 Oligoflexus sp. | reverse complement strand
GCCAGCGTTAGCGGGCCCATAGGTTGATTAGTGCCGAGTTTCATGCCTTTGTCGATGTCGACAGCAGACGCGACACCTTCCATGAGGGCAGTAAAAGCTTCGTTGATCATCGGCATCAGAATACGGTTGACCACAAATCCTGGGTAATCTTGCGAGCGTGACACTTCTTTATCCAAAGCCTCGGCTAGCTTTACGATACGTTCGGTCACAGCTTCGGAAGTAGTCATTGCCGGAATGACCTCGACCAGCTTCATGAGAGGGACCGGATTCATAAAATGCATGCCGATAACGCGGTCGGGACGTTGCGTACTCGTTGCCAGACGGGTGATCGGTATAGATGAGGTGTTGCTGGCGATTATCGAAGCTGCCGGTAGCAGGCGATCGAGTTCACCTAGAATCTTAATTTTCAGAGATTCCTGCTCACTAACGGCCTCAATGACAAGGTCAGAGCTGCTCAATGCGTCCATTGTGCCTCTGAAACTGAGACGTTCCAAAACCGCCGCGGCAGTGGTGCCGCTCAGGAGTCCTTTCGCCTCAAGCTTGCTGAGGGACTGGCCTATATTCTTTCGTGCGGCTTCGAGCTGAGCCGAATTGATATCGACGAGAATTACCGCGAGGCCTTTGCTAGCGGCAACTTGTGCGATTCCGCTGCCCATTTGCCCGCTCCCGACGACACCTAAGGTGCTGAAACCTGCTAAGCTCATGGCTCTTCCTCATAAGGTGGGGTCCTTGGAGCAATCATGATACCCAGGTCGTGCGAAAAGGCAAGTTTGGGATTGGCGTTTCCTAAGTTAAAAGCTATGAAAAAGCGATAAATGAGATTTTGGCCTCGCCTACGGCGTCGGCCACCCCTCAAGACTTTGCCGTGGGTGTAGACGTTGCCATTGCCTTAGGCGTGATCCTGATCTTTGCCGAGCCCTTTGCCATAAGCCGTTTGCTTTGACGAAGTTTCACGAAGCAAGGGCAAAGTTGATTGAACAGGATCAAGATCACGCGTACGGCAAAGGCCAAGTGAACGGCAACGGCAAAGTCTTGAGGGGTGGCCGACGCCGTAGGTGAGGCCGAGAATTTGATCTAGAGAAGGGAGACAACATGCACGAGGCTCTTCCCCTTCAGCTGACTGATGTACCCTGGCCTGCTGGGGGCGATGACCCGTGGGGATGGCTCAATCTTTACCCATCCGAGACCGCTCTTATTCTCCTCGGTTCACGGACTTCAGCGCATACCTTGCTCGCTTTAGCCTGGGATCTTATTCCTAGCGCTAGTTTTCTCGCTGGAGCGGTCCCTCCTCTGCAGCCACTACGTGCCGATCTACCTTACTGGACTACTGGCACTCTCGGGCTACTGAGTTACGATCTCTTCAGTCCGAGTAGTAGGGAGCCCAAAGCGTCTCATAGCATCGTTAGAATTCGACGTTCGTTGGTGCTTGATCAATTCCAACAGCGCGCGAGCATCGCTGCAGAAAAAGGTTGGGAAAAGTGCTCGTTTCGGATTCCCTTGCCCTGGGAAATGTCTGCACCCGACCTTAAAAAGCCTCGCCAGAGTTCGTGGAAGCCTATGAAAAGCGAGGAATCCTACCTAGCCGAGGTCGCGAGCATTATCGAAGAAATCCGCGACGGACGCTACTACCAGCTCAATCTCCTGCGCTACTGGCAAGATCAGGGGGAGCTGTCCCGCAGCTATTGGGCGCTCCAGGGACAGCGCTTCGCCGGACCCTTTGCTGCGTATCTGGATCTGCCGGAGCTCAGTCTCGTGTCATTCAGCCCAGAGAGGTTTTTCCGTCTGGAAAACCGTGACGGACGCCGCATGATCCAGACTGAGCCGATCAAGGGTACTAGGCCGGTTTACCCTAAACCCTCAGAAAACGAGGCTGCAATAGCAGAACTTGCCGCGGCGCCTAAAGATAGGGCCGAGCTTAACATGATCGTCGATCTCATGCGCAACGATCTCAATCGAGTCTGTAAAAGCGGTAGCGTCGCCGTGCGGGACCGGGGATCGGTGCAGAGCTTTCCGAATGTCCACCATCTCGTGGCGAAGATCGAAGGCGAACTGATCGACAAAATCGATTGGCATACGCTGCTCACAGCCCTTTGCCCGGGCGGTTCCATCACGGGGGCACCCAAGCGCGAAGTTATGCACGCTATCCAGGAGCGAGAGGGACGGAACCGCGGATATTTTATGGGAAATCTACTCTTTCTTGACAGTTTCACCGGGCGCAGCGATGCCTCGATACTCATTCGTACAGCGACTAAGCAAACGGGAAGCGACTGGGAGTTCGCCGCTGGCAGCGGCCTCGTGATTCATAGCAATCCCCTGGAAGAGCTGGAAGAAGTGCGAGCCAAGGCTCAGGTGGTCCTGGCGAACCTTGGTAATCCCTAAGCAGTACGCTATAATAAAAGCTTGCTAGAATGAACATCCTCTAAGGAGAGCTTCTTTGGGAAAACCGGCTTCAGCTTCGGCCATACTCCTGACCAAGAGACCGGAGATCCGGGATGCCATTCGCCAGGCGCTGAAGGCCGAAGGTTTGAAGGCCGAAAGCATCACTAATTCTGCAGATGATAAAGATTGTATTCAAAAGGTGGCACGCAGCGAGTACTCTCTGCTGATTCTCGATTGGGAAATCGGTGCTGAAAAGATTCAGAGCGTGCTCAATCAATCGCGCCGAGCCAGCCAGCTCGAGTCGCACCCTGTGTTCCTCGTCGCTTCGCACGAAGACGAAAATATCGTGGCGGTAGCCCGCGAATTTTTCGTGACGCATATCGCCATCGGCGAGGTGACGAACGAAAAGATCCAGACTGAAATCAAGGGCTTGGTCCGCGAATACTTGAACGTTTCGCCCATTCGCAAAATGCTCCTTTCAGCCGATGCGCATCGTCGGCAGGGTAATTCAGCCCAAGCTCTCGACATCCTTGAAAAAATACTGGATAAGCAGCCAGATAATCAGCGGGTGGCACTCGAAATCGCCGAAACGCACATCCACGAGAGCGACTGGGACAAGGCCCTCGAGCTGCTCAATAAGTTTGTGAAGCGAAGCGATGCCCTGCCGCGCATTCGTCAGCTCTATGCACGCTGTCGCCTGAAACAGGGCGACCATGAAGGTGCTATTGCTGCCCTGAAAGATGCGCAACTCATGAGCCCTTACAATATTGAACGTCTCCTGGAGATGGGGGATCTGTTTCTTAAGATCGATCAACCGAGTCAGGCCGAAGCCGCCTTCAACCAAGTTCTCGATTTTGCGGCGGGCTCGAAAGAGGCGAAGTTAGGCAAGAGCACAAGCAAGCTGCTGCAAGGCGAAATCAACGAGGCTCTGCAAATCCTCCAGAGCATTGCCAGTCCCCGTGAACTCAGTGCCGTTTTCAATACGGCGGCAATTCTGGCCATTCGCGCCCAGAATTTCGATACAGGTATGGGTCTTTACCAGAAAGCCGCTCAAATCCTCGCCAACAACAATAAACTTTCGGCAAGGATTTTCTTTAACATGGGTATCGGCTTCGTGAAACAGGGCAAGCCCGATAAGGGTCTCAAGTGCTTCCAAAAAGCTGTGGAAAACGACCCTTCTTTCCAGCCCGCCCAGTTTAACCTCAAGGTCCTGATAACGGGTCAAGGCAAAGCTGGTGGCAGCGAGGCCGCTACGCCAGCCAAAGGCGCGCCAGTTCGCGATTTCCTAGCCGATTTCGACGAGAAGCTGTCGGCCCAGTTGCCTATGGGAGATATGTTAGGGTCGGATGGTGAAGAGGTTGAACTAGACGACCTCTTCAATGACATCGACAAGGTTGGTTAGGTCCTCATAGATTCGGCTTCGTAAGCGGACGCGCCTGCGGGTCGATAGCTGCTCTGCATTTCAACCGCCTCCCAAATCAATGCTATAGCCTGTATCCCCTGCAAGGCTGGCAGTAGAGTCAGCTTCAAGGGCTGACCCTGCAGGAGCTGTTGGGCCAAGATCAGATGCTGCTCTGCCTTCTGCGGGAGCTGGATGTCGTGATTCAGTTCATCCCCCCAATCACCTTTGGCAGATAGCACCAGAATGTGACGAGATTCCCTCTTTTTCAGTTGGCTGAGTAGCACTACGTCGCTGGCCGCTTTGTCTTTGGCGGCTTCTATGAGAGCCAGATAGCAGTGATAGACGGCTGAAGTCATAGAGCTCGAGGCGACGTGCGGTGGAGCATAGGTTTCCCGCTCGTCGATCAGATTTTCATAGCGCAGGGAGAAGGCGGCTCCTTGTAGCTTGATCATAGCCTGACTGTCACTCACCAGATCCACGAGCGAACGGCTCTCCCCATCCTTGCCACCCATCATGCGATGCCAGTGTGCTGCGAGCTCGAGATTGATCTTGAGATCCTCGAGCAACCTCTGACTTAAAAGCGTAAGATTCACCGCAGTATTATGAATTTCCGAGCTTTGATCGAGAATGAAGCGAAGACTGTGGTCGAGTTCGGAAAAGCCTTCGGCATCAATGCGCTCAGAAAGAGTCCGGAGAAATTTGCGCGCCGACATTTCCTGAAGGCCGGCATCCCAGCGAGAGCCTAGCTCGTAGAGCTTTTGTGCGGGCCGCGCAATCTGATGGACGGCGAGATGCGAGAGATCCTCGCCGAGACTGCAGGTTTCCTCGAGTTTCTGCATGTGCGCGCCGGCGCAGTTGAGCATCTGCTGATGCAGCGATTGCGCCTGATGAAACCAGGCCTGCTCAGCCTGACGTTCCATGAGACGACTTTCGAGGGCTTGTGACTGCTGCTGCAGCAGCTGATTCTGCGCCTGACATTTTTCTATCTTATCCTGATTGCGCTTGGTCATCCGATTGATGCGCTCTTGAATATCCAGCACCATAATTTCCGGTTTCTCAAAACGCAGCGGCTTGCTTCTCCCGATACCCTTGCTTTTTGCAGGCTTGGATTTTGGTGGATCGTTGGCGTCCGGGGTTAAATCTCCTGCCCAGTCCTGCATGATTTGCATGGCTTTGCCAATCTCAATCTCCCGGCTCTTGATCGAGCGAAAAACGAAGTAAACGCAAAGGCAGAAGAAAGCTAGCGCGGCCCAGAGCGGTTTGACGAGAGTGAAAGGCTCAGTCCGCAGGAGCTGAGGAAAGACGGCCAAGAGCGGGTCGGTCGAATACAGACTTGCAATCGCCGGCTGGGTCCCTTCCTCTAGGACGACATAGGAGTTGCGGCCATCGTTCTTTTGGCCGATGACGAGATCGCGCGAACGGAAACTCTTCCGCAACTCGGGAAAAGCGTATAGCCAATTGTTATTGAGATGGATCGCCGTCAAGAGAAAAAAAGTTTTCTGCGTCGGGGTCCTGAGGGGAGTCAAAAATTCAAGGCTCGGATTATCTTGGATGGAACGCCACTGGTAGAAGGGTGACAAATTAGGCGTAAACTGATCGACAGGGCAAGTCTCCTTCAGCGAGATGCCCTGCTCGGAGTGAGCCACGATGTTACAGTTTTGATCGAGTATCGCGACATAATCGACCTGCCCTGGTTTGATAAAACCATTGAGTATGCGACTGATGGCGCTGTAGCCGTCCGTGTCGAGATTCTGCATGAGTGAGATATCGCGCTTAAGATCCTCGCTGAATTTCCCCAGCTGCACCCGAGACGTATCTAAGGCAAGAGCATAGTGCTCTTTGGCCTTCAGGTATTCGTTCTGTACTGATAGCAGAGGCGCCTGAGCCAGGATGAGCAGGATGATAGGAATGAGACCCAGTCCAATATAGAACACTGCCTTTTTCACGCGGGTTTCTCCCTTTGCCTTTGCATGAAATGTGCTGCCTTTCTAGGCTTTCAAAGCTTTTTTACACTTGAGTTCCTGCTACTTTAACTCCGGATTGCCACAAGGTCCAGTAGCCGTTCACAGCAATGTGATGATTGACACGGTTTCCAAAAATCAGGATACCTGTAGGATCGAGCTAGCGTTTGAGGAGTACGCGTGCGTGCATATGAATGGAAGACGGCTCTGATTTTAACGCTGGCAACTATGATCCTCATGCGACTGGTTTGGATGGATCTGCGTTCCTACGTGGTCACGTTCAGTCCCCAAAATCGCTATGCTCTTGAACAGTCCGAGCCTTGTGCTCGCGCCCTCGAGCCGGGGCTTGCTCTCAAACTCGGCGAGAATCTTCTCCCGCGTCCGGGCTGGGCGCATGCCTGGGCCTATCACTCAATCATGAAACTGAGTTGCAGAAACGGGATTTTCTCGGTCGGTGGTTTCGTTCGCTATAATCAAGGGCTGCTTATTACTACCGTCCTCCTTCTCGTTCTACTTGCGCGCATCGTGACTCGTTCGTGGATTCTAGGACTCATCGTCGCCGTTGCGCTCCTGAGTCGAGGTCGGCTAATAGCAGCGTTGGGACAAATCGGGGCCGATCAATTAATTGGTTTAGGATTGGCCCTCTGGGGGCTGACTTTTGCCCACTGGGTACGCTCAGGTTCCTATCTTATGCTAGCTCTCAATTACGCTTGCATCCTCTGGCTCGTCCCGCTCGAGCCGAGCATGCTCTTTCTTGCTGGCGTTCTGCCTCTCCTGATGACGAAACTAGGATCTTTTGTGTTTGCCCCAGGCCAGGAGGAAGCTAAGGAGGAGGGAGCCAAGCCCGCAGTCGGTAATTTGTTTCGCCCAGCAGCGGGGGGCGTAGGTGCACTATTAGATGAAGCGAGGTATCGGCGGCGGATCTGGGCTTTCGCGCTCTGGGGTCTCGTGCTCGTGGCAGCAGAATTTTTACTCCTGACCCTCCTCCGCAACGACCCTATTCTTCGCCGCGGATCGGATTGGTCTCTTTCTGAGTATCAAGCCTGGCTGCAGGCCTGGTTTCTGCCAGTCGATCGCGATTTAGGACTTGGCTTGATTTGCATGTTTTTGATACTGCTCCTCGCCCGACGATCGCGCGTGCTCGGCATTCGCCCGCTCATCGCCGTAACTCTAGCCGGCGTAATCCTCAGCTCAATGGGGAGCCTGATCGGCGATTGGCTCTTCCTACCCGGCAGCGCTTCCCGGCTGTGGATGGGGCCAAGACTGCTGCTCTGGTGGGAGCCTCTGCTCCTCGCCCTGAGCATGTTGGCCTTCTTTGATCTGGTCCTCGACCTCCTCCCTCGCGCCGGCCCTACTTTTCTGCTCAGCAAGTGGCTGAGGCCCAAGCAAAATTTGTAGAAATATGGCAAAAAAATAAAAATCTTTTGATTTTTGCAGCGGTCGAGCTTTGGAGAAAGCCCTAAAAACGGGCCCTCTCGGCTACCCTCAAAGCTGGTTTTTTATCTCGCCGAAATACCTAAGCTCCATCGCGGAATTTTATTTTTCATCAACAAAAAAATGCGATTTTTTAAACGGTGCTTTTGGAAAAGTTCTCAAGCCGCTTTGGCAAGTGTCGATAGGGTATTTGAAACATTTGCAACCCTGAATGAGGAAATCGACAATGGGATTACGCATCAAGACAAACGTAGCAGCTCTAACAGCACAACGCCGACTCCAGGACACCACTGGGAACATGGGCAAGAACATGGAAAAGTTGGCGAGTGGTTATCGCATCAACCGCTCCGCAGATGATGCGGCGGGCTTGGCGATATCCGAGACTTTGACTGGCAAAATTCGCTCTATGAACCAAGCCAAGCGCAATGCCAGCGACGGTGTGTCGCTAATCCAGGTAGCAGAAGGTAGCATGAACGAGATTTCCAACGTTCTGATCCGTCTTCGCGAGCTTGCGACCCAGTCCGCTTCAGATACTATTGGGAACCTTGAACGTTCCTATACCAACAAAGAATATACCCAGCTAGTCGAAGAAATAGACCGCATTGCCGCTACCACCGAATTCAATGGATTGAAACTCCTCGGGGGAGCCGACGAAAACAATGGAATCGGCGAACTTACGATACATGTCGGCGCTGGCGATGGATCAGTGCCTAATACTGATACAATCGATATCGATATCGATTCGGTTAAGCTCGACGCCACAAATGTGCTCGGCCTCAACAAAGAAGCTGAAATTGGTCCCTTGGAAGTCGACGGTAGCTTCGACCGTGCCGTCGCTGCAGAAAAGCTCAGCACCATCGATGTAGCGATTAAGAGAGTAGCAGGGAACCGCGCTTTGCTGGGCGCGAAGCAGAGCCGGCTCGAATCGACGATCAACAACCTCGGCATTCAAGTCGAAAACATGTCGACCAGCCGCAGTCGTATCCGCGATGTCGATTTTGCTGAAGTGACCGCAGAATTTAGTCAGAACAGAATTCTTGCCCAAGCTGGAGCTTCGGTTCTAGCTCAGGCGTCGGCCATACCTGAGTTGGCTTTGAAGCTTCTCTAAGATCCAAAGCTAACTTGAGTCGGGTGGAATGTTTATGAAACGGCGGAGAAGGTTTGCTTCTCCGCCGTATTCTGAAGTAGGAATGCTTAGCATCTCACGAGCTCAGTTGCTAGAATACGCTTACAGCCGTTAAGTCGGAGGATAAACGTTGAAGTGGATCTCGACCTGGTCTCCCCATCTGCTTGTGATTGGAATATTGAGCGCCTGCAGCACAGCTCCTCAATCGTCTAATACGGAAGTCAAAGCAAGCTCTACCGCCGTTCTGAAGGCTCAAATGCCTCCCGAAGTGGCCAGCACCCCTGTTCCGTCCGCATCTGAGCCCGCAGCGCCTCCGCCACCACCGGCTGCCTCGGTTCCCAAGTCTGAGTCGCAGAACTGCGTCGGCTTTGGGCCTAACGTGAAAATGCCGTATTTCGTGGCCAAACCTTCGGTGATGCTCATCAACTTCCTCAAGACCTGCACCACCGCTGCAGGTGAGCCGGGATTTACCAAGGGTAGCTCTTGGACGGCGATGGGCTTTCCCTGCACCCTCGGTCGAGGCCGCATCGATAAACGAGGTAGTGACAACACTCCGAGTCTCGTCCACTTCGTTCTACAAACTTCCTGTCCTATGGAACCAGCCACCGCCGAAGAAGCTGAAAAAGTTGTGCGTCAAAGGCTCAGAATGCCCGATGACTCGCGCCTGATAGCCTATTATCCATTTTCGGTCCAGTACTGGGAGTTTGTGCAGTTTCCTGAGAAGGACACGGGGCCGAGTCCAACTCTCTACAGTGCACCGGGAATCAGTCAGGGTTGGCAAAAATTCGCCAATAAGAATGAGCCTATTCGCGTAAAGCTCTATGGTAGGGAAAATGCTTGGGAGCGGGGCAAAGAACTTTTTGAGGTCGAGGCTCTCCTCCAACCCGATGGGCGCAGCTTTTTTAAGCTACAAATCGTTCAGGCTAAAGCTATGAATAGCGATGAAAAGACGGCGGCTCTTGGACGCTGCGATGAAATAAAGCCGAAGCCGAACTGTGCTGAGATTTTTAACGACTGATCGCTGACTCATGGCGCCGACGGTGGGGGAGGGGCTGCTGTTTCCTCTCTGACCTTGTTCTGGCCTCCCGCAGCTTCTGGAGCTGTTTTGGCTTTTGACGGCACATCGAGGGGATCGCGGCGCTGGAGATCGAGGCGTCGGCGGATTCGCTCTATACCTCGCACGATGCCCCTATCTTTGGGATCAAGCTCCGACGCACGCGCCCAGGCTTTTTCAGCCAACTCCAATTCCCGAGTTTTGAGCAGTATGGTCCCCTTCATTTTATAGAGACGCGCGGCGTTCGGGTAAAATGAGATCAGCTGGTTGACCTCGATCAAGGCGTATTCATACTGCCGGGATTTAAAATATTCGACGACTTTCGCCAGACCGAGACTGTAACTGGGTCCCTGCTCGCGGGCTTCGCCCGCGCCGACGCCTAGGGCATCTTCGAGCATCGCGCGATCGCGTTCTTGTTCCTGATCGGGTCGCGGCATCGCAGAGAGCAGCTCGCGATCGGTGAGCTGAGGGTTCTTCGGGTCCTTTTTAGAAGCTCCGCCTCCGCCTCCACCGGGTAAGCCTTGCATCGGTACGGCGATATCGTAGTCATCGCCGCCATCAGGTATTTCAACGATATACTCAGATTCACCTTTGACGCTGCGGATCACGAAGCGATCTTGAGCTGGATCCTTGCCGATGCGCTCTGTACGCTCGGTGAAAGGATAGCTAATTTGCCCCTCGACAAGTTCGGCATAGGGATCTGCTGTCTGCTTGCAGGATAGAGCGATCAGTCCTGCCACTCCCAAGGAACGCAGGAGCCGCCAGCGGGCCTTAGAGATTGTAGGAAATGACAACATCGCCGCCTACCCCTCCTGCCACGCGTTTGAACTCACCTTTGATGAGGATGTTCGCCGTGCTGACCAACGCGAGGTTCGTACTCACCGAAAATTTTCGACCTAGGAAAAGGTCCCAGCCAATCCTAGCAGCAGGAGCTAGGTAGCCCGCGGCTAAATGGAGGCCTAAGGCTGCGGAGACCCCGTGACGCATTTCGTTGTAAGACTCGAGGGAGCCCAAAAAGTTGTGCGAATAGAGAGCGAAGAGGCCAAAGGACTTCGTGAAAGGGCTCGGGCTATCATCGGTAGAGTCGGTCTCTGCCGATTCCTCTTCCTCATCACTCGTGCTCCCCGTCGAGGGATATTCCGAGAGCAGACTACTCATCGATATATTGAAAGTGCCAAGCAGGCCAAATTCTGACTTACGGTTGTCAAATTTCTCAGTACCCCTGAGTTGGAAAGTAAGGACGGAGGTTTCTCTCACGTTTTGCTTTACGTTGGGCACCGAGCCTCCGCCGAAGCCAAAGAGGTAGCGGAATTCGGGGACGTACTCGTCGCTGGTGCGAGCCTTTTCAATCTGGCTGAAGTCCACAGCTAGTTTTTGGTAGCGAGAGCGAATTGTTTCGCTGTTATAGGTCTTAGTCCAGGCAAGTTCTTTCGTGACCGTATCGAAGGCTTGGAAAGCTATCACCATGTGAGTCGTGTGGTAGACGAGGATGACGTCCATAAAAGTTTCGATGCCCAGCTGGGAGGCCGCTCGGTTCATGTCTTCGGCGTTAGTCGTTGCCGAGGTGATCATGAGCTTGTCGTCGACGATGCGCGTATTCTTAGTTTTGCAGGGGAGGCAGCTGATGAGTTTGACCTTAGAGTTGCTTTTGATTTTCTCACTGACCAAGAGTTCGACGTAGCTTTGATACGAGCGGGGAAGCGTCTCACTGACGCTGACCTTGCGAATCGAAAGGTTTTTCAGTTCGGTCAGTTGCCCGGCTTTTACATCGTAGGCGAATTCGGTGAGCAGCTCTTCCAGCACCTCATGAAAGAGGCGAACCTGCTTTGGTGATGCCGTATCTTCTTTCTCACGCCCACCTATGCCTTCGCCGTCTTCTTCGAGAGAATAGGGAAAAGACTTGCTGGACTTGGCAGGATTTTTCTTAGCATCGGCGGCCTTCTGCGCTTGAGCAAAGAGAGTCCCAAGGCCCATAGGTAGACCCAGAAACGCTGCTATGCAAAGACTGAGAAAGATTTGCTTCATGCAGAAGTAGCTCCACGCTAGACTATCGTCTCTAGTTTAGCAAGAAGGAGCCCTGCACTACTTGCCGACTTCCGTCGCCTCGTCGTCCTCTGGTTCGTCACCCGGTATGATCACATCTTCTTCGCTTTGATCAGTCTTATCCTCTATCTCGTCGTCCGGTTCAGGAGTGCCAGGAGCTGCTTCGAGTTTACGACCAAAGTAAATCTGCGAGAGATCTATATACCGACGTCTGGCAACCGAGCGGTAGTAGTTCTGCTCGGTGTGGCGATCGAGCGCAATGGCTAAGATCCACAGACCTCGAAATTCTTTGAGGAAGCTATCAAGGCGCCCTTTTTCACCTTGGCCTAGCTGATCTTGCTCGAGCTGTTGTTCGAGCCGCATCAGTAGATGATAGTAGCACCAGTGATGAAGCTCAGTGTCCACTGCAACATCGACACTCATCTGTTTCGATAGCTTGCGGAGTTCGATCCTATCCTTGCCAGCTTCGCCCACCGTTAGCACCTGAGCTTGGCAATCGTTGATTCTCTGCAAAGTAAATTTATTTTCCTTAGCCGCCAACCAGTTGCGCAAGGTGGCACCTGAGGCTTTGCGAGGACGAGGGAGCCTGGTCACGGCATCGACACTCGAACTCATGGCGTCAGCTTCGGCTTTTTCTTTAGCTGTCTGGGGACTATGGCTACAGGCACCCACCCATGGCAAGAGCAGGGCTATGAGCGCTAGTAGGCATAATTTACCAGGCATCCCAGAGGCTGATGCCGGCGCCGGCGTAGAAGAGGGTCTTATTCTTGAGAATCTGCAGACCTCCGCTGAGCTGCCACTCGCTTTGAATACTCCATGCGTTGCCATAGCTATACTCCATCCATAGTCCTGGACCATCGAACCCTACACTCTTCGTCGCCAGTTCCGCTGGGGGCTGCGCGACCTCCGCCTCGCCCTGGCGACTGGCAAGCGCCAAGCCTCCAGCGAGGCGATGACGGGAAGTTTCCGACTTTGTTCCCTCCGCTTCGTCGGTGACTGTCAGCCATTCTCTTGCCACAGCGGGGCCGAAATAGGTCCATGCGAATCGGCTGCTCTTCGCATCTACTGTCGCACTTCCGCTGAATGCCAAGAGTCGAAAGCCAACCCAGACGCTCGTATCACCGACGCGACCGTAAAAGCTCATTGCAGCACCTGGTTCCGGCGACCATGAGGCATCTCTCTGTCCGTTCTCGAGTAGAGCGGGTAGCACGAGTTGCAAATCCCAGCGAACCCGCGCCTCTTCAGGTGCAGCTCGTTCGCTCTTCTGGGCCAGTGTTTCAGCTCTATCTTTTCCGACTTCGACCGGATTGTCCTGGCCTTCTTCATTGCGCTTTTCTTCCCGTCTCTTCTCGAGCCAGAGTCGCAGATTATTCGAAGGGGTCCGAGGCACTTGGCTCGGACGTATCCCGCGAGGACCATCTGGCCCTACAATACCAGGCTCCGCAGCCTGCACTGGAAAAGCTTGCAGCAAGAGACTCCCGATGAGCAGATGAGCGAAGCCAAGCTGCTTGAAGAACATGTCTTTCCCCTCTTTTGAGCCATTATAGCGATAAAAGATGACGCTTGCGAGCAGGCTTTGCGAAGCCGGGAAAAGCTTGCCGGGCTTCATCTTGGGAAAAAGCTGCCCATTTTTTTTACGGGAACTCGTATCTAGACTGGAAATAGGACTTGAATGGCTTTTCTGAATCTTGTTCAGAAGTCGTTCGCATCGGGAGCGCGTTTGTGAAGCCAAGGTCAAATTCCAAACCTCTAGCAACTCCGCAGCGGCGGCAGCCAGCACATGAGCTGTTCCCGCAACCGGGTGTCTACAGGCCACAAAATTTTCAGCGACCTAGAAAGCAGAAAGAACCCTGGAATCTGCTCTGGGGAGTGATCTTTCTCTGTCTACTCGTGATTGCCTGCGGCATTTTCGGATGGGCGCGTCGGCCTCAGCTGCAGGCGCCCTATATCCTGCTCGAGGTCCGTGCTCTGGCGGAGACTGGGAATCCGGTTGCAGCAGCGAAAGTTACCATTAACAGTAAACCGATGGGCGTCACCGACAGCTTTGGTGAGTGGCGTCGTTATATGCGACTCAAGAGCGGTGAACAGCTGGCGATTGGACTCTATAAGCCTGGCGAGGGCGGAGGGCGCGGCAAAACTATGCTGCGGGTACCGAAGCTTCGTCGCAATGATGGGGGGCAGGATCTACGCACGACGATTGAGATCAAAGGCAGAGCTCCCCAAGAAATCGCCAAACAGACCAAGCGTCTCTCTGATAGTGAACCCACTGAGCGGCGTCAGCGCGAAGAAAGCGAAGACGGAATGGTCTTCATGCCGGAAGCCGAGACAGAGGGCGATGGCCCACGGAGCGGAGAGCTTCCCGAGTCGACCGATCCGGGCGACAGCAACGATGCCTCTCTAGGTATTTACTTTGAAGACGGCCTGGCAGCTATCTCTGTGAGGGCTATAGGACTCAAAGGACCCCCGGCTAATATCCTAGAAAAGCATCAGGACGAAATTCTTCAGGACAAAATCGTCCCTCTCCTTGCCGGCGACTTGCAAAAGCTTGGTTTAAAAATCGATGCTAAGGCGCCATGGAAGCTCTCGCTGCAGTATCTACCGAAGGAAGATCAGGTAGGTTACATTAGAGCGCAGATATCCTGGCAAAATCCCTTCGGGCAAGATGAAAAGACCAGCTTCATCGCCGGCTTTGCCAAAACGTTTGACGAAACGGCTCGCTCTATATCATCTCTGCTGCGAGTGCATATGAAGAAATCTTACTGGGCATCGAAAGAAGGCAATCGCTGGTATATCGATGAGCCGGCTGATACTAAAACTTTTTGGCGACTTCGTCCCAACAGTCAGCTAGCTGATACCAATGGACAACTGTTTCCTATTAAGATCGTCGATCAGAGAGAAGGCAGCAAGCGTTGGCAGCTGCAGCTCGGACAGATTCAACCTTGCCAGAACGTGCGACAAAGAATGCGTTGTTTAGTGAGTACGCAGTCTATGAAGGAGTCGGCGCCCCTCGTTGGTTGGCAGAGAAGAAAGATGAACATTCATGGCTATGTTCCTAAGAATGTGGACGTCTATATCGCCGGCTTTCTGGCAAACCCGAGTGGCGATGGCCAGTGGGACTATTGGGGTCATCCAGGCAGCAACCATAAGGCCCTGCTCGTTTCGCAAGGACGGATCATCCACAGTGAGATCTTTGTCGACCAGCCTGCTGTCCAAACTGTCCTAAAGGTCAGTCCCAATCCAGGCTTGCGTCATGCACGCCGCTAGTTAGAACCCATCAAAGCAAGCAATCCAGGATTCGACTCTTAGGTCGAAGCTTGGATTTTCTCACCTATCTCAAAAAATCCCCAAGAGAAAATCGAGCCAGCTCCTAGTACGACATTTCGGTATTGTAATTTCCCTTTGCTCCTGTAAAAACGTCGCATGTCTTTATGTCATTGAAATGGCCTAGACTTGCGAACGAGGCTTCGATGCAGTTGCAAAGAATAAGAGTATTCTTTAATCGGAAGGCGTCCCAAGGGGGCGATGAAAAGTGGGCACGGCTTATCAAGCGCCACTTGTTTCGTAGTCACATCGAAGTCGTGAGTCCACCCGATCTCAATCAGCTCCAAGTAGAAATTCAACGAGCTATCGACGAGCAGGTCGACATCATAATATCCGTCGGTGGCGATGGTACTTTCCACACTCTTATCCAAAGGCTCGTAGGCAGCAAAATTCGTTTTCTCGTGCTGCCCGCCGGTACTGCCAACGATCTCGCTCGCCAACTCGGAAACTCTCGACGTCTCCAAGATACATTTGAGAGCGTGCGACTCGACCGCTGCCGCGGCATCGATGCCATCGTTGTCAATTCCAAGTACATGGCCACCAACGGGGGCGTAGGTTTGGTCAGCGAAGTCGCTCGCAGCATCAACGAGATGCGGACAAAAATTCCTGGCTTCAGACGCGCTATGGGGGGCCTGCGCGAGCAAACGTACAACCTGGTACTCGCCTACAAAACTCTCACACCTCGGCGCAAGATTCGAAAAATTCGGCTTACATCCTCGGAATACACGGGCGTAGTCGAAACTTCACTGCTTATGATCAATAATCAAGCCACGGTTGCCGGCAACTTTCTGATTGCTCCCGAAACTATCCACGACGACGGCCGCTTCAACGTGACTGTCCTGCAGCACAAAGCTAGTAAACAGCTGATCAGTGCGGTCTTGCGCACGCGTTTGAAGTTTCCTCCAGCGCTCGATCCGCAGATTTTATCCTTTGAAACCAGCCAAGTCCGTCTGGAAAGTCTCGATGGCGAAGCCCTCGATTTCTATGGGGATGGGGAGTTTCTCACGTGCGATCGCATCATCGATATCACCATTAAGCCTAAAGCATTACTCGTCTATAGCGATTCCTTCCCCTGTAGCGAGCCTCCTCTGAGGGAAAATCCCGTATGAAAAGAATCGTCAGTCTTTCACTCGGCCGTTCTGCAGAAAGCTTTGAACGGACTCTCACCCGAAAGGGAGAGCAGATCCGGATCTCTCATTTTGGAGTCGACTTCAATCCCGACCTCCTCTTGAGACTTGCCCAGGAGTATGACGGAGCTTGTGATGTCCTCGCGATTTCAGGGCTACCGCAGATGCTCAAGATTCGCAAACAAGAGCACAGGCACGTCCTCGAGCAGCAACTGCGGGTAAGGGTGCAGGAAAGTATGCTGACCTGGGGACAAGAATTGCGATCTGTCTATGCGACTCAGGTGATCGACAAGGCCCTGCGCAGCGGGCAGCTGCCTTTTCCTAAACGCAGCCTTTGCTTTGTATCCGGCCTAGCCCAACGGCCCTTGGCCCAGGTTTTGGAAGCATCCTGTCATGAGATTAGCTTCCTCGATCCTTATGTTCATTTCAAAACTCCATTGGCTTTGAACGGCTTTAAGAATCTTGAGAAATATACAGCTCGCATGCTACCCCTATTAAAGAAACGCTCGCTTAAAGAATCGAAGCGACTTATCTCGCTCAAAGACGAAAAAGCTTTCAGTTTTCTGCGCAAGCCCCTGGCGGCAGACTATATTGTCGCCAGTCCCCGTTTACTCGGCCGCATCGACCCCCAAACCTTGCAGGGAAAGAGCCTCATTCTGGATGAAATGGACGAAGGCTCGGTCGAATTTCTGCGTGCTTCGCCGGTTCACAACGCCTGGTTCGTTAGCATGGGCGGCGAAGAGCAGCTGAAGAATCTACCCCTCGCAGTCATTGAAGGCCTGATCTATCTAGAGAAGGGCGGGGTAGAACCCGTTTCCGAGGACGACATTCTCCGATCGATGGTCGAGTGGGGGCTCAAGCCTAAGTTGCAGGCGCTCTATCCTGAACGGCTAGGCCCCGTAAGAAAATATGCCTTCATCATTCATCCCTTGAGTCGGCGTGATATCTTCCTTCATCCGCTAGTAAAGCCCTTGGAACGTCTGCCGGAGCCCCTCGGCAGACGCTTGGAAAAGGCTATGGCCGCGATACCCTCGGTGCCCTATGGCCGCGTAAGCGGTAGCGTGAGCGAGCACGACGGCACAAGAGTCGAAGGGCTCCTTTATACTCTCTTTGCCACGCCTCGCGAAATGCTGGCCGCTGATCCCGAAACTGTCTATCGCCAACTAGTTAAAACCGCAGAACTGGCTGCGGCTGAAGGCGCCGAAATTATCGGACTCGGTGCGTTCACAAAAATAGTTGGTGATGCTGGGGTGACGGTTGCGAAGCGAAGTCCCATCCCTGTGACCACCGGCAATTCCTTATCTGCAGCAGCAACCCTATGGGCGGCTCGGGAAGCCTGCGAGAAGCTTGGTCTCATTCCACTGCTTGAAGGCTCGCCACAAAAGAACGCGGCTCAGGTGATGATCATCGGTGCAACGGGGAGCATCGGTCAGGTGTGTGCGAGGATTTTGGCCAAGATTTTCAAAACCGTGGTTCTGACAGCCAACAATGGCTCGCGCTTGCTCAGCCTTCGCGACGAACTGCTGCGAGACAATCCAGGTACCGAGATCCTCGTCACGACGAAAAACGAGCGCTATGCTCCTAGCTCGCATCTCATCATAATCGCGACCAGTGCCGCTGAGAGCGGCTTTTTCAGAATAGAATCGGTTCGGCCAGGGGCAGTGGTCTGTGATGTCGGTCGACCTCTGGCGTTCACCGCGGACGAAGCTTGCAAGCGTCCGGATGTACTTCTCATCGAAAGCGGCGAAATAGAGTTGCCGGGTCAGGTTTCTTTGAGCTGCAATATAGGGCTCGAAGATGCGGTGGTTTATGCCTGTCTGGCCGAAACCGCCTTACTTGCTCTCGATGGCCGCTTCGAATCTTTCACTCTCTCGCGAAAGATCGAGCACGAAAAAGTATCGGAAATCTACAAGATAGCTCGGAAACATGGGGCTCGTCTGGCCGCTATACGCAGCCCGAACGGGGTTGTGACCGATCAGGAAATAGCTTTATGCCGCGCCCACGCGCTCCGGGCCTTGGCAGATTGGGAGGCGCCATGAAAACTGTACTATTGACCGGAGCCTCCGGTTTTCTAGGGCAATTTCTAGCCACCGAGCTAGTTAGAAATGCTTACAAGGTTATTGGAATCAGTCGGCAAGCTATGCAGGCGGAAGCAGGCGCCCCCATCACCTGGCTACAGGCTGATCTCAGTGAGAGTGACAGCCTGCAGGACTTCGATCTCCTCGATTCATTGGCCGCTGTCGATATTATTATTCACGCTGCAGCTCTCTACGATTTTGCCGCTCAGCCTGAGGCCTATCATAAGCATAACGTCATAGCGATGGGCAACCTCCTGCATCTGGCCCAATCGCTGCCACGCCAGCCGTATTTTTGCCTGATTAGTTCTATCGCTGTGGCGGGCAAGCGCGAGGGTTTCTTCTCGGAAGACATTTCCCTAGGCTGTCAGGCTTTGCCTGATGCCTACGCTGCGAGCAAATTTGCGGCTGAGCAGATGCTGAGACGCGCAGGGCTGCCTCGAGCGAGTGTGATACGGCTGGGCATTCTCCTGGGTTCTTCTCGCGATGGATATATCCCTAAAATCGATGGTCCCTATTATTTTCAGAAAATGATTCGTGAGCTTCGCTCGGCACGAAGGGTTCTGGAAGGGGTAGGCATGCTGCCGCTGCCTTTCGGCGAACACTCCGTCCAACACGTTTTGCCCGTTGATCATGCTGCGGAGGTGATCACCCAACTGCTTCCCCCAGCTATGAAATATGCGGGGCTCCGCGTTTATCATTTGGTCGGGGCAGAGCGAGGCATCTCAATCAGAAAGATCTTGAGCGTGATGCTAAAGTTCTACGGAATCCAGCTGGTGCCACTCGCACTTGCGCCGCGCTTGCTGCCGGCAGCGCTGATGCGAAGGCTGGGGATTCCGCCCGAAGTGCGATCCTATCTAGAGAACAATATCTGCTTTGATACGAGCCATCTGCGCGAAGATCTCCCGGACTACCAGGCTCCCGCATTTGAAAGCTATGCGGAGACTATCCTGAGCTACGCTGAAAATAAACTTTTTCGACAAGGCCACTGAGCGATGGAAGCGAAGCAAACGTATTTTTCCGCCCTAAATTACTCGCTTGCTAACGAGGATACTTCCCTGGAACTGTCCTTATGCCGACAGACTAAGCCTAGGCGTATACTGAGCGTTTGCGGCAGCGGCGGCCGTTTCCTTCCTCTCCTGGCTGCGCAGCCCGCGACTGTCGTGGCGCTCGATCTTGCTACAGCTCAACTGCACCTGGCGGCCTTACGCCGCGCTACTATCAAGCATTTGGCCTACGATGATTTTCTCCTCTTCTGGGGCTTCGCCCCTTATGGCGTCGACGCTCATCGAGCCCGTAGGCAGGAGCTCTTTGAACAGCTTCCGCTTGAGGCTGTTGCGCGAGAAGCTATGCGAGAGGTCCTAGAAGCCACTGCGTACCGAGGTTTGATCTATGAAGGCAAGTGGGAGAAGACAATCACCGCTATTCCCCAAGCGCTACGGCGCATTGTTGGATCATACTACGACAAAGTCTTTGAGTGCCGCAGTCTCAAGGAACAGTCTGGCTTCATGTCGAAGAATTTGGCCAGCTTTTGGTGGAAATTGGTGCCGCGTTTGGTCCTACTCATCTTCGGAAACGCCGCCTTTTTCAATGCCTTTCTCTATCGAGGCAATTTCGCGAAGAAGAATATCGAAGGGAGCTATTATAGCTTCTACCGAAAGGCGTTCAGGAGTCTTTTCGAACGTGGTCTAGCGCGTGAAAACTTTTTCCTTCAGCTCTGCTTTTATGGCTATATAGCCCACGCGGAAGGCAATCCGATCGAAGCAGATCCTGAAGTTTTCCAGGCGATGCAGGCAGCACTCCGTTCCGGCTCGTCTATCGAACTTTACCAGGGCGACATCATCGACTTTGCAGGGAAGGCTTCTGAAAAATTCGATTTCGTTTCCCTCAGCGATGTACCTAGCTATTTCACAGGGGAACGTGAGCGAAATTATTTACAAAGTCTGCGTGGCTGCCTGAACCCGGGAGCGTTGGTCGTGGTTCGCTGCTACCTGCGAGTCCCTGAAAGCACAAACCTGAGTGGCTACAGTGACGTCTCTGATCTCTATGCAGATGCCATTGCCGCAGAAAAAACCCAGATGTACCGCGTCTTCGTCTATCAGTATCAGGGAGGCTTAAGTTGAAACCTCGCATGATGAACGCGGCGGTACTCATAGACGAGCAGATCAAAGCCAGGCCTCGTCAGACGGCCCTTTGGTTTCCCGATCGTACGCAAATCAGTTTTCAGGAACTCGATGAACTGAGTCGCCGCATCGCGCGCTCGCTAGAGAAGGCCGGTATCGGGATTGGTGATAAAGTGCTGCTCGCTTTAGGGCTTTCACCTTTACTCTATGCTGCCATTCTCGCGATGACCCGACTGGGCATTACTATCATGGTCGTTGAACCATGGATGCCGCTCAGTCGAATCAAGAGCAAAGTTGAGCTTATGAAGCCGAAGGCTTTTCTCGCTGGGCAATTGGGCTTTTTCTGGGGACTTCGGTCGGAATCGATTCGCAAGATACCGCATTGGCTCAAGGCCGAGAAGCTTATGAGAGAGAGCCCAGCTGAGAGGCGACGCGTCGATGTTCCTTTTGATCAGGCTTCTATGGTCACCTTTACCTCGGGCACCAGTGCTGAACCCAAAGGCGTGGTGCGAACCCACTCCTATTTGCTAAGTCAGTTCAGGGTCATCAGCGAGAGTCTCCACACCGAACGCTTTCGCGGTCCCGATATCTGTATCTTCCCAAGTTTTGCCTTAGCCAATCTAGGGCAAGGACGCAGCTCGCTGATTATAGCAGGCGCCTGGCAGCCCCAGAAACTCCGTGCACTCGATCTCTTGCCGCCTGAACTTTTGCCTGAGACTGCCGTATGTGGCCCAGCTTTCCTCGCCAAACTCATGCAGCAGGCACTGCTCCCAGGTCTTAAATCTCTGCATGTGGGAGGAGCCCTGAGTGACTGTGATCTTTTTGAAGCGGCGATCTCGAAGTGGCCCGGAGCCGAAATTGAACATATCTACGGCAGCACTGAGGTCGAGCCTGTCGCAAGTGGATCTGCGCGTGCAGCGCTCGCCCGGAGTCGCGCCAAAGGCCTGTTTCAAGTTCTCGAACTAGGCAGCCCCCATCCCGAACTGCAGGTGCAGCCTGGGAAGGATCAACTGTGGATATCTGGTTCGCACGTCTGCCCGGAGTATCTGGGAAACAGCGATGCTAATCAGCAATTTAAAAAGCGCGCTGCCGATGGGACCCTCTGGCATCGCATGGGTGATCGAGTCGAAGTAGACGGCAAAAACTGGTCCTATGCCGGGCGCGACAGCCAGCTGTTGCAGGACTTCCGAGGCGAGCAAACGATCTACTCGATACTAGGCCACTCGCGCGCCTTCCTGGAGCGAGATAGCCAGTCCCGTCTCTCCCTCTATGGAGAAGGACTAAAACCTTTTCTCCCAGCTATTAAGTCTGCACTTCCCGAACTGGGTCCCTGTTTTGAAACACGCATCAAGCGCGATCGAAGGCATCGGGCCCGCATCGCTAGAGATTCTAGCCAAAGAGGTTTAACATGGCGCGTTGGGTGAAGTTTTTCTCGGAGCGTTTTCCTTTTCCCGTCCTCCTCCTAGTAAGCGGTGGCTTGGCTCTCAGCTCGCTGTCTTTGCTGCCGACTCCGATCAGCTGGGGTTCTGGTCTAGCAGCCGCGGGACTCTCACTCCTTTTCTTTGCTGTTTTGCGGCTCATGGATGAAGTAAAGGACTATAAGAAAGATTTGATCGCTCATCCGCAACGTCCTCTCCCACGCGGTCTGCTCAGCCTGGCTGAAGCGCGCTTGGGTATCCGGGTGGGGCTCGGGCTCATGCTTGCAGTGGCTCTCCTCAGCGCCCTGCTTGGGTATACAAGCGCTGGATTATATTATTTTCTCACTACAGTTTATCTCTATCTGATGTACCGCGAGTTTTTTGTTCGCAGCTGGCTTGAAAAGCGAGTCCTCATTTATACCCTCAGCCACCAAATAATACTTTTGCTTCTCGGCAGCTCTTTAATGGCTCTCCACGCCCCAGGGCACTCTGTGTCCGTTATGTCTCTCGCCGGAGGAATTGTTTTCCTCTCAGCATTTTTGAATTACGAAATCTGCAGAAAGCTGGCGCCCAATGCCAATCCCGTCCTCGGCACGTATCGTACCCTTTGGGGCCTGAAGCGGACTGGACTCTTCTTGAATGTAGCAGCCCTGATCTGCTGTTTTGGAATCTTTCTGAGCTATGGTTGGACCAGTCAGCTCGGTCAGATCCTTCTGGCTTCGCAGCTCCTACTGCTCGCACTCTTCTATCTCTTCGCAGAACGTCGTTACAAGCTTGTGGAAGGCTTTGCTAGTGCGCAGCTCCTCCTCTTTCTTTGGGCGCCCACTCTTATCAAGATTCTCAACTCCTGAAAGGATGCCGCCATGTCTTGGATTCTCCCATCAAATAGTCCTTTCGACCTGTTTCTGAAAGAGGGTGGTGGCAAAGCCCTTAACCTAGCTCGCATGACGGCTCAAGCCCTGCCGGTTCCGGCTTGGTTTTGCGTGAGTGCCGAGGCTTTCGATCTTTTCATAAGCCGCAATGGACTTGAAGCCCTGCTGGCCAGTGCCAAAGCCGAGCCAGCCTGGGAGGAGCTTGTTCGCAACGCCTTCCTCATTGCTGAGGTGCCGCAAGAAGTCCTTGCAGAATTGCAAGCCATGCTCGAGTCGAGCGGACTTGCTGGGATCAAAGTAGCTGTGCGTTCCAGTGGCCTTGAAGAAGACGGCGCAGCGCATTCATTTGCCGGTCAGTTCTCCTCTTTCCTCTATCAGCAAGGTCTAGAGCAGATCACGGACTCTCTCCGACTCTGCTGGGCCTCGGCCTATTCGCAGCGGGTCATCGCTTACCGCCAGGAAAAAGGCCTCAGCGGCCAGCGACTGCGCATGGGCGTTGTGGTGCAGAAGATGGTCGACGCTGAGGCTGCCGGCGTGGCCTTTTCACGGCATCCAATCAAGATTTTAGATCGTGATCTAATTCACATCAGTAGCGTCTGGGGAGCCGGGGAGGGCCTGGTCAGCGGTCTCCTAGATGCGGACGACTTCGAGTACCGACGCTCAGACGATTCGATCAAGAGCGTAGTGGCGAAGAAGACCAAGGCCTTGGTGGCTAAGCCAGAGGGCGGTTTGGTTGAAGTTGAGATAGGGACCGCTCGCCAAGACCAGCCGTCGCTCAGCGATGCGCAAATCAAAGCTATTGCCGCTCTAGCGATACGCCTTGAGCAGCTGCAGAACTGTCCGCAGGATCTCGAGTGGGTGGTCGAGGGTCACAACATTTACCTGGTGCAGACGCGACCCATCACTAGCCTTCCGCCGGAAGCCTATTACGATCCAAAGATCAACGGGATCGAGCCGATTCTCTGGGATAATTCGAATATTATTGAAAGCTATTCGGGCGTGACTACGCCTCTGACTTTCAGTTTCGCCAGCCGTGCCTACAATCAGGTGTATATTCAGTTTCTCGAAGTCATGGGCGTGCCACAGGACTTCGTCGACAAGCGTTCGGAGATGTTTCGCAACATGTTGGGACTGGTGCGGGGACGCATCTACTATAACCTTGCTAACTGGTATGAACTCGTACTGGCTCTGCCTGGGACCAGTAGCAACAAGGGCTTCATGGACACGATGATGGGTGTGAAGCAAGGCCTGGCCCCACAGATGCAGGCCATCTTCGATAACATCAAAGAACCCCCTCAGTATACTTTCGGGGCTAAGCTGCTCCTGCTGGTGAAGACGGTCTACCGTTTCCTCTGCATCGACTCCATCATTGGCGGATTCTTTCAGCACTATAATGCTGTCTACGATGAGGCTCGCGTCCGCGACCTGAAGGCGATGTCGCTCCCAGAACAGCTCAAGTACTACTTCTATCTCGAAGATAATTTTACCAAGCGCTGGCATGCCCCTATCATCAACGACTATCTTTGCATGATATTTTTCGGTCTCTTGAAAAAGCTCACCGGCAAGTGGATCGGCCAGGGTCTCATCACCGAGTCTTTGCAGAACGACCTTCTCTGTGGCGAAGGTGGACTGGACTCGACGGAACCCACGCGCTTCCTCATGCGGATGGCGCGAGATATTGACCATGGTAGTGATGAAGTTCGCAAGTGGTTCCTGAGCACTCCTGTCCCTGATCTGGTCATAGCTCTCCGCGGAAGTGAGCGCCAGAGCAAGCTCGGCCAGGAATTTGCCAGATTCCTCGAACTCTATGGGTTTCGCTGCGTCAATGAGCTGAAGCTTGAAGAGCCGGATCTCCACGACGATCCGAGCTTTCTCATCCATTCTCTGCAAAGTTATGTAAAGAGCGGCTCGTACAACACCGCTTCTATGGAAGAGCGCGAAAAGGCCATCCGCCACGCGGCTGAAGAAAAGGTGAAAACTCATCTTAAGGGCTGGCGTCGAATGTTTTACTGGTTCATTCTGCGGCAGGCTAGAAAAGCGGTAAAAAACCGCGAAAACCTCCGTTTTGCGCGAACCAAAAGCTTCGGCATTTCACGGCATCTCTTCCGGGCTATGGGATCGCATCTCACGCAGCTTGGACTCTTGGCTGGCGAACACGATATCTTCTACCTTACCTTTGAGGAAATATCGGCCTTCATCGAAGGTCGGGTTATAGGCACCAATCTCAAAGCTCTCGTCGCGATGCGTCGAGAGGAATTCGATATCTATCGTCGCACGCCTTCGCCACCCGAGCGCTTCGTAAGCACCGGCGCCGCAGGCGTTTCCTCAGCTTTTCCTGCCGTTCTCATGGAAGCTGACCTCTTGAGAGACCTACAGGCGGAAGCTGAACTCGACCCAACCAAGCTCAGAGGAACACCCTGCTGTCCCGGGGTTATAGAAGGCCGGGTGCGCGTAGTTCATGAACTGAAGGACGCCGAAGGCATCGAGGGTGAGATTCTCGTTACAGCTCGGACTGATCCGGGTTGGGTCCCGATTTTTCCTTCGTGCAAAGGTCTCCTCATCGAGCGGGGCTCTCTCTTGTCGCACTCTGCGGTCGTAGCTCGCGAGCTTGGTTTGCCGACCATAGTTGGGATCAACGGTGGGCTGATGAATCGATTGAAGAGTGGCGACTTGGTTCGCGTCGATGCTGGGCTAGGCGAAGTGACTATTCTCGAATCTGCAGGAGTGCAGCATGGATGAGTTTATTGTTCTCAGTAGCTTCAAGGGCAGTTGTTCCGCGGAATTGTGGCAGGACTGGGCGTCGCTGAGCCCTTTCGATCCCACGATCCAGCCGAGTACTGAAGAGCGCGCTCTGATCGATGCAGCGCTCACCCTCGGCGCTCAGCTCTTGCTCGTTAAACTCGGCAATTTGCCTCTGGTGCGTCTGCTCTGGCGACCCACAGGCGACACAGCAGCCTTTGGGTTTTTTGCCCATCGGCCCGACGTCCGTGAGTCGATACTAGACGAAGCCTATAAAATCCTTCTAGAAACCGGGGCTGCGCAAGCTGCCAGGAGCGGTCTCAAAAAGATCGTGGGTCCGATGAACTTGAATACTTGGTTTCCCTATCGGCTGCGCACCGATAGTGAGCCAAGGAGTTTTGCCTGGGAACCTCAACGTCGACCCGATTTGCAAGCCCGTCTCGAAGCAGCAGGCTTTGTCGGTGGAGCTAAGTACCTCAGCTGGGGCGTTTCCGGTTTTGAACGTTATCTCCACAATACGCGCCCCGATATCGAACGTTGCCGCAGCCGTGGCTATACTTTCGAAGCCCTTGACGAGAAATTCTTTCGCAATGGCGGAATGTCTGAACTTTTTGAACTGAGTTCTGAAGCATTCACCGAGAACGACTTTTTCGAAGCGATCGATGCGCAGCTCTTTGAGAGATTTTACTTTAGTGGCTCCGCTAAATCTGCCAAGAGCAAGCCCTGTGGAGCGATGGCCAGAAGCCCCAGCGGCAAGGCAGCTGGTTTCTTCTACTGTATTTACGAGACCGAGCTACCCGCTTTGGTTTTGAAGTCGACCGCTGTCGCGCGCCAAGATCGGGGCATAGGTCTGAGTAATGCGCTCGTCTATGCGGTGGCTGAGCAGCTGCCTCAGATTCCTGATCTCTATATACCGGCTCTTGTTCGAGAAGGTATACAGAGCGAATCTTATTCGCAGCATGGGAACGTGATCTGGAAGCACCAGTACGAGATTTTCTCTAAAGATATTGGAAATTAAATCGTTTTTTTTGAAGCAACTTAGCTCATTAGCTAGGCCTGAGCGCTTGCTCAAGCGTACCTAGATTTTTAGACCTTTTCCCATCCAGCCGAAGATTTTCATGGAGTATAAGCTCACTTCCATGGAGGATCACTAACCTATGCGGCACAGGACTCCTGTGGTCACTCTTCTACAACGCTGGGGTCAGCTATGACGACAAGATTGGGATGTGCTTTTTCTGGCCTCGCCTATCGCGTCGGCCATGAGCCTAGCCCTAGCCCTAGCCCTAGCCCTAGCCCTAGCCCTAGCCCTAGCCCTAGCCCTAGCCCTAGCCCTAGCCCTA
>JBGSTX010000101.1:0-10616 GCA_041736305.1 Oligoflexus sp. | reverse complement strand
GAATTGCAGCTAGAAAAATCGCAGCCCCAACCCCGTAACTCACCCACAACTGGCTTTCATCTTTCTTCCAGAATGGACTACCAAACGGACCGAGCACACGAAGCGGACTCGGTACCTTCAGGTTTCGCAGTTTATTGGTATCCTGGCCTCGCGCTTTAATAAGAAGCTCGAGCTCGGAGCGAGCGGGAGATGAGACAATGGTAAAGGGGTGCCAGATGCGCGTGAAGGCCGTATCGAGGAATTTGACATATATAAAGTGTCCGGGCAAGTAGGATAGAGGACTGACGTTTTCGTTAACCTGAAGCTCTAAAAGAAAAAGGCCCGGACGTACTTCGCTTAGCGCACTTATTTGATAGCCCTTACCCCAGAACCCAGCTTTGGGGAGAATCACGAGTAGGAGCAGGGCCAGAAAACCTAGCCCAAAAGTGAGCAGAAAAAGGCTCCATTCACTCAGGATCTGGGGCTGCAGCACGAAGTATGTATGCAAGAGCGCGGCGAGCAGACTGAGGCAAGTCACAAGATGAATCATATGCCAACGTCTATAAGGCATGCTGCTGCGGAGAAAGGCAAAGAAACCTGCGAAAATAGCCGCTGCGAGCGCTACCCAGCCCATGAAGAGGGAGAGCTCCTTCAAGTTAAAAAGCATAGGGAACGCAGAACCATAGGACCAAAGCAATTGAAAAAGATGCCAGAGCATAGCCCCCATGCTCAGCAAGGCTACCCTGTGGTGCCAGCGAAGCTGATGCTGCAGGCCTCCAAAGATTCGATTTACAGAGGGAAGACGAACAGCTAGAAAAAACGACAGTATAAAAAGAGCTAGTGCTACCCATCCACTTATACTTGTCATACTCAATCTCACCTCCGTTGATCGCCACGCGTTCCACCCCAACTGCGAGCGCAAATCTGCACGCAGAGTGAACCAAGAGCAAGAAATGCTGCCCGGAATGTAACACACTCATTTAGCCCCAGTTTGGAAACAAACGTTTATGCCAACGCCTTAAGATACTCCATCCACCAAGAGAGATACCCATCGCTACCGCAATAGTAGCAAGAATAAGTAACCATCCTTCCCAATTTGGTGGATCTACGTGCAGAGCTTCGGCAAAAAACGGAATCTCTGTGAAGACAAACAGAGAAACAAAACTCAAGCCGAGAACAATGCGAGCTGCTCGCGTCCGCAATCGGCAAAGGGCAGCCGCCGAAAATATACTGGTCAAAAGCAAGCTTATAATAGCCAAAGTTCGGGCGTAATCCGTGCCACTTTCAAGGCCAAAGATATAGAGCCCTATGATGATGAGTGAAGCAAGGACTCCTGCAGATAATGTTGTCCACCAATCCGATTTTGTAAGGATGGCTGACCCTTCTCCACTCGGCTCGAAAAGTTCGTCTTTTGACTCATCTTGAAAAGCGAGGAGGGCTGTCGGGTGAATCAGAAGTTCAATCCATACGATATGAATAGGCAAATAAACGATAGGAAAACCTAGGAGGGGCAGTAGGGCAGCTGTTGTGACCAGAGGAATATGAACAGTCAAGAGGTATTGAAAACTTCTCTTTAAGTTCTCTAAAAGTTGACGTCCTTCAGCTATCGCACCCACAACCGTCGCAAAGTTATCGTCTAGCAAAACGATAGAGGCTACCTCTCGTGCGCTCCGCGTGCCCCGACCGCCCATTGCAATACCAATGTCAGCTGCCTGGAGAGCAGGCACATCGTTGATACCGTCACCTGTAACGGCCACCAGTTCGCCTTGGGCTTTGAGAGCCAATACGATAGCTAGTTTTTGGGCAGGGAGTGCTCGTGCCACCACGTCGATGGATTTAAAAAAAGTGCCATCCTTTTGCTCAAAATCGTCATCCTCTGCATTATAAACCTGTGGATGAGTCCCACCGAGCCCAATTTCACGCGCAATCGTCCCCGCCGTATCCGGATGATCGCCTGTTATCATCAAGACATGAATTTTAGCTTGGCGACATGCCTTGATAGCCGACGGTACAGCTTCGCGAACAGGATCTTCAAAAGCGAGAAGGCCAACCAGAGTAAACCCATGCTGGGGTTCTTCTCCATCCCAGTCCGCTTTAGATATGAAGCGCTGAGCACAGGCGATCAACTTATGGCCATCGCGAGCCAAGTGGGAAACCAGGTCTAGATAGGGTTTTAAGTCTGATGCTGGAGCTTCAATCCTTTTAAAAATTTCTTCAGGAGCTCCCTTGACGGCTACCAAGAGCTGCTCGTCCCCCTTGTCGACTATAGCCGTTTCCCGGCGCCGCTTTTCTGTGAAAGGAAAAACAGAGATTTTCTCTCCCTCTACTTTCAGCGCTGGAGCAGCGCCCAGGATTGCCTGGTCGAGAGGATCACTGCTATCTGCGCGGGACGCCCACTGCGCAATCTCAAAGAGGGTTGTTTCCGTCAAGCCTTCACCTGCTTTCCAGTGAGCCAGGCGGAGTTGGCCTTCAGTCAAGGTACCGGTCTTGTCAGAACATATGCAGGTCACACGACCAAGGTTTTCGACGGAGACGGCGCGACGGACAAGAGCTTTCCGTCGGGCCATGCGATAGACACCAACCCCCAAAAAAAACGTGAAAACTACGGGAAATTCCTCGGGGATTGCCGCGATGGCGAGCGTAGCTGCGCTGACTATGGCATCGACAAAGCCTTTGCCCTGCATCAACCTCGTTATGGCCAGGACGATGCAAAACGCGACAGCTGCAAGGAGAAGCTTTTTCACGAGTAGCGCTATAGATTTTTGCAGGGCCGTTTGTTCATGCCCGCTTGACTGAACGGACTGTATGATTTCCCCGTAGAAAGTATCTGACCCAGTAAAAGCCAACTTGAGTTGGATCTCGCCGACCAAGAGCTTGGTTCCGGCAAAGCCCCAATGTTCTGCAGCAATGGGAGGCTCTTTGCCTGCCGGCAAGTCTGCTAGCTGTACTTTTTTTAGGGGAAGAGACTCACCAGTTAGAGCAGACTCGTCAACTTGCGCATCATCTGCCATTAAAATGATGCCGTCCGCGGGGAAAAACTCTCCCGAGCGAACCACCACGAGATCTCCTGGCACGAGCGAAAGTGTAGGCAAATTTACGATCTGCTGGTCTCGCATCACACGAGCTGTTTGAGCCAGTCGGCTCTGGAGATCTCTAGTCGATGCGGCAGTTCGCCAATGAAGAAAGGCGTCCATACCTGTTAGGGGTATGATGGCGAGCACAAGTATCACAGCTTCTCGCCATTGCCCTATGGTAAAGAAAAGACAAGCCGTTGCGAGCAGGAACCAGAGCATAGGATCTTTGAGGGTGTCGACAAGCAGATCACGCAGTGCGGAGCCTGACTTTTCAACAATAGCATTGGGGCCATAGAGCGTCAGCCTTCTCCTGGCCTCAGCCGAAGAGAGACCGGATCGGGAATCCCAGTCGAGTCGATCAGCTTGAACGTTGCGCCTCATGCAAGCCCCCTCGCCTGTAATGCAGGCAGCATCTCACTCCTGCTTTGGCAGAGAAAGTAGGAATTCCTTTTAGCACTTTTCTCCACCTGGATCAGTGCTCATCACTCGAGATCTGATTCTGAGACTCCCTAGACGTCGCGCCAGCACCGGGCCTAATTTCCGGATGGCGAATTTGGCCGCCGAGATAGGCTGTCCAAGCAAGGGAGATATTGGTCACTACAATAGCAGCAAGGGTGACGCCTAGAGACCAACGTGGCACTCGGCGTCGCCAGAATGAGAAGACTAGGGCCAAAGCGCCGAGACCAGCTGTGCCGAGTCCAGCGGCAAGCGATAAATCGGCCGCCTCCTCGTGCTCCTCAATAAATGTTTCGCTGATGCCGGGCTGGTTTTCGATGAGTTCTTCGGCTCCTTCGCCGCTCAGCATAGCTGGAAGAGCAAGCAATCCTATTCCTACGGTAGCCACCAAAACCAAGCGTTGAACTTCCTCTCTATACGAAAATAGGGCCCAGAGCATTAAAGGCAAGAGAATCAAAAAGCCGACCACAGGCAGGTGATTCACCATAAGGTGTAGATGAGCTAAGTTCATAGAAGACCTCCATTCATGCTTATTATTTTAGGGTGCATCCCCTGCATACAAATTTCGTCCCTATCTCTGGTAAGGTCTATAGACACAAAGTATCATCCAGCTAAGCTGCTGATTCTTCGGATCTTTCCACGCTGTAGAACTAAAGGCGCAAAGAATATGAAACCTCCAGTAACGATTGAATTTTTTACGGAAAAGGTTTGGATATCTTTAGTTCTGACGGGCATCGCCACCTTGGTGTTCTGGGACGCCATTACAGATATGAATCAAGGAGCTAGCACCCAGCATATTACCACCGAAATTTTAGTCGTCCTCATGGCTGTGATGAGTCTGCTGCTTATATGGCTATCAACTATCTTGTCGCTCCGCCGTAAATTGGGAAATGCGGTCCAGGATCGAGAGAAACTGCGGAGCGAGGCGGAAAGCTGGAAGCAAAATGTCTCCCAGCTGGCTCAGGGTTTGAGTAATATGATTGATCAGCAGTTTGATATCTGGAGCTTAACTCCAGCTGAAAAAGAGGTGTCCCTCTTGCTGCTCAAGGGAATATCCATCAAAGAGATTGCTCAAATTCGTCAGGTCTCAGACCGGACAGTGAAGCAGCAAAACCTAGCTATTTACAAAAAATCAAAGTTGACTGGCCGCGCGGAATTATCCGCCTTCTTTCTTGAAGATCTCCTGCTTAGTCCTTTAAAGCCCTCAGCAAACTCACGATCTCAAGCTCAAACCAAAGCTCTTGAGGACCAATCTTGCTGAATTTAAAATAATGGCGCATTGCTGTAAAATCGCTGCACGCTGGGAGACTTGGCACGCTGCTATATTCTGCTGCTGGGCTGTGCTATTCCTTTAGACTGTGAAGAAGTGCCAATCTCAGGAGAGCGTATGCTTATAGCAAGATTTTTACTCAGCCTCATGTTTTTCTCCTGCTTATTCACGGGGCGAAGCCAATCGAATGCTGCCGAAGGCTCAGTGTACGAATTCGCGCTGACGAGCATAGGCGGCAAACCACTCGATCTGGCGAGCTTCAAAGGCAAGGTTCTGCTCATCGTCAATACTGCTTCGCACTGCGGGTTTACTAAACAGTTTACCGGCCTTGAAAAGATCTATAAGGAAGAGCAGACAAAGGGTCTGGTGGTGATCGGAGTACCTTCGAATAGCTTCAAGCAGGAACTGGCCGATGAGACGGCGGTAGGAGATTTTTGTAAGCGGAACTATGGAGTTACTTTCCCGATGTCGAAAATATCGGTAGTAACAGGTGAAAAGACTCATCCGCTCTTTCGCTATCTCGTCGCTCATGCTCCTAAAGATGAGAGTGGAGAAGTGCAGTGGAATTTCGAAAAATTCTTGATTGATCGCAAGGGCCAGGTCGCGGCTCGCTATCGCTCGGCGACGAGCCCGGATGATGCTGGATTCAAAGCTAGATTGGCAGGTTTGCTCGCCGAGAAAAGCTGAGTGTCACTAGGCTTAGCCTTCTCATGGAGTCGCTTGAATAAAAGGCTGACGCCGCACGCGAGGACCGCGTGCAGCTTTTGCAAGAGCGTCGACCAACATCGCTCTCAACGAACCTTGCAGCTCCTGCCGCCTTCATAGCCCCATCCATCACCGTCCTGATCGGTTGCCGAGCCATTTCGACAAACAGGCGTGTCCCCCTTTGGAACCTTGCAAGTCTGATTATTCTCCCAACCCCAACCATCTCCATCCGGGTCCGACGAGCCGTTTTTACAGGTAGCGATATATCCTCCGGCGGATACGCGGCAGGTCTGATTATTTTCCCACCCCCAACCATCGCCATCTTCATCAGCCGCTATGCTCTTACAAATTGGTGCCTCTCCAGTGCTAATTTTGCAAGACTGATTGTTTTCCCATCCCCATCCGTCACGGTCAGTATCCGGCGCTCCTGCGGAGCAGGTGGCAATACCTCCGCTAGCACCCGCAAGAGGAGAATTGTCGATAAAAATGGCCATATCCTTCTTCCGATCCCGGATCACATTACGGAGTCGATCATAGGACCACTTCGTCTCGCCATTCATGTTCCAATCAGGCACATAAGGCGAAACTATAGCGGCCAGGGCGCTAACGCGTGCCAGCAGTTCTTCTTCGTTCCAGATGGTGTTCAAATAAAATCGCACTGCATCCTGAAACTGTTTTCTGAACTGAGGATTTTGAGTCAGTTTAAGAGGCAGACTGTGTCTCTGAAAGAGCATCTGGGTATAGGGGACTTTCGGCTCCCTGACATTCATATAGTCGGTTAAGCATTGGTCTATGCCCCGCGGCAGCATGCGCGCTTTATTGTCCTTCGGATCAAAGTAAATAAATGCGTTATTGATGTTGTTCGCGAAGCCGTCCCAGTGCACCATGATATTCTCCATGGCCCAGAAGCGGATAAACTGATCGATGTCGAGGTAGTTCTTTAGATCGCTGAGGTCTGAACTCTGATCCCTGCCGAAGGCGTTAACCAAGGCCTTCATGTCGCTGAGGCTCTCATCCTCAGGGTCCTTGAAGCTATCAAGGTTGTTCTTGTAGCGCTCATAGGCCCACGGCGCTAGCTCTTCGCCCGCAACCTCATAAAGGTTGCCCGCAGAGCCCAGGGTCCTCGCGAAAAATGTTTTGTCGTTAGGCTCGAGGTTAACGTAGAGACCAATCTTGTTCCCGTTAGCAAACACTTCCACAAAGTTGCAAAATTGCTTGGGGAATCCTGCCTTAGCAAATATCTCGGCGCCCAGACACTGGCGTATCATCGATTGGTCCTGGACCGAATTCTTGAGTATCAGATTGTCTACACCTAAGAGTTGAACCGCCCGCTCTTTTTCGGCTTTGCCAAACTTAACTTTCAGATTCGGCTTGGTTTCCGAATAGGAACCGCAGTGAGACGATTTTTTTGCAGTGACATTTTTAAATTCGACCCCGTTGACCTTCAGCAAGGGGATCTGAAATTCGTCGTAGTGCTCACCCTGGAACAAAAAGTTGCAACGTCCACCCTTGGGCTTTTGGGTCGCCAGCTCATTCCACTGGGGCAGCCAAAGCTCGACCTTTTGCACCTTAGCGGTTTCATAAAAGGCTTCTCGAGCCGAACCAGCATTCTGATCGGCCTTGACTTCCGCCGAGCTGGGCGCTTGATTGGGCGTTTTGCAGGATAGAACCGATAGCAGACTTATTAAGCAAATTAATCGAGTAGGCGAAAGCCCGACTTTGTGCAAAGCCACCATGAATACCTCACCCCATGTTTTGTATGGACTATAAGGCATCATGATAGTTTTGCTAGAAAAAGTCTGCCATTGAAAAAGCAGCTCATCAAAGAGATCTAATCTTTACCGAATCTTTATCTGCTGGCTTTTGCACTTGCGGCAAGCACCTGCATCTAGGGGGCTAGGCCGTCTTTCGCCAGGACAAAGTTCACTTTGGAAGCGGCGAGACGGTCTTGTTTCAATTTCTCGTACTCAGAGGATCGGTACCAGGCTTTTAGGTCTTTCATACTGGGAAAGACAAAAAGCGTCAGATTATCCGGCTTGTCTTCCGCATAACCTTCGATCTCGATGTGATTGGGTCCGCTCACAAGGCGTTGTCCTCCGAAGGTTTTAGCTAGTTCGGTGGCTGCTTTGAGATAGGTGTCGTAGCTACTTCTATCTTTTACAATGTCGTTGAAGAGGGCAAAGGCTTTGACATTGCCCTTAGTCGAAGATGAATTGACGCCAATCGAGCTTTCATCACCTTCCTTAGCGACCGAATAGATCACCTTGGTCGCATCAAATCTTTCTTTGATGACATCAGGCTGATACTCATCCGCGCAATAGAAGCGATCGAAGTCGTACATGCTCGAAAATTCTAAGACCATGAAAAAATATCCGCTGGCACTGCCTTCAAGTACGTCTAGAGTATTAGGGCCCCACATAACGGCTCTGCCCTTGTATGTGGAGAGTACCTTACTGGCTTTTGCCAAATAGCCGAGATAGCCCGGTAGGTTGATCGCATAGGCCGAAAAAATCCCGTATCCGTTGCGGGTCGGACCATCCCCTAAAGGAGTTGGACTATTTTTACGGACGGCACAGTAGGCCCCATCGACTCGAGGACCCGACTTGTCAAAGAGCCCGTTGGTTTCGGAACTCGCATCACTCGATTTGGTCGACTTACAGCCTTGAGTAAAAACGATTGAAGCGGCGATAAGGGCAGAAAGCAGATAATGCGATGTCAATGGATGACTCCTCTCAAACAAATTTCAAGAAATATATTTGATTCTGCACCCAAGTAGAGGCCATTTCAACTTAATGCTCCGAAAGGATGACTCAGTCTTGAACCCTCAAGGAAAAGAGCATTGAAAAACTTTGGGATTGAGGCGCCCGCCTTTTTTCTTCAACCAACACACCCGATAGCCCTCAATGAGAGTAAACGATTGACACTCGGTTTTAGCAGCGCAGGCCTGCCCACACTCATCTGCGTCCGCAAGGACGAGACGCTCGATATCTTTCCCGCTGTGGTCATGGTCGACTTTGAAGCTGCCTTTTTCATAGACGCGCCCCTCGTTCAATTCACCCGAAATGAAGCGTATATTGGCCCTCTTTTCGCTGCTAGCTTTCAAAAAGCATTTCTGCCAACCGGTAACGTAAACCAGCCCCTTGCAGCCGCTAAAGCCCTCACAAGTCTTCTGGCACTCCTCAAGGGAAGTTTTTTTGTCCTCCTTAATCGAAGGTAGGGGAATATCGCAGTTGTCCTTCGACTGCCAGCCAGCTGCTGCTGCAGATGACGGTTGTGTGGTCATCAAAGCCAAGAAAGCGAAAGCAAAGAATCGCTTGAGGAAGATACGCATAGGGATCTCCTATTTTCTGACCATCATAGCATTGATGCCGTTTTCACATAGCCATAAATCCCAGACTTCCACGGGAAAGGAAGCGTGTCTTGCTCACTTCTTTGTCCACGTCCATAATAGGCCTGCTTTGGACATGAAGCTGGAGGCCAGCCCGGATGAACTTCGACAAGAAAGCCCTTAAAAAAGCCCTCCTTGGTAGCCTGCGCCATGATTTGGAAGCGGTGCTTTTGGCCGCCCAGAATGCCCACGAAGGAGCCACCCACAGCGAAGCTTTGGCCAAAAGTAAGTACGACACACACGGCCTTGAGCTGTCGTATCTGGCCGGATCCCAGTACAAGAGGGCAAGGGTGCTAGAGGCACAGATATTAGACCTGGAACGCCAGGAGCTGGCTGAGTTCGGTGAAGACGATATGATCGACAAGGGAGCGCTCGTGACTCTCAGCACCCCCTCGGGTATAAAGGCCTTTTATCTTCTATCCGAGCAGGGTGCCGGCGCTGTTCTAGAATGGGAGAACGCGCAGGTGCAGGTGATCTCTCCCGACTCTTTGCTCGGGCAAAAGCTTTTGAGTCTCGAAGTAGGAGATAGTTTCGACCACAGCTTCCAAAACAAGAATGAAAAATGGAAGGTTCTGACTCTCAGGTAAGAGGCAGCAGTCCTGAAGCCTTCAGCCATTCTTGGTTGGGCAGCACCAATCGTCTCGTCTGCATATCGAAAAGCCCCATCGTAAACGCCGCACTGCAGTGTACTCCCAGCTCCTCTGAGCAGAGTTCCTGCAAAACTTTTTGCACCTTGCCCTCGTACGACAGCGTCGAGCTTTCCACATAAAACTGATGATCACCTCGAACTTCTTTCCTAAATTCGACTTCGATCTTCAGAACGACAGGAGCTTGCTGCAGTTTGGCCATAAGCTGGTCAGTGTATCCCCCGGCGACGATCATCTTGCAGCGGGCATCCTCAAAAACCCGAAAGTAGGAGACGTTGTTCATATGCCCCAGTGCGTCGAGATATTCATCCTTAAGCTCGAATTTATAAATATGTTTCTTCCAAAGTGATACGTCCATATATTCTCTTTAAAATAGAAAGCGAAATGCAGCAGATCTTCACAGATTTTTGAGGTCCTGCCTATAAAAACCTGCTTTCACCGCCACAGTAGAAAGGACGCTTATGTCGCGAGTTGCTCCCTTTGATCCCGAGGAGCGGGACTTCGATCGTATCCACCAAGTTTCCACGGACCTATACACCTACGTGACTCACTTCAAGTTTGATCAGAAAGTCCCGCTGCAAAACCGCTCTGTCTTGATTCACCGCCCAGCGAAAAAAGGTTCTGGAGAACTCATCATCGTCAACCCCTCCGAGCTGAGCGCAAAATTGCTCGAGGAGCTGAGAGGGCTCGAAAAGTCCCTCAATGCCAAGGTCAAGACTCTCTTGTCGACGGGTGACTGGCATTATCTCTTTATGGAGGAGTACACAAAGCAATTTCCAGGCTCGACAGCCTATATACCGCCTGGCCGCATTCCTTCGAAATCTCCTCCTTTTGCCTACTCCCTTATCGACGTGGCAGCCACGGACCCCCTAGCTCACTTAGCCCCCGAACTCCTTACGATCAGCATCAACGGGCTGCGAGATTTCACAAGCCAGGCTCCCGGCGTAGCTCGTCATGAGCTCGTCTACTTCCATCCGGCTTCGCGCGCTCTCATTGCTGGCGATCTTTTTTGGTATGTCCGAGGAGAAGTTGAGCCCCACCATAAGCAAATGGGTCTGAAAGCCGGTGTCCTCGACTTCCACTTTGCGAAGTGGCAG
>JBGSTX010000048.1:0-4340 GCA_041736305.1 Oligoflexus sp. | reverse complement strand
TCCGAACACGAAGGGTATCGAAGCTCTCGGATTGCAGCCCTATCAGCCCGGCAGCGATGGTGGCTTTGATCTCGCTGTTTATTTCCGCTCGGGTCGCGCCGCGATCCCTGCCGAGCCACTTGCCACGACAGAAGTTGCTTGGGGAATATTCTCTCGCAGCGAAGCTGAACGCTTTTCTGCAGTCTTGCCTGGACTCGCTACTCTCGAAAAAAGCGGAACCTACACCAATTGTGAGGGTATAACGCAAACTTTCGAGCCCGCGGTGAAAGCACCTGGCTCCTCTGCTTCGGTGCGGAAAATTCTTGATGGCCTTCGGATTAAGGCTGGTTTTAAGGTAGCTCCTCAGCGCGAGGTGGCCCGTGACCTCGTTTGAAATCATCGCGCTCATTCTGAAGCTGGTCTTTGTTCTTGCGGTTGTGCTGAACGCGGTACCTATCGTTATCTGGTTCGAGAGACGCGGGTCGGCCTGGATGCAGGGTAGGGTTGGACCTAACCGGGTCGGACCTTTCGGTCTCTTGCAGCCCGTCGCTGACGTCATTAAGTTCATTTACAAAGAAGATTTCGCACCCGCACAGGCCGCGAAGTTTTATTACCTTATGGCACCTGTTATCGCCGCAGTCGCCCCTTTTGCCGCTTTTGCAGCGATTCCCTTCGGGAGTCATCTGCTGGTCGGTGGCCAAACGGTACCTCTGCAAATCGCGACTCTCGATGTTGGTATACTCGCCGCTCTCGCCTTCGCGGGGCTTGAAGTCTATCCGCTGATGCTGGCAGGCTGGGCCTCAAACAATAAATACTCCATGTTCGGTGCCCTTCGCGGCAGTAGCCAGATGGTGAGTTATGAAATTGCGATGGGACTCGCCCTCGTATCGATGCTGCTGATCTATGGCACGCTCGATATGAACCAAATGGTCGTCTTTCAAGATCAAACCATGCTCGGCTTTATTCCGCGTTGGGGCATTTTTCTGAATCCCTTGGCTTTCCTCATCTTCCTCATCGCCATCTTTGCTGAAACCAACCGCCTGCCATTCGACCTACCTGAGGGCGATTCTGAGCTGGTGGCGGGTTATCATACGGAGTACGGGGCTGTTAAGTTCGCCATGTTTTTCTTTGCTGAATACGTTGCGATGATTATGGCCTCGTGTCTTCTTATCACGGTGTTTTTTGGCGGTTATGGCTTGATTCCTGGCATGGACCCGGCCCTGGCTTGGCTGTCTGGCGTCATGGGCTTCGGGGAAGCAGCAGCACAAAACCTGCGGGCAGCCGTCCAGGTCTTGATGTTCATCTTCAAAGTCGGCTGCGTTATGTTTTTCTTCGTCTGGGTGCGGTGGACCTTTCCCCGCTTCCGCTTCGATCAGCTGATGCATCTGGGGTGGAAGATTCTCTTTCCCCTAGCGCTCGTCAACTTGGTCTTCATGGCTATAGTCATAGCCTGGATAGGAGCCTGACCATGGCTATCGTGGTTTCGCGCAAGGAAAGTTTTCTCGACAAGATGTACATACCGGCGCTGATGGTGGGCCTCAAGGTGACCATTAAGCAGTTTTATCGGACTCTTTTTCAAAACGGGTCGACGACGATTCAGTATCCCGAAGAGAAGCGCGAATACTCGCAGAGATTTCGTGGCGAGCATTTCATTTCAGTAGACGAGAACAAGATCGAGAACTGCACTTCTTGCTATCTCTGCCAGACAGTGTGCCCGGCTGAGTGCATAACCATCATCGCTGAAGAGCGGCCGGCGGATGAAAATCCCTACGGTGTGCGGAAAGAGAAGCGCCCAGCCCGCTTCGACATCGACGCTCTCCGTTGCTGCTTCTGTGGCTTTTGCGAGGAGGCTTGTCCGAAGGACGCAATCAAGCTATCTCGCAACTACGAGATGGCCCAGACTAGCCGGGAAGATAGTTTCTATGACCTGGACCACCTGAAACGGGAGGTGAAGGGTCGTGGGTGAATTTGCAATTATACTTTTAGCTGTCCTGATAGTCGTGCTCAGCGGCATCATGGTCTTCGCCAAGAGTCCGATAAGCAGCGCCTTTTCGCTGGTACTGCTGATGCTCTGTCTTGCAGCTATTTACGCCATCATCGGAGCTCATTTCGTCGCGGCTCTGCAGGCTATCGTTTATGCGGGTGCGGTGATGGTCCTCTTCGTCTTCTCCATCATGCTCTTGAACATGAACGAGGATAAGAGCGAAGTCTCACTGACTTCGTGGCGGACCTTGGCTGGCTTCGGCACAGTTTCGGTCCTCTTTCTCTTCCTCACACATGCTTTTTTCAAGTGGTCGATCGAACCCCGGCTGCCAAAAGCATCGCAGTGGACCCTCGCCTTTATCAAGGAGCAGGGCGGTAACGTAGTGACTGTGTCAGGGACTCTCTTCTCGCAGAACTTCATCCAATTTGAAATTATCTCGCTCCTCCTCCTCGTGGCTATGGCCGCTGCTCTCGTGCTAGCCAAAAGAAAGGCAGACTGAGATCTATGGAAACCGGAACCATTCTCCATCTCCTCTCCGCATATCTCTTCTGCATGGGTCTGCTGACCCTGATCTTGCGACGCAATGCCATTGTCATGCTGATGGGTATTGAACTGATGCTCAATGCGGTCAATCTGTCATTCGTGACTTTTTCACGAGAACTTTCACAACTGTCTGGCCAGGTGCAGGTCTTTTTTATTATCACCATTGCGGCGGCAGAGTCGGCCGTCGGCCTGTCTATCCTGGTCAACGTGTATAGAAATTTTGGCAGCATCAAAACCGACAAAGTAATGAGCATGAGGGGCTAACGCATAATGACAGAACCGATACTCTCCTCGCTACCGCTGTGGATACTCCTATTGCCGCTGATCGGTTTTCTGCTGAATGGCGTGGCCTACCCCCTTGCCGCTAAGGGTATACGGCACACTCATGCAGGCGTGTCTGGCTCGGTAGCGACCCTCGTCATGTTTATTAGTTTCATATTAGCTTGCCGGGGCTTTGCTGCAATCAGTGGCGAGGCTTCCGTCTTGACGACGGGGGCTTTCAATTGGATCGATATCCCCGGCATGCAAATGGCGGTGAGTCTACGGATCGATCGCCTGAGTTCGCTGATGACTATGATCATCACTGGGGTAGGGACGCTCATCCATCTCTACAGTATCGCTTATATGTCTGAGGAGAAAGGCGTTGCGCGTTTTTTCGCCTATCTGAATCTCTTTTGCTTCGCCATGCTCCTTCTCGTTCTCTCTGACAATCTTCTCTTTCTCTTCTTCGGCTGGGAAGGCGTCGGCCTCTGCTCCTATCTACTCATAAGCTACTGGTACAGCGAACCAGCCAACGCTGATGCAGCCCGCAAGGCTTTCCTGGTCAATCGAGTCGGTGACCTCGGTTTTGTCCTGGCTATGGCGATACTTTTCTTCCTCTATCGCAGTCTCAATTTCACCGACTTGATTCAGAAGTTTGGTCCAGAACCTCTCTTGGGCGTGGCTGCGTTTCTGCTCTTTTTTGCAGCTACAGGAAAATCGGCTCAGCTGCCTCTCTACGTTTGGCTGCCAGACGCGATGGCTGGTCCTACACCGGTATCGGCTCTCATCCATGCTGCGACTATGGTGACCGCTGGCGTTTATCTCTTCGTGCGCCTGCACGGTCTCTTCGATCTCTTTCCAGCCCTGATGCATTGCGTAGCCTGGATCGGCGTCCTCACGGCGCTTCTGGGGGGAACGATCGCGCTGGTGCAAAACGATATCAAACGACTGCTCGCTTACTCGACGGTTTCGCAGCTCGGCTTCATGTTTCTAGCCGTTGGTGTCGGCGCCTATCATGCGGCAGTCCTCCATCTCATGACCCATGCGTTTTTTAAAGCTTTGCTATTCCTCGGAGCCGGTTCGGTCATCCATGCTTCGGGCGGTGAGCAGGATATGCGAAAAATGGGTGGGCTGGCGCGCGCCATACCCCTGACGTATGCGACTATGCTCGTCGGCAGCGCGGCAATCGTCGGCTTGCCTTTCTTCAGCGGCTTTTTCAGCAAAGATGCCATCATATTTGAAACCTTGACTCTGGCGCGCGGTAGCAGCCTGCTCTTTATCTTCGCCCTGCTAGCGGCTTTTCTCACGGCGATTTATACGGCTCGACTCCTGGTGATGACCTTCTGGGGTGAAGCGCGTACGCAGCATCACGCCCATGAATCGCCGCCGCTAATGACCTTTCCTCTGGTCGTGCTTGCCGTGCTGGCAACTATTGGCGGCTTTTTTGGCTTTCCGAATGAATTTGGCCATGCACTTGGCTGGGACCACAGTAATCTCTTAGCAGGCTGGCTCAATCCTGTCGTGCCGGTGGTGCATCCCGAAGCGGGCGCTGTGCCTGAGTGGGCCGTATCCG
>JBGSTX010000099.1:0-2520 GCA_041736305.1 Oligoflexus sp. | reverse complement strand
AGCAATTGAAGGTCTGGGAAACAGGCTTCATCAGCTATCTGCGCGCCAACCACAAAGGCTTGATTGATAAGATCGAGCAGCGCGCGAAGCTCAACGAAGTGGAAGAAGAACTGAAGCAGGCGCTCACATCCTACGACAAGGGACATCAGGCTCATGGCTAACCTGAAGGATATCAAGCGTCGGATCGGAAGCGTTAAGAGTACGCAGAAGATTACCAACGCGATGAAACTGGTTTCAGCGGCGAAATTTGCCCGAGCCAGCCATGCGGTTAACGCGGCCAGACCCTATGCAAAAGCTCTCGACCACATGGTCGAAAAACTTATGATGGGACAAACCGACCTCCAGTCCCCGCTTTTGCGTCAAGGCGAGGAAAAAAAGTCACTCGTTTTGGTTCTGGCTACCGATCGCGGCCTTTGCGGAGGTTTGAACTCAAACATCTTCAAAGCTGTCTCGGGTTTCATGAAAGAGAAAACTCAGGCTGGCGTCTCAGTCGACGTCTATGCCTGTGGCAGACGAGCAATTTCATTTGCCCGGAGGACTAATCTCTCGGTCGTTGGCCGGGAAGAGCGCGTTCTGGAAAAGGTCAATGTTGAAGTGGCTCGCCGGCTTGTTCGTGAATTGGAAAAGCTGTTCACCAGCGGGACTTACGACAGGGTGTACATCATTTACCCCTTCTTCAAATCCGCACTGGATCAGTCTCCTGTCGTCGAGCAGCTGCTCCCAGTCCGAGTGAAACGTTCGGTTGAAGGCGAGAGCCAGCGAAGCTATGCACTCGTGGAGCCTGAACTGGACCTGTTGCTGGATAAGCTGCTGGAAAGAAAGCTGGTCAGCTATGTTCTGGCCTCGCTCTTGAGCGGCACAGCTTCCGAGCACGGAGCTCGGATGACAGCCATGGACTCGGCCACCAACAATGCTAAGGAAGTTATTCGCAAGTTGACCTTGCAGTACAACCGAGCGCGTCAGGCGGCAATTACCAAAGAGCTGATTGAAATCATCAGCGGTGCCGAGGCCCTCAACTAACACGCAATAGGATCTAAAGGAGATATTCATGCAAGCGGGAACTATCGTACAGGTCATGGGACCAGTCGTTGACGTCTAGTTTCCTATCGGCTCACTGCCACCCATTTACAATGCTTTAAAATTGACCAATCCACTGCTCAATGATTTACCGGACAACCTTACCCTAGAAGTCGCTCAGCACTTGGGTCAGGGCGTTATTCGCGCCATCGCTATGGACAGTACCGAAGGCTTGACCCGCGGTTTGCCCGTAAGAGACAGCGGTGATCAAATCACGGTCCCTGTTGGCAAAGGCGCTTTAGGTCGGATTTTGAATGTGATCGGTGAGCCCATTGACGAAGCGGGCCCTGTCAATGCTACGAAGCGTTATCCTATTCACCGCGATGCTCCGAAATTCACCGATCTGGCAACCCAGTCGGAAGTTTTGGAAACCGGCATCAAGGTTGTCGACTTGATCGCTCCTTACGCCAAAGGCGGTAAAATCGGCCTTTTTGGTGGCGCAGGCGTTGGCAAAACTGTTTTGATCCAGGAGCTGATCAATAACGTCGCTATTCAACACGGTGGATTTTCCGTGTTTGCAGGCGTGGGCGAAAGAACGCGGGAAGGCAATGACCTTTTCCACGAAATGAAAGATGCTGGCGTTCTCGACAAGACCGCGCTGGTGTTTGGGCAGATGAACGAGCCTCCAGGCGCTCGTGCACGCGTGGCTTTGAGTGCTCTTGCCATCGCTGAATATTTTCGTGATGAAGAAAATCAGGACGTCTTGCTCTTCGTTGATAACATCTTCCGCTTCACCCAGGCCGGTTCCGAAGTGTCCGCTCTGCTTGGCCGTATCCCTTCTGCGGTGGGCTACCAGCCGACGCTCGCCTCCGAAATGGGCGAGTTGCAAGAGCGAATTACGACGACCAAAAATGGTTCGATCACCTCCGTTCAGGCCGTTTACGTGCCTGCGGATGACTATACGGACCCTGCTCCCGCTACTACCTTTGCGCATTTGGATGCCTCGACTGTTCTGTCGCGTCCGATCGCGGAGCTCGGTATTTACCCAGCCGTTGATCCACTGGGATCCAGCTCTCGAATGCTTGACCCTCAAGTGGTTGGTGATGAGCACTATGCGACCGCTCGTCGCGTTCAGGCCATTCTGCAGCGTTATAAAGAACTTCTCGACATCATCGCCATTCTTGGTATGGATGAACTCTCCGAAGACGATAAGTTGATCGTGGCGCGCGCCCGTAAGGTTCAGCGTTTCATGAGTCAGCCGTTCTTCGTAGCCGAGCAGTTTACGGGTAACCCTGGTAAATATGTGAAGTTGGCCGATACGATCAAAGGTTTCAAAGGCATCTGTGATGGTGATTACGATAATATTCCCGAGCAGGCGTTCCTCTACGTCGGCACGATTGAAGAAGTTGTCGAAAAAGCTAAGAAATTCCAATCAGGACTGGGCCGCTTATGGCTGCGAATTTTGATTTAAAAGTCCTGTCTCCCAGCCGTGCCGTGACCTCG
>JBGSTX010000353.1:0-13263 GCA_041736305.1 Oligoflexus sp. | reverse complement strand
ACGTTTTCGATTTATTTCTGCTCTATAAGTGCCTCGGAGAATACGGTTGACGAGAGCCGTTACGCGCTTATAGCCATACGTTGGTCTCTTCTCGATAACTTGCCGGATCACAGGCAAATAGATCTCGTCATCGGCCTTTCGTTAGAAAGCCATGTTGATTATCCTGGGTGATTTGTAGATCGCAGCTCTCGAGATTTTGCGTTAGTCGGGTGATCTGGTCGAGAACGCCTATGGCTTAGCCGTAATAATATGCAAAAAGTTTCCCTGGGAGCCCATTCGCGATATCATACCGATAATCAGATCTGAGGACTCCTATGAAACGATCCTTGCTCGTCTTCGCCATCCTTTTGCCTAATCTCGCCCGTGCGGAGAGTGGTATCAAGTACTGGTATTCAGAACTCAAGTCCGACTTCGCCTACTACACGGGCGTCCGCACCAAAGATGCCACCGTGAAAGTCCATGAATTCTCGCTCAGCGATGCCAGCGGCGAACTGAGCGCAGGGCTGCAAACGGCCGGCAATCGTATCTCGGCGGAAGCGGGCGCGATCAACGAGGAACGGCAGAAGATTCAAAAGGGCGAATCCCTGGGTGGACCCAAGACTCTTTCCTACACCTACGAACGAGCCCAGGCCCAGGGCGGGGATGCTAAGATCTATAGCCTCAGACTGGGCTCGACGAAAAATGCATTCTCCATGGAAACCCTCGACACCGACAGAAACAAGGACGGGATGGTGACCTATGCGGAAATCGCAATGATAGCTCCCGTGTCCGGCGATATCATCTTCGGGAACGATTGGTTTACCACCCGCTACGACATCGTTTTTGGAGGACGCTGGGGGGGTATCCGTGTGAATGATCTGAAAGCATCCGATGAGTCAGACAAATATAAGAACGTGGGTTACCTCTATCTTCCTCTTTCCTATCGCATGACCTTCTTTCTGCCCTTAGGCTTTCAGGCTCTTGCCGAGTATGGCTTAGATCCTATTACTCTCGTTCGTCATGTCGGTGACCGTCAGGGTCAGAAAATTCCTTTGGATATCTTCATCAATGCCGCAGCCGAGTACCGCTATGAGATGTTCGGTATCGGGCTGCAGTACGAGAAATACCGGGGATCAGCTGTCACAAATTGGGGAAAGTCCATTGTGAACCCCGATTATCAGCATGAGATGCTGGGCCTCTACGCGGTTCTGGGTATGTGACAGGGTCGACCTCGGGGTGAACAGATAGAGTCTGGATCGAACGACTTGGGCCGTTCGGGCGAACTTATGGGATCCAATACCGCCGCAATGATTTCCAGTTCACTGCGGCAACGGGGACACCGTGAAACATCGATGGCGAAGACTCGTTTTAAGAGCCTCGCCCAGCAGCCAGAGCTTACTTTGCTTTTTTCGGATTTTTCAGTGCCCTCTGGCCTCAGTGAGATCTTGCGTTTACGCTTGCCCGGGACCAGGATTATTTCATCACGACGTTTGAAGTTCGGGGCGAACACTCCACCTTAGCATACGAGAGGGCTGCGCCGGGGAGGTATCAGAGCGATCAGTTTTTCAATCAGCTCTGACGGGCTTAATTGAATGCCAATGGTGCCATCATTCCAAGACGTTTTAAGCTTATAAAGGATATCGCCAGTGGCAGTTCTCTCCAAGCGATCTCGGTAATAGGAGGGCGGGCCATATAGTTGATCAACTGACTCAAATTCCGCCGGTCTTCACTCCCCACTCGGCGCGCTGCATGCAAACTAAAACCTGACAGGGCTAAGATAAAATAGTATCTCTTCAATCCTGAGAAGTATCCTCACCCTGGATCAGGTCTTTGATGAGCTCGAGACCCTGAGGATCTTGCCGTAGGCTGAGCTGAGGCATTCGCTCGCTTTCTGCTATAAAACGCTTCCAGATAGCAGAATTTTCCAGCGAGCCTTCAACCATCTTGCCACTAGCGATCAAGCCTGCGCGGGTTTGCTGCCCCCAGCGCAAATCAAAATCTCTTGCCTTGCTTGGACCTTGAGGCTGGTGACAGCTTCCACAGTTGACATCCAGGTAGCGGAGCGCGAATGCCACCCGGTCTTCTTTAACCTCTGCCTTAGAAACTCCTACTTCCTGGCTGGCGGCGCGCACTGCTGCCTCGGGTAGAATGCGATTGCCGCGGGCAAGCGTGTTGAGCAGTCCTCCTGATAAGAGTTGCCATGCAGTGAAGCCCAGAACCTCTTCGCCGCGACTATGACACTGTTCGCACTCCTTTTCTGAAGGAATGCGATAGCGCAAACCTCCGACCACCTCCTCATGAGGTCGAGTACTGCGCGTGGACGTGCCGTCCGCTGCCCATGTATAAGTCGCAAAGCTCCAACCTGCGTCTAAGCGCCGGATCATGATGCGTGTTTCCACAGGTAGCGTACTTTGGGGGTCAGTGAAGTGCTTGATGAACAATGTTCCTATGGGAAATTTAAACTGACTAAGATCCTCATCACTCTCGATCTGCGTCCCAGGTGGCAGATAAAGAAAGCGGCTCTTGCTGGCTCCATCGGACCAGAGCGGGAGACGAGGATCGTAAGTCAACAATTCGGGATTAGGACGGGCCGGATCATTGCCGATAAAAAGTGTAGATGCGGCGAGCGAGGGCGGAAAATCCTTAGCAAAGGCATCCTGCAATAGCGAGCGTTGCTCACCATCTTTATCTTTACATGCACCCAGTTGCAGAGTAAGCAGCAGAGTAAGACTGAGGATAAGGCGACAGCTCATTATGGTTCAAGTCCTTCGTAGTTGGATGAAGGAACGAGGCACCATAATAGGCGCCCCGCGTTCACTACTCTATTTTTTAACGGGAGGCCCCATGAATCCTCCGTTCGCCAGCTGCTCTTCCACGACGAGTTTGGTCAGAGTTTCGACGTCATGGGTCTGCTTGCTGCGCAGATAGGGAACGATCCCACTTTCTTCTTCATCGCTGCTGAATTCCCAAGCGTGGGGGATGCGCGCGCTGCGCGATCCGATCTCCCCCGTCTTAACCCAAGAGAGCGCTTCGCTATCAGAGATCTCCATAATGCGCCCTAACTCGTGAGGTGGTGCATTCTCTTCGCCCGTTTCGTGGCAGGATTTACAGGAAGTCAAGGTCCCTGAACCTTCTGCATCATAGCGTGCTTTCCCAGCCGTCTGCTGCTGAATTGTGTAAGGGGAAACGATGAGATCGATATCTACCGATTTGCTGAAGCCGCTTTGGCTTTTTCCAGGTGCCCCGCCGCGGCCACCAGAAGTGACGAGAACGGTCTTCCCTGCTTTGAGAGGTGTGATTCTATAAGTTGTCTGCTGCTTCCCGAGCTTCTCGCGAAAGCGAGTCTCCTCGAAGGCTGAATTTGCAGCTTTGGCTTCAAGCACAAGCTGGTCAATGATAGTCGCGGAGAGAGTCACCGTAACGGCTTCAATTTTGGCGATGGATGGATCCTTTACGACGATAGATCGAAAGCGCGGGAGAAGTATGCTGAAATCTGTGTTGCCATCGTAGCCAGTATAATAGGCGTCATTGCCCCCAGCGCTTGCGTTGCTGTCTGATGGAGTGGCTGTCGCTTGAGCGTTGGCTGCCACTTGCTTCGATTGCTGACATCCATGGAGGAGTGGTATACCGAGCCCTAGAACCAACAAGTACTTCTTCGTAGCAGCATTCATATCAAACCCTCACCTTTTTGCTAAGCCGCCTCGAAATTGAGGTCGGATGTTTGTTTGTGAGTGCAGGACTGCAGAAAGGTCCACTTGAAGTGGAAATTCCTGAAGTATAAAACCGAAGCCTTACTGCGCGAACCAATTCAAACGAGGTTCAGACATCTGCTCACCTTAACCAGTTTGACGTCGTCTGAATTGGAAAAGTTCGATGAACCTGGAAAAAAAGACGTGACTATGAAATCATAGCCTTAGCTGCAAGCAAATTTCTCTGAACAAATAGAACTTTTCAGACCCTGCCCGCGTCTCACTTGTAGGAGACTTCTCTGATCTCTGGAGGTTTTTGCGAATGCGTCAGACGCTAAAAATACTAGTCTTTATCAGTTTTGGTTATGCTTTAGGCTGGGCAGGGAGCGTATGGCGCTTCGGGATCCCCTTCTGGGGCAGTCACCGAGGTCCCCCAAGCCCCGAGACCCTATTCGATGATATTGGTCTCACTGCTGATCAGAAGGTCCAGATCCAAGCGATTCGTGAGCAGCAGAAAGATTTGATGCGGGGGAACAGAAAGGAGCTCGCGAAAGCGCGTGCAGAGTTCGAGTCTGCCCTGGATTCGAGTCAGGATCAAAGATTACTGCGCGAAAAGTTTAAGGCCATGAGTGAATTCAAAGTCAAGTTTGAGGCCGATCACTTCGAATCCATGATCGCGATCCACAGACTGCTTTCGCCCGATCAAATTAAGAAACTGGCTGAAAAACGGCCGAAAGGCCGCCATCCTCGTCGGGGTGGAGGCATTGGGCGAGGCATGTTTGACGGCTATTTTTATGATCGCGGTGGTCCACCGCGCGATAAGGAGGGTCGGCCGTTCCCCGGGGGTAGACGGTTTTCACCTGAACGCGACGGTCCACCTCCATTCTAAGGATACTCATGTTTAAGACCGCTCCTCCCAAAACTGAAGATTTCCGCCTCATCTACGATGAGCATGCGTGTGCCGTGAGGAATTTTCTGTTTCGCATGGGTATTCAGGACGAGTTGGATGATGTGGTGCAGGAAACATTTATTAAGGTGTTCGGATCGCACAAGGAATTCGGTGGCAAGAGTGCATTGCGTACCTGGATCTTCAGCATCGCCCTGAATACAGCGCGCGATTATCACAGAAAGCGGAAGCGAAGCAGCTGGCTCGAATTCTTTAACGGCGAGGAAGAACAGGTAGCAGGGACAGGAGATCTTGTGGCTGCGCTTTCCGAACAAGAAGAGATACAACAAGCTATCGCTGGTCTGAGTCCCAAACTGCGGGAGGTTGTTATCTTATTTTGCGTTGAAGATTGGGAACTGCAGGATATTGCAGAGACATTAAACATACCGCTCGGTACGGTGAAGTCACGACTTCATCAAGCTCGCAGTAAACTTGAGAACCTCATCGAGAAGGGGAAAAGTCATGCTTCCTGAAGAACTTAAGAGCCGTATCCGTTCCGCTTGGGTTCCTGCTCCAGAGGCGCCACATGATGAATTTGAACAAATCATGCTCCGCTTCAGGCGCGCTAAAGAGCGGCCGCAGCCTCTACTTGTCTTTTGCTGTGTGGCACTCGTGCTCCTGAGTGTGGCGATCAGCATTTTTCTAAGTCCCAATGTGAACAGCATCGTGGAGAATCCTGCGAACAAGTATTTTGGTGAAACGATGACTTCTTATGAGTTGATCACTGATGTAGATAATAGCCTTGCCGTCCTCGACCAACTGGGTGGCAACGTCATGCGTTGATGTCTGTGAATGGTTGAGTGACGTTACCTGGATAAACGGACACGACAGTAGCCCAGCGAATAGCCTTCGGTGAGCGAGCTGGCCAGCGCGTGCGAAACATTGTCTCAACGAAAATAATTAAGAAAAAGAGGAAAGTTAAACGCCTTGGTGGCCATAGGCGAGCAGCGAGAAGAGTCTTGAAGTCCTAAAGCGCGATAAGTTTGCCTTGAAACCGAGATGGGTCACGCACACGAGGGGTGAAAAATTCAAGGTAAGATGCTTTTGATTTCCTACTCCCCGACTCGGACAAAGATTGATTAGGCCATTTTTAGAAGATCCGCTTTGTTAAACCTATAGTCCTTTCCGCTGAGTTTCTGGAATTTTACTTTACCTTCTCGAATTCGACGTCTCATCGTGGATTCGGAGACACATGGGAACGTTCTTGGCCAGCATGCGGCTCGTTTTGCAGGGGGGTGTGCTCGGAGTTTTGCATGGCACTCTTACCTGGCTTTTGCAAAATGATGATGGTCAGGTGCAGGATACGCACAGCATTTCAGCCGGCCTCGACTATCCAGCCGTAGGGCCCGAACATGCCCTGCTGCATGATACCGGCCGTGCTCAATACTCTTATGCAACCGACAGCGAAGCGTTGGAAGCTCGTGGGCAAAAAGCCTTTGTTGCCTCTCATCGAACTCACTTTCCCAACTTACCGCATCGGAAGCTTTCATTCTCTTCTCAGTAACCAGCTTTACAGCACTTCTCTTACAGCCAATCCCAAGGCGAGGAACCGAGAAATTCTTCAAGCGGCACACCACCTGAGCCAACAATCAGAGAGCGGCATTCCGGGTAGCGTTTTTTAAACTCTGTAAGTCCAGACAGCGAGTGTTGCCGTTGACCACTTTTAACTTCGATAGCCAGTATCTTGGAACCAATTGTATAAACGAAATCCAGCTCCCATTTACCTTCACTCCAATAATACAGCTGACCTTTTTCTTTCGACGCACGCCACAGGTGGGAACCAATTATATTTTCAATAAGATGACCCATAGATTCGGGGTCTTGCTGCCAATCGGCAGCTTCTCGTTCATCATTGGCGGTAATAAGAGAGGGATCCAGGGCAAGTAGTTTAGGGCTCGATCCTCGGGATCGGACACTTTCACCACTGAATTTTTGCAGCCCGCATACTAATCCGCATTGAGCCAAGAGATCGAGGTAATGGGCAAGAGTTGTGGTATTGCCTGCATCGTTCAGCTGTCCAAGCATTTTAGTGTAGGAAAGTATTCTTCCTCCATAATGGCAAGCCAGGAAGAATAAATTGCGTAACAGTGCCGGCTTATCGATTCGCACGGTAGCCATTAAGTCTCTTGATACAGTAGCCTCAATAATGGATTCTCGTATATAGCGCCGCCAACGCTGAGGTTCATGACGTAAGACAGCAGATCCAGGATATCCACCATAATAGAGATACTCAGGAAATGAATAAGCAAACGCATTTGCCATCTCTATGTACGACCAATGAGGGGCATATATTGTCTCATAGCGCCCAGCGAGGCTTTCCGTCGTCCCACGTGCGGCGAATAGTGGCGTGCTTCCTAACAACAAGACATGCAATGGAATCTTGTTGCGGCTGTCTGCATCCCACAAGGCTTTTACAGTCTCAGACCAATCTGAAACTTTTTGGATTTCATCTATAACCAAAACTGCTTTGCCCTTGCCTGCGACAAGCACTCTTCCGCGTTGCCATTGTGTTTCCAGCCAGTGCCGATCGCGCGTCTGTGCTTCATCGGCCGAGGCATAGATCTGCGGTACCGCGCTGCTCTCTTCTAGCTGCATCACCAGAGTGGTCTTGCCGACTTGGCGCGGCCCTAAGAGGATTTGAATGAAAGAACGCGGTTCAATCAGTCTTTTCATAATAGTATCAATTAGTTGTCGTCTATACACAAGTCACATCCTGATTTTACTCAATCACTCTTTTGATTTTACTCAATACATTGAGTAAAAGATAGACAGCTGTCTAAAACCTCTGAAAAGACACTAAAAATGAAATTTTCTTGGCTTTTCTGTTGAGAGTCTGAGCGCTCAATTCCCGAGACTTTTTGCCTGAATCTGGCCTCTGATTTTGAGCGCGCACTCACGACCTGCGGGGAGCCCGGAGTTTAAGGGGCCTCAGTGCGTAGCTTTATCCGGCTTCAGTCTGCACGCCGCGCGCAGGGTGAGCCGTGATGATCGGCAAAGCCTGCGTCAGCTGAAAACCCACAAAGTGCAGATAGGCAGATGTTGACCCGTCTTTCTTGGCAAGCAGTTCACCGCCCTCATCATAGATCCAGGCAAGGCCAGGCAGCGAAGTCCTATTAGGGAAGTAACATACGCTGACCCACGACCTTGGGTTTTGGAGAATCAGCAAGGGCATCGACTGGCTAATGTGTCCCTTGCTGCTACTTTTGGGCTGCCAGACCATGCCTGCTTTAGATCCCATCGCTTGTAAGACGATTGTGATTCTTCCTCCTGAGAGTATAGATGAGAGAACCTCGGACTATGTGATCCAGCTCTGGATAAAGGCAGCTCGCGATCAAAAATATTTGAGATCTTGTGACAAAATAGTCAGGGAATATCATGCGAAGGATATCTTCAAATTCTTGAATATTTCGCACATCGATCCAGTGGAGGCTAGCGAACTCAGTGCGAACATGCGCAGTATCTTTCAAGTCCAACTCAAGGGAACCCATGCGGTATCGCTAAATTATTCCTATAACTTCGGCAAACTTACGATCAAGCCTCTGGTCTTTAATATGAATAGCAATAAGCCGGATAGGGGCTTATTGCACAACATTCGTTGGGAAAAGGTCCGAGATGCGATGAAGTGCAGCAGACTTTTGACCCACTGAGATGCTGCCGTTCAAAAAGTGTTCATATCAATAGCATCCGATCTGCTTCGACGGCTGCTCGCGGCTGAAGGCTGTTTTGCTGTAACCTTCTCGCATCAGGGCTTCGATTCCTGCTACCCCTGGTGCGTCGACGTTATCCCAGTCGGTGCAAATAACGTGGTCAGCGCTGGCAATAGACTGCTTTACCGAGCTCATGGGATTGGAGTGGTCGTAAAGAGCCTTTTGCTCGTCTTCATTGATGCCCAGCAGCCTGCTCACCTCGACATCAAAAGCCGTGTCTCCGATTCGTGTAATAAAAAAGACGTCGCGACACTCCGCCCCTTCTTTCAAAAGTTGGGCTGGAAAGAGATTAGCCCAACCACCGAAGGATAGCGCGTCTTGGGAACCGTTTTTGAAAGGCTGAATACTGGCCAGCCCTGGTTCTGCCGGCGAGGTTGCTAGAGCCTGTTCCCAGCTCGCTGGTTCCAGAGCCACAAACTTCTGCCAGTGCAGATTCTCACGCAAAGTGGGAGATTGGGCTTTGGCCGCTGCTTTGCTCAAGTCATCGGAATCACCCCAGTAGCCAAAACGCACCTGATCGTAGACCCGCCCTAGAGACTTCGGGCGACCTTTGAAGAAGCCATCTTCGGCATCTGTGAATTTTTTGATCGTTGGTGCATCAAGGATGACTGCCGTCGAAATGTAAGACCTAACGAATCCACCAACATTATCGTCCGCTCGGTTTTTCCCGGGAGCTTGCTTGAAGAAGCCAGCGAGCATTTTTGCAAAACTGCTTTTGCAACTAGGGGAGAATTCGGTCCAAAGTTTGCCTCGGTTAGGCTCTGCACACTGGTCCAGGTAAGTTTTCCAGCTGTTGCTATCGGCAGGGGCATAGGATGCATAGAAAGCACCTAAGCGCCCCCAAATGCGGGCTACCGTATGAAAGTTGAGGAGGCCTGGTCGATAGAAGATAATATCGTTCGTAGCCTCGAACTTGCCGAGGTTGCCTATGGTACTTTTGATCTGATCGATGCGATATTGTAGCGAAGCATTGAAACCGAGGTAGCGGCGTAGTTCTGGATTAGCTAAACCCTTAAGCTGTCCTATTCCCCCCAAGAGGGTAAGCATATTGTCACGGATCGCAGCCGGATCCACGCTTCGGATACTACGCATGTCCTGGGTAAGCTGCTCACCAACATTCTTAAAGTAGTTCAGGGCCTGACCTTCAGGCAACTCGACTATTCCGTCGACCAAACCCGAAAGGGACTTCAGAAGCAGCGAGAGTCTAGCCTGCACTTCAGCATCGCTGCAATCGCTGCTGCCGCATTGCCAGACGGCGGGATTCATCGCCATGCTCTCGTACATCATGCTAGCTATGGACGCCGAACTTCCGCCCGCGACGCGGCTGATGACGCCGTGCTGCTCCACCACCTGAGCCATCGCTCCGAAAAGGGCAGGTAGTTTCGTACCATTGCCGCGCATCGCCGCGCAGATTTTGGGTTCTTCCAGACGAGATTTTGCACTAGGCTGACTGCTCTTGACTGTTGACTCTGAGGTACGACAGGCTGGTAGAAGTGAGGTAAGCAAAAACATGCCGATGATGGTTCGCACGCGAACTCCCTTACTTTAGGATTTTTCATTGATCTTTGAGATGATTTAAAAATATCTATGTAAAGTTTGGATAAACAAAATTCCGAAATTTTGGATAGGTAATAATAGCGGGGTGTTGAAAGCCTCTCAGGCGCTGTTGGCTACAAACCAACAGAAAACTTCTGAGCAGGGTCCAGGGAATCGTCATCGGTGTGAGCTGCACCAGCACTATAAGGACAAAGCCTTGGGTCTCAATGACCCGGCACCCGGCACTATCTCAATATATGCCGCGTGGCCCTCTTTCCAACGACAGGCTCGAGATCCGGGATGACGGCAATGTTCTGCTGAGGTGCTTCCTCGGTACATAATTAAAAGCGATGCCGACTCCGAATATTGCACCACATAGTCATTATGACTTATTGGATTTTAAGTTCGAAGGAGGTCTGCTATGATGGCTTTGCTCAAGGATCGTCGCGATCTTCTTCAACCGTAGAGGTTCGATTTAAAATGTCAGAGACCCGCACTATTTTTGTCGTCGATGATCAGGAATCTATTCTATCGGCAGTTAGGTCAGCCTTGATGGACGAGTCCTATCGCATATCGACTTTTACTAGCGCAGAAGCCTTAGAAGAAGGATTGAAGTCGGAACGCCCCCACCTGATACTCCTCGACATTTGGCTGCCTGGAATCGATGGCCTCGAAGCCTTGAGATCTTTAAAGACCGAATACCCCAATTTGCCTGTCGTGCTCATGAGTGGGCATGCAGGCATAGATACCGCCGTTAAAGCCATGAAATTAGGAGCGTGTGATTTTTTAGAAAAGCCTATCAATCTCGACGTTCTGCTCGAGAAGCTTGCCCTTCACCTAGCCGTGACCGACGTCAGAACTCAAGGTTCAGAGGGTGTATTTCCCAGTCATGCCCTCACGCTGATGCGGGGTGAAGAAGCCTATTTGACCTCTTCGAAAGAGGCACAAAAAACCGTTCGCAGAAACGCCGTCCTCAATGGCGTAGGGCTGCTGTCGGGTCGTCCAACGGGCGTTATCATCAGTCCGGCTCCCATCGACTATGGGATCGTCTTCAGGACCCTCGATGGGGTGGCGATACCAGGGAACATCACGTCCCTCGAAAATATCGATCGAATTGGTCAGGGTAAGTCCTTTACGGCGAACTCAACGGTTCTCAGCAGCGGTGGACGACGCATACGAACGGTCGAGCATCTACTCGCAGCCCTGCATATGCTTGGAATCACCAATGCCTCGATCAAGGTCGATGAGGAGATTCCCAATATCGATGGTTCTGCCGCTGATTTCTGCCGGATCATCGCTGAGGCTGGCATCGAGGTGCAGTCTAAGAACCGCCTGGATGCCGTCATACTCAAAAAGATCAGCATAGGCGGCGAGGCGGAGAGCGAAAAATATATCTACGTCGAACCCTTTGCAGGTTTTGAAATCGTGATGCGGGTGGACTACCCTGCCCCTATTTTCGAGCAACGATACCGCTTTAATTCCGCCGAGCACTCCTTCGAAGAAGAAATAGCGCGAGCGCGCTCTTTCAATACCTTCGAGAACATCGACACTGCCCAGCAAATGGGTATGGTTGGCTCTGGCTACTTGAATTCCCACATCATTATCCACGACGGCAAGGTGATCAACACCAAGTTGAATTTTTCTGATGAATTTGTTCGCCATAAGATTCTCGACTTGCTCGGCGACCTTTTTCTACTTGGATACAATCTTCAGGGTCGTGTTGTTGGCAATATGACTTCTCACGGCATCAATCAAGCCTTAACCCTTAAAATACACCAAGCGTTAGGGCAAGACTGACTGCTGTGCCGACAACTGCCCTTCTTATCCTGACACCGCCGATGCGAGGAGGAGCCGCAGGCAAAAGCTGAGCAGCGGACCTGCCTGTTGATCGCGCCTTGAAACATCCGATCGAGCGTGGGGTCTTCCTTGACAAAAGATAGCCCCTCGTAACTGGCCCCTTCTTCTTTGTCGGTAAACCTTCCCTTTGGCCCTAATTTAAAAGTCGCCTAACAAGGCAGACACTTTCATGTTAATACATAGACAGTTTGAGTTCACAGTATCTTAGATATTCGAACGTTACCCCTGGGCCATAATTTGCATTGAGTTCCTGAGCTCGTTCAAGAATCTTTTAAGCGAGCGCTTTTATCCAGAACGAATGAAACTACCTTGACTTCCCAGAATGGAGCGCACCTGATTATGAGCTTTCCCGTGGCAGCGCTTTTTAAGAAAAAACACCTTGTAAAACTATCGATTTTGCTCAGCTTGAGTGCATCGATGATTCAATGTCAAGGTTCCAATTCCGACTCCAATTCTGTAAAAAATATCGATAAGACTCAGCTTGTAAAATTCCCGCGAGAATTTGCAGATGGGATAAAATTATTATTTCAAAAACAAAATACTGTTTGTGAGGGCGGTAATACCAAGATCTGGGGGACCACAAGTCACGACCAAATTGAATACTATTCGTTTCAGGTAGTAGAGCAGACTTTGATCGCAAAATCTTTGGCCACTGGCGCGACGCTCTTTTCACTGCCTATATTAAGTGCGGATGAGTCATTTATCACTGTTGATTTCCTAGCTGGTTTTACAAAAATCACAGAATTGGAAACGAAGCGAGATGAGGCTGGCAATCCTATACTGGGAGAAAATGCGTTTGGTAGTGAAGATGGAATCAAGTTGCCTGCCCAGCCTGAGCCAAAAGATTTTGATATTGTTCCCGGCACCGCGTCTGTTCGTTCGATCATTAATGGGGAGCAGGTGTTAGTGAACCAAGCCTTAAAATTGGTTAGCCTATATCGTGACGCCTATGCTCCTGCGGCATTTATCTGCGAAGTTCAGTATAGTTTTTCCATCCCGCAGAAATCCCTAGACTACGAGCCGTTGGTCTTGGCTGATGAGGCTGCAGCCGAGCAATTCTTCACCGATGATAATAATCTTGCTCAGAAAATGAACTTAAATCGACCGATCGTAATGCATGTGGAGGAGGGAACTCCTCCGGCCGTGCAAGTTGGAATTGCCGCAGGCGTCAATTATTGGAACATGATACTGGGAAGAAAATTGTTTGTGTTGGGCGAGCCAATGAAGCGCTCAATTTTTAGTCTTGGTCAGAATATAATTGGCATTCCCAAACAGCGCATCATGGGCGCAGGTGCCGGATCGAATAGTGACCCTGAAACCGGAGAAATGATTGTACCAGGATTCGAATTTCAAATTCCCGTAGAATTTGTAGATGACCCCTTGCCATCTTCTTCAGACCCTTTGGATCTCAAAATAAGCCGAGAAATCGCAAGATTGACTGCTCACGAACTGGGACACGCCTTAGGACTTCAGCATAATTTTGAAACGATGATGCTAGATACCTCAGACCCGGAGACAATAGTTTGCGTGTCTGTTATGTGCTACGCAA
>JBGSTX010000086.1:0-4749 GCA_041736305.1 Oligoflexus sp. | reverse complement strand
CTGTCCGAAAAATCCAAAACTTCAAAGTCCTAAGACTTTTTCGGAATTTGGCTTTTCCCTGACATACCCCGCTCTCGGGGTTTGGTCCATGTCTTCCACCCGGACTGTCTCACGATAGGAGGTGGAAATCACCGTCGAGATCGGCTCTCTTGGTGCCATGCTTCGGCAATATTCTGCCGAGCCGGGCTGCCCCGCGCTACTTGCGACTTGCGGCTTCTTACTACGGCGCAGAAATTTTCCGCTCATAAACTTCATTGAAACCGGCGCAAGAGGACGGCTTAAGGATGACTGCTGCCTCTTGGATGAATCTATTATTAAAGCCCCTCTTGGCGGAGACTTCACGGGCAAATCGCCAGTTCATAGAGGAAGACTTGGGGCCAAAAGGTCGCTATTGACCGATAGTAACGGTATGCCACGGGCGATACTTTCATCAAAGGACTTTTTGACTCTGATATGCCATCTTCAATTCACCTTTAAATTTCATATTGTTAAGCCAGGACCAGTGTTGTTCCTGCTTCAATTTTTAGAAGTAAGGGATGATATATCATACCTTAAAAAGCTTAATGGATGATATATCATCCATTATCGTTGAGCCAAGTTCTCTGCTTTCTTAGTCTACGTCTAATAGGTGATATATCATTCTTAAACTGATTCTAGGGATGATGTATCATACTATAAGACAAACAGGAGGTGTCTGTGCGATCCGCAGCTTTTGACTTAATCCCGCCTCGTTTGCTCCGGGCTCTCACCAAGCTAGGCAATGACATCTCATTGGCTAGACGCAAGCGCGGTCTGACAGTCGCGATGATGAAAGAACGTTTGGGCGTGTCGAAACAAACCTATGAGCGTGTCGAGAAAGGCGATCCGGCTGTCGCGATGGGAATATATGCAATGGCGATTTTTGTTTTGGGTCTTGGCGATCGACCATTTGATATAGCAGATCCAAGTCGAGACGATCACGGATTGCTCCTCGATGCGGAAAGAGTTCCTAAGCGCGTTCGTTCGAAAAAGGAGCCGACATCGCGATGAAGCGTTCCATCGAAGTCCATATCGGCGAAGACGCGCAACGTGTGGGCACACTCCACTACAATCAAGACGGTAGGCGAGAAAATTCTGCTTTCGACTATACCCAGGACTGGCTCTCAAATCGTAAGAGATTTTCCATTGAGCCAAGTCTAAGGCTTATCGAAGGTCCCCAGTTTCACAGAGCGCTTGGCAGTTCTTCAAAGTTTACGGGAGCAATAGCTGACACTGAGCCGGATGGCTGGGGACGCCGGGTTATCCTGCGCGATCACGCCAAACGCCGCGAAAAGCAAAGAGCCGAAGGCGGGGGGGATCTGCCACCTCCAAACAACCTTGACTTTCTCCTTGCCGTCGATGACATGAGCCGCATGGGAGCACTCAGGTTCCGAGATGGCAACGAATGGAAACGGTCGTCTCCTGAACCTGGCCAAAGAACAACACCACCGCTTATCGAATTGCCCGCACTTTTTACTTCGACGCGCGCTGTCGAACGGCAAACAGATACGGAAGCTGACCTAGCATATCTCCGCGGAAAGGGAACCTCTCTGGGCGGGCTCAGACCGAAATGCACGATCATGGACGAACAAGCTTTCCGCAATCAATGAGCCGGTCATAGGAAGTCTTCGGCTTGTCGTAAGTTTTCCTGAGCTTGCCGCCAATTCTGGTCTTCATTATAAGCTTGAGTGCCGGGCCCTGAGACATAGGGGAAGCGCTGTGTCCGCTTCCGCCCGGTGAGTCTAGGCTTTGCCGATCTTCTCGGTTCACCATACGAGCTGCGTGGAGACTGAATCCAGATAAAGCTACGCACTGACGCCCCTTAAACTCCGGGCTCCCCGCACGTAAAAAACCGAGCCGCCTGACCCCTTGCCCGTGCCGCTCGCCAAAGGCAATTTTCTGGGCTACTGAGGCACGGCTGGCTGCCTCGATGCTGAGTAAATCCTCCGCGATCTCTGCACTCAGATCATCCTCTAAAAGACCCTTCTTGCCGAGACAAAGTTCCACTGCCTCGATGATCGACACGAGCAACTGACATTTCGTGCCCTGCAGCTTTGTCAGCCTTGCCTTGTCATGAAGGCGGTCTGCGTGCTATGGACTCGGCACCCCTGAAGGGTTCGATCCACCTCTCAAGCTGGTCACGATATGAAGCACAGTTTTGTTCTGCTTTTTAGTTTCCTTATAGGCTGTGGCGCCCCTGAAAAAAGCCAAATCTTCTGGGGTCATTCGACAGATCTTGACCAGCGTTTCCGCGCCAGCGACTTTCTTTTTGGTATCGAAGCCGGCACTAGCTTGCACGCCTGTATCGATGGTCCATCGGCCTCGAGCGAATGGCTGAAGGCAGAGCTCTTCACCGCCGTCAACGTCTGGGCGCAGGCGGTAGGCCGCTACCTGCCGCTGGTCTTTGATGGTTGTAGCGCGGCACCTGCGCTGCGTCTCGTGTTTGCAAAGGCGCCCGTCAGTGGCGATTTTGTAGCTTATACCTTCTTCAATGGCGAGCGCGTCGTTTACCTCGATCCTTCCCGGGAATGGCGAAGCAGTGGAGAAATTTTGGGTTTTGATCGGCAACCAGAGTTGAAGTCGGCGAGCTGGCAGACTAAGGCACGCTTTTTATTTCCTCTCGTAGCCGACGGCAGCTACAGCTCGTTCAAGCTGCCCGTGCGCGGCGGGAAGAGCCCGCAGAGCAGTCTCTCGACCCTTATGCATGAGCTCGGCCACGCTTGGGGACTCTGTGATCTCTACGATGCTCGCAGCAAAGAAGCGGCTTTTAACAGCAACTGCTCGACGCGCTATCGCAGCGGCAGTATCCGCGAAGATGAAATTATGACGGGCGCGACCAATCCTGGTACGGCTCACTTTGCTCTATCGGCTGCTGATAAAGAGGGTCTTCGTTCGCTCTTTGCGCGTCCAGATTTTTCCAAGAGCCGGAGCTGGGGAAGCGGTATAGAGGCGCTTGAAAGCGCGGTTTTACTGGATAAAGCCTTGGGGGCAGCTGAAGCCGCTGGCGAGCTCAGCTCGGAACAGTTAAAGGGGAAAGTGAGTGAAAGCCCTAGCGGAGCAGAAATTCGGCTCAGTTTTGTGATCGAGGCCCCACTTTCGACGACAAATATCTTCATTTACGAAAGCAAGGGTCGCGGTCCTTTTCTGCAGCTCGGTGCAGAAGCGAGCGAGCTTCGTGGAAATCGCCGGGTTTGGGCAGCGGCGATCGAAGTTCCCAAGGAGAATTCCCCTCTCGTCTACCTCGTCAGTGCTGCTGGTCTGCCACCGCTTGAACTCCGCTGAGATGCTGCTGGGAAAAGCCTAGATGGCAAACCCGGGTTTTGAGTTCAAGCTTAAGCATGAATCCAGTCGCCGTGGGTGCCAGCATTGGGGTCGCTAAAACTCACAATCATACCTAGACCAAAGCCGGTCTCGCTGGGTTTTGATCCGTTTACTAGCAAGTTAAACTTGGAAACATACCAGTTGAAGGAACTACCATCTCTCTTGAGCATGAGCAGAATGCCGTCGGTCAAGAACCAGTAGTGATCGCTCTGGTCACCTAGACCGGCGGTGATAATTTTGTAGGGAGCCCCGGTGGCATTGTCTAGAGGAATAGGAATCTGAGCATTAAAGACCCGATCTTTCTCGCGTTCATTCAGGCCGATACTTTTTCCATCAGTGATAAGGAAGCGCATGTCGTCGACGTATAGAGTTTTGAGAGACGTGGCAGATGCATTATTGAGATTCGTCTTCACCAAGATAGCGTTGACTCCCCCATCTTTTTCTGGCGAAGCCAGCGAGCGAGTGGCGACGAAGGTCGGAGTTGCCCTCCAGAAGCCACCGTTAAAGAGCGAGTAGCGGGAGGGATAACAGGCCTGGGAAATTTTGTGAGATTGGCGCCCGCTTCTCCCGTTGAGCTCACTTCGTAATACCACGAAGTGCCAATGTCGAATAGCTCTCCCCCTCCGCGATAAGTTCGTCTCTCATTTCAATCATCTGGGAATCATGGGAATCCACAACGCTTTCAAACTGGCTAGCCATTTCAAGGAAAATATCGCGATTATCTTGGACAACATCAGGGAAATCTGAAATCACCTCGCCATCTAGCGAGATTTGAATGCGCGGCACGAGGGTGTAAAGCAAATCGTGCAGGACGTCGACTTTTAGATCTCGATATATCTCGATAAAACCCTCGATATCGTTATCTTGAAGGTCTTTCGTCCACTCCTTCAGGTCAGCGACATAAGCATCCCTAGGGTGGGACCATTGACATCAAGGAAAGCGGACTCAAAAAGGCAGTCTTTTTCTGGTCAATTTTTTGACTTCAAAGGCATCACAAATTCCGGAGTCGACCCCAAAGGATCGGCTGGCCGATTCCGGCTGCAACGGTGCTTTGAAGATCAATAACATGCACGTGTTGATGGTCGACGATACCATCGATAATCAAATCCTCCTGAACCGCTATCTGACGAAGGATGGTGCGACGGTGTATTTCGCTAATGCTGGATCGGAAGCAGTTGAGAAAGCCATGAGCCTTGAGCATGATTTGGTTCTCATGGATATTCAGATGCCGAAGATGGATGGCTATCAGGCCGTCAAAGCTTTACAATACCGAGCTTACAAAAAGCCGATTGTCGCCTTGACCGCGCATGCGCTGGTAGAAGAACGCCGCCGCACGGCAGCAGCGGGCTTTGCCGCCCATCTCACCAAACCCTTCAACAGAGAAGAGCTTATCGACATGCTATCGCGTCT
>JBGSTX010000270.1:0-2898 GCA_041736305.1 Oligoflexus sp. | reverse complement strand
GACCGTGATGGCCTCTCCGAATATCCTGGTGCAGGTCAAGGACAGCCTAATGCCGCCACCCACGCAGCAGCGCTATACGCTTCGTTCAGCCGATCGTGCCGCTTTGGTCGCTTATTTGGAAGATCGAAATCCAGCAGCCTTGGTGGATTAATTTCCTCCTGTAGAAGTGAAATATGAAATCAGGGCCTTGACGGAGCTGATCATAGAGCGAGGTCTCTGGATCGGTCTTGATATCAGGCTTAAAGGTAAGGCCAGGATAGAGCGAAACGAAATCGTCCTTACTGAACGAAGTCTTACCACGGGCCTGGATGAGATCACTGCCGAGCGCTGGAGTTTCCAGCTTTAGCCCAAGATCGGTCGCTAGATCAAAGAGCAAGGTTTGCGTTTCCATGATGCGACGGGCACCAACGCCGATCCGCGCTCCCTCAGGATTGGAACTATCGAAGGTCAGATCATAAATTCGACCGCCGAGTTCGTTTTCCTTTTCAAAGAGACAAACTTTGGAGCCCAGCTGAGGACCCAGACGGAACGCTGTGTGAAGGCCGCCTGCACCACCGCCGACGATGGCCACTTCGCAGTCTAGTGGTTGGAGGTTCTTGGCGGGCAGCTGCGGAGCGAAGAGCAGAAAAGCAAAAAATGACAGTATGAGCCCAAAGCGGCTCGGGGATGGTAACCATAAGATTACGTACTCCCTATGTCAGAGTGTTGGCCGTGAAGGAGGCCCACACTAGCGGGAATTTTTGGAGCTGGAAAGACTATTCAACTCTCGCATTAGCCTTATCACTCTTTGACATGGGCCTGGACAAGCATCAGCAACCTTTGGGCCCCTCGCAGGCGATTTTAAGCTTTTTTGAAGCCTCGCTCACACTGCCCAGATTTTCCACCTGTTTAAAACCAAGAGACTGCATCAGGGTGCTTGCCTTGCCCGAGCGATTGCCGCTGCCGCAGTATAGTTTATACTCCGCATTTTTATCGAGTTTGGAGACCGTCTCCTTGAAATCAGGCTGTTGCCAGTCGATATTTTGCGCGCTGATCACATGAGATTCCTGAAACTCCTCCTTGGTTCGAACGTCGAGGATGACAATTTTTTTCTCTTCCGCCATGACTTTGCTGCCTAAAAGAGTAATAAGTAGGGGTGCAAGTTTCCAATTCATCCTTTATGTCCTTATAGGGATTTTCAGTTAAGTAATTCCATTCTCGGACGGCTTCGGCAGGTGCCCTGCATCAATATTGATTTGAACGCTGGACAGGAGCAACTTGGGCGCAGACAGAGAACGGTCCCGAGTCGAACGAAAATGCACAAAATCCTCGCGGGTTGTCTTAGCGTTCAACTGAATATTCTGCACCTTTTCCTGAGCAATTGTCGACTGAAACTGCAATTCCCTTCCGTTCGGCAGATAGTCATGTCCGACGAAGACCTTGAAGTGTTCAGGTAGTCTATAGAGTTTTTCATGCACCGATTCGTAAAGATCCGTAGCACTCCCGGCAGGGAGGTCACAGCGGCCTGTGCCGTAATCCGACATGAAGAGAGCGTCGCCTGTGAAGACAGCATCGCCGATAATATAACTGGCACAGGCGGGAGTATGGCCAGGAGTGAACATGGTTCTGATCTGCAATGATCCCGCTTTCAGAAGCTGATCCTCTTCAAGCAGCCACGAAGCCGCTACGATTCTGAGACTTCTTATCCATGGCTCGAAAGTAGATTGCCTTGAGTCTTCGCGACGGTCTAAAACGGCTAAAGATATGGACTTGCGGGACATATGGAGCAGTCCAGGCTTAAGCGTCAGGTCTTAGCTGGAGCAGACCTCACAGCGCTCGGCAAGAAAATAGCTCCACAAAAGATAGAGAAATTCTTAGGCAGCGATTTTTATATAGAGCAGGTGGCCTGCTTTGGCGATCGTAGAAAGTACATCGCAGCGCTCATCGTCCCGGCCTTCGAAGCAGTCCAGGAGCATTTTAAAGATGAGGGACTTAGCTTTGCTTCGCGTGAAGAGATGGTCAATGATCCGCGCGTCGTGGAATTTATGAAGTCCAGAATTGAAAGCTATGCAGCAAACTTTGCCGATTTTGAAAAGGTAAAACGCTTTAAGTTGCTGCCTCATGAATTTTCGCTGGAAAAAGGCGAGATCACTCCCACCTTGAAAATACGGAGGAAGGTGGTGCAGGCGAACTATGCCGCACTTATCGAGTCCCTCTATCTAGGTCAGCAGTCAGAAGCGGGCGAAGCCTGGCAGCGGCATAAGACCGTTCCGGTATAAACCGCGGAGCCAGTTACTCTGAGTTGCCGAGCCGGCAACTCAGGGCAGCAGAGCGCGGCTTACTTGCGGTGAGGGTCGCGTCCCAATTGACTATGCGCTTTGACAAAGGTTCCTTCGACAACGGCCGACATGGTGGAAAGCTCCAAGGCTAGGCAGTAGCCAGCGATGATTTCCGCTAAACGTTCTTTGGTGCCTTCTCCCTGGCAGCCTAGCATTTTTAGTGCTTCGTTCTGACAAGGGAGCCTAGTGCCGCCGCCGACCGTACCCACGACAAGGCAGGGCTGAAGCAGCTCCGACATTTACTTGACAAATCTGATCTTTTAATACATTTGTATGGCACCCGTTAATCTTCAAGGATTCAAGGGCTATGCAACTCTCAATTAGTCAAACCGCCGCTCTACTCGGAATATCTATCGGGACTCTTCGCCGCTGGGATAAGGATGGCTACCTGAAGCCTTCGTTCAGAACGATAGGTGGTCATCGCCGCTATGACTTGCAATACCTTGAGGAACGTTTCTTCGACAAAAAGCCTTCCTTGGAAAAGAGCCCAGGCCGTGCTCTCGCATATTGTCGAGTTTCGAGTTCCGATCAAAAAGCCGATTTGGCGACACAAGTAAGAAAGCTGAGCACCTACTGCCAG
>JBGSTX010000248.1:0-5395 GCA_041736305.1 Oligoflexus sp. | reverse complement strand
GTGCCTGCCGTACCCACTACGAGCCATGGCTTGAGGCCGATCTTCAGGTCTTCGATAATCAGAGCTTCCAATGCAGGGGCTGACATCCGGTAATTATCAAGCGCTACTGAACGTATGATGATGGCATCACCAAAAAGGGTTCGCAGAGCCTTTTGGCAGCAGTGGTGAGTGTGCTCACTGAGGTAGACCGTGGTTTTCTCATAATCGCGAGCCTTGATCTTGCGCGACTCACGAGCCACCTGGAACGCCGTTAGCGTCGCGATCGAGCCGCCTGAGGTGATATCGCCGTAGGCCGTTTGCGGGTCATAGCCGACCATAGAACAAAGCCAAGCTAGGGCAGCCTGGTGAATGTGGACAGCGACCGGAGAAGCGAAAGAATCTCCGCTAAACACATTGATGGAAGCTGCGAGATGGTCAGCTACTGCTGCAGCGTAGAGACCACCGCCGGGTACAAAGCCTAGATGGCCCGGACTAGCCGTGACGATACCGGATCCAGCTAGGGCCCGGCAGAGTTCGGGAATGAGCTCTGCTGCTCCTTTGGTACTCTCCAAGGATTGAATCTGGAGGTCCAAGAGATCGGGATCGAGAGTCTTGTAAGCTTTCTCGTAGCCTAGAGCTTCGATGAATTCATTGATACCCGCTGCAGTGAGCCCCTGCCAATGCTCGCGTACTTCCTGCGTAGGTTCAAGGCCCGCGGCAGCTTTTTCTAAATCTAAAATTGTATCGCGCAACTCAGATGTGGACATAAACCTGACTAACCTCCAACTGCGGTCCTTCCCGAAGCATCATCATTGTATCGATCAGCTCCTGGCATTTTTCGATGCTCGAAGCGACGAGATATGAGTCCTGAAGGCTGGAAATATGATAGGAAGACAGGATTGAATCACTGTTGAGCTCATCGACAGTAAAATGCCCGGAATAGATGCGGTCTAGTTCACTGAGTGACGACAAGAGCCCAGCGCCGAGGACCTGAACCCCTTTTTCTACTTTAATAAGCCCGAATTCAAATATCCAGAAGTAGGTCTTCTCGAAAATGGAACTCGGGCTCGGGTATAAACTGATGAAGTCTCCAATTCCGGCTGCAGCTTTTTCCAGGAAACCTAGACCCTCAGCCTCGATTTGCCCCTGCGACTGGACGATGACTTTATTGAGGTGATAATTGGTCTGATCGATAGCGCTGATGGGATAACTTGCAGCAGCGGCTGACCATCGTTCGAGAAGTTGTCGGTAATGACGATCGAATACACTCGGCAAATGACCAAAGATGTCATGGATGAGATCTGGCTCAGATGCGAAAAAAATCTCGTGTGGTTTTCTAATCGACCTGGAGATAGGCAGGACTCGCTCGTGCAAGCTGCGCGCGATTGCCCAGGGAGGAGCTAGACCCTCGACGTAGGCGGCACTCCAGCCGATATCTGCGAGCAACGCGTTGATCTCTTGCAGGCTGGGGATCTTATTTCGGAAAGCTTCGAGTCTTTCGACGTGCTGGAGATAGTAGGGGTGAATCGCCGATGAATAATTATCCCAGGCACGTTCCATGGCTGCAAAAAACTTTTGCCAGGTTTCCTGATCCTCGGGAGAATACGAGTAATCATCCATGATCGCTACTCCAGTTCCGCTATCTAAATCTGCTAGGCCGCTCAGGTTAATGGTTTCCAGAGTTCGAGATAAGTTCTCGATTCGGCTTTGCTGATGCTGTGTGTTTGATAGTTGGTTTAAGGAAATAAAAAACGGCACCAGAGAGAGCAGTATATAGAAAACCAAAGAAGGTCAATCGAAGGAAAACATATATCTGGAATTGAGCTCACCGGTTTAAATCGATTCCTACAATTAAGATTGCTCGAACGCTCGCAAACCATGCACACCTGTGGTTACGAGGATTTTAAACGTTTATTTTTATTACTTTTTTTAGTCGTTTAAAGCTCAACTTGCGCGTTTGATTTTCCAGAAGAGAGACTTCTCTTTATCCATTAATAAGGCCGTTCCTTACTCCGCTCTTGCATGAAGAGAGCGTGCCCCGTCTTGAAGACGATGAATCGAATTTCCATCAGTTCCTACAAATATCTTCGGAGCGCGAACATATTGGAAGGAGCTTAGTAGCTTCGACTTCGCCTAAAAATCTACAGCACCTAGATAGAAACTAGCGTCCCTCATACTGAAAATAGGTCTATTAACTCAAGCTTGTTCAGGCTTTACAGCTCAGATTGGCTTTAGTATGCTAATCTACACCCCTAGACCCGAATGAGAAGCTTGCGGAACTTGCAGTGTTCATGGTGCACGAGATAGGCCACGAAGACGCATCTCTTGCTTATTCAAATGCCCAAAGGTGTAACTCCAACAGTGAGAATCGAGAACTTCATGGACGATCTAAGCTTTCAGATTCAAATTAGGCGCGAATTTATCGAGGAAGCCAACGACATCATTCACTACTTTGAAGTTGCTATTCTTGAGCTGGAAAACGGGGCGAATAGGGACGGAATCATCAATAAGCTCTACCGCGATGCTCATACTCTGCGGAGCTCAGGCCAGGCGGCGGGCTTCACGGGGCTTGGACGATTTGCGCAAGGTGTCGAAAATCTGCTTGGACTGCTGCGTGCCGAAAAAGTAGCCATGTCACAGACGGTAATCAACGCCCTCTTTGCAGGCTGTGATGGCTTTAAGGGCTGGGTTCAAGCTCTCGCGAAAGATTTTGATTCGCATTATGACTCGAGTCGGGAAGAAGCACTTTTGGAAGCCTGTCTCGGACCGAAGGCCGCGAAACCAGCTGCAAGTACTAGCGGGAACTCTACTATCGCAAGACCTGCAGACCAGAACCCAGCGAGAGATAAGCCGAATCTCGTAGAAGCATCAGAGCAGGAACTTCCGTCTGCTCTTACCAACACTCTAATCTATGTATGCGATGACGAAGCAGATGTACGTGATATGCTCGTCGAACTTTTCTCCCCAGATTGGGAGGTTGAAAGCTTCGCCGATGCGAAGAGCCTCCTCACTAGACTCCAGGAGAAGGAACCTCACCTCATTGTTACAGATTTGAAAATGCCGGGCATGACCGGTGAAGTAATGATGGAGAAAATCCGGGCGGAGAGTCGGATGATTCCCGTTATCTTTATTTCTGGCCATGTGAATCGCGACGGACTGATTCGCTTCATCAAACTAGGTGTAGTCGATTTTTTCGAAAAACCCTTCGATTTGACGGCTCTTTTGGAATCAAGCCGTCGGGCCGTACGGAAAGTTGTTCACGAACAAGTCCTTTCGGATTTATCAATCCTGGCGTTCCGAACTTATCTTCGATTTATTCGCGTCGAAGATCTCATAGATTCCAAATCCCTTTCGGAAGAAAAGCGTACTAAACTCGCGCAGCTCGAAAAGGACATGATGCGAATCGGCGAGCTCTCCGTGGGCGCTTTCCGCTTCGGAGTAGAACGGACCTGATTTACAGAGCCGAAGCTTCCCGAGAACGATTTTAGAAAATCTGAATTCACCCCCACCCCGTATCGACGAAGAGCCCTAGCCTCAGGGCTTCCCATACATCCTGTCGTAATTGACTTCTCTTTTATCTTCGCTTTATAAACAGACGAATCTTATCAAACAATTGTCACTAAAGGAGTTCCAGGTGAGGAGACGTTCGTTGCGATCCCATCGCTTCGTGCTAGCGATATCGGGTAGCTTAGGCACTAGCGCGCTGCTAATGCCCATGGCTCACGCCCAAAATAACGACCCGGTGGTAAGAGAAGGCACGCAGCAAGCACCAAAAGCCAAAACAGAACGCATTCAAGTCACCGGCTCGCGCATCAAAAGGACGCAAGTTGAAGGCGTAGCCCCTGTCGTCAAGCTTGACGAAGAAGCGATACAAAAGAGTGGGACATCTTCAGTCGGCGAGCTGCTGCAGAACATGACCGTTTCGATGGAAGGATCCTACAGTTCTTCCACTGTCAATGATACTCGCGGCACTGTGACTAACGTCAATCTTCGCGGCCTCGGCCCAGAGAACACCCTCGTGCTTCTCGACGGCCGCCGCATGCCTGACGAAGGTGGCGAAGGCGTCATTGACCTTTCGACTATTCCTATTTCGGCAATTGAGCGGATCGAAGTCCTTAAAGATTCGGCCTCAGCCATCTATGGCTCGGATGCGACGGGCGGCGTAATCAACGTCATAACCAAGAAGGACTTCGACGGTTCGGCGTTTTATGTCAGGGGTGCTCGACCCACAGGCGGCGGTGGTGATCAGACCATGTTCAGCTACCTGACAGGCGTCACCAAAGACAGGTTTCGTAGCATGACGGCTCTCAGCTACCGCCACAGCGATCCGGTCTATTATCGGGATCGCGACTGGACCAAGGACGCTCCGAGTCTCTATGCGTTCCCCGCCAATATCAGTGGTCGGGGCATACCGCTGCAGCAGCACCCTAACTGCTCGAGTTCGAGCGAGCGTACGACTGTTGACGGACAAATCGCGTGTACTTACAACTACGGCCAGACCAGCGCTTTTTCGCCGGAATCGACTCAGATTTCGATTCTCAATAATTTCGATTACGAGATCAATTCAAGAGTTGCCCTCTATTCCAGCATTCGAGCCGTCCACAATACCAACAAGTGGAACATGGCGCCCAACGCGGGCAAATTTACGATACCCGCTGCGGTCGTCGCTCTCAAACGCGACGAGTTGAAGCTATCGCAGCTTAATCTTACCGCACCAGCAGACGGTGACGTCGATGCCTATTACCGCAGTTCGCCCTGGGGCCTTAGGACCTGGAATGAAGAAAATACAGTCGTGGGCGGCAACATCGGTTTAAAGGGCGAAATGACTGACACCTGGACCTGGGACGTCAGCGCTGGCCGGACTAACGGCAAGAAAGATTCGATAAACCCTACCGGCTTTATGTTGAAAAACGAACTCGTCAACGCCATCGGTTCTGGTGAGTTTAACCCTTTCGAGCCGGACACTAGTAATCTGGCTTTAGCCGCAGTCGTCGATCGTACATCCTACCAGCCCTTCGTCGTGACCGAGACCCAGATGGTGACCTACGATGCGACAGTGGGTGGAGAAATCTTCGAGCTTCCTGGTGGAGCTGCAGGGCTCGCTATCGGCCTCAGCCGCTGGGAGCAGGACTATTCGAAGTTGATCGACGAACAGTCACAGAACGATAACGTCTTCGGCGTCACCAACGACCAAGGTGATGAGGGTTCACGCGAAGTAAATGCGGTCTATGCCGAGCTAGGACTGCCAGTTCACAAAGATCTCGAGCTGCAATTCGCGGTCCGTCATGACCAGTACTCGGACTTCGGTGACACTACCAATCCGAAGTTTGGTTTCAAGTATCTGCCAGCCCCCGAGCTGCTCGTGCGTGGTAACGTTGCCACGGGTTTTAAAGCTCCTACTCTTAAGGAAATCCAC
>JBGSTX010000204.1:0-29931 GCA_041736305.1 Oligoflexus sp. | reverse complement strand
AAGAGCATAATCCTTTTTATAAAGTCGAGCTTTCGGTGGGGTCATGTGGAGACCTCCTTCAAAGCAGGAGAAGAATAAAGAAGCTTTCCCTCGCAGCGTATAGCCTCGATGAGGGGGCTGTACCGATTGTCTTGCTGCCAGCAAGCCAGGTCCGCGAAGATAAGATCCGCAGGGGTTGGATGAGGGCTCTTGAGGCGCATAACATCACGCAAAAGTCTTAGGACTTTGAAGTTTTGGATTTTTCGGACAGGCTGTTAGCTATCAACTGTTCCTCCACGCAGCTCGTATGGTGACCCGTGAAGATCGGCAAAGCCTGCGTCAGCAGATAAGCTATATGGCAAGGCCTCCCATTGCCGAGGAAAGATTGGATACCCCTGACTCTCAAGTAAAATACGCATAGCGATTATTCACAGGCCGGATCCACAGCTGCTCAAGAAGTTCTCGCAAAATGAGCCGAAAGACTTTGTCTTGTGTTCCATTGTCAAAGGCAAATTGAACTTTTGAGTCCCTAGCCTGCGACGATAGGGTCGCCGGCTCGGGACGAACTATGGCTGGAGAATTACGGTCCAGGATGTTAAAGCCTACACGCACCCACTCCATCCACTAGCTCTAGCATCTTAACAGCGCGCTTATCGAGGTCACCTCCATCCTTGGTCAGAAAGCGAGCTAGATGAGCCTGCCCAGCGAATCCCGGATTGCGTATGGGCGATATCATATAGAAAGCATCGATGTTCTCTAGGTGCAGGTCTGCTGCCTTATGTTCTTGTAAAAGCGTATTCGCATAAGCGAGTAGCTCTCCCGTATGAGGAGCATGAGTCAGGATATCGGTCAGAACGGAAAGCAACCCATTTGTGCCCGCCTGCGTGGCATGACAGCCACCGCATGTGAGCTGCGCAAATTTTGAGCGTAACCGGGCATCCTGAACCATATCCGTTGACAGACCAGCGACTTTGTTGAAGCGCCAGGGATCGAAAGGATTGACGAGGGGCTGAAAATCTCTTTGCAGACCGAGACGATCCATTTCAAGATTGAGATTGACGCTTCCGTCTAAGATAGCGACCTCGTGTTGGTTGACGAAATCCCGCAGCTGAACCGAATTGTTGAGGCGAAGGTCAGGCGTATCTTTGGTCATGCGCCCCTGGAGTCCAAAAGAGTTGAGCTCCGCTTCGCGCATTTCCCAGCGTGGGAATATTCGATTTGATACACCAGCGAGCACTTCAGTCAAGATCGAAACGAGGTTTTTAGGAATCGGCAGCGCGCCTGGCTTTTGAGCCAGTGTGATGACTGTATCAACGACGTTTTTGATGAGATGGACCGCTTGCGCTGTAGGCCCCGCGGGGACAACTATATTTTTAGAGCAGACTTGCAGGCCCAAGAGGGGATTCTCGGCACTTCGCACTAAATCGAGATAGCACTGGCTCAGACTGTCGGCGATTGCACGGAGGCTCGCGCTCAAAGCAGGGGTAAAGAGTGGATCGCCCACCAGTTCATTGCTTCGTAATTGGCCGAGAGCTATAGGAGGATTTTGGCTTGAACTTGGATCATACTGAGTCACTCGCTCCATGATGCGGTCGAACTGTTGCAGATAGCTTCCGCAGAAGTCACTGCAGAGATCCGGGCTGCTCAACTTTTCAAAGCTCATTGCCCAATCTCCTGGACGGAGTGGGGAGTTGACTTTGGCTAGATCGTATTCAAAGATGAGAGTCATCTCCTCGCCGGGAAGATCTGCAGGATGACGACCGCGTGGCACATCGAGCGTGAGTCCGTAAGTGAGACGGAATTCGCCAGCTTCTCCCTCGCAGGATTCTTTTGCAAAATCTGGGCGATAATTAGCAGCCAGAAGTTTGAAAGGGGCATTCTCAGGCCTAAGGAGGACAGTATTGCAATCGCCTTTAGGGTCGGCTTTGCCAAGAGCCCAAAGACAGGTCAGATGTGTACGTATTCCTGGTCTCTGGGACTCAAAGCTCTGAAGCCACTGCCTGACAAAGGCATTGAACTCCTCGGCACTCACATCCTTCTTGCGAAAGTGAGCACGAGCCAGCTCTTTCATCACTCCTCCAAACGACCAGGGCTCGCCAGCCCCCGCCTTAGGATGTCGCAAGATGCGGCTGTGGGACATGAGAAGAGATCGCTCGGCAAAGATTTCATCTGCCTCGCGCAGATCAGGACGGAGAAGTTCACTACGAACATCAGCTCTGCCTGTCCTAGGAAATACTGCAAACAGTGATGCAATTGAGATAGAAAGGTTCTTGACCAGAGACATATTCACCTCCCAGGGAAACCTTTAGAAATTTTTCTAAATCATAAAGGAATTAGGGTGATTTTGATAGTTGGTAAATTTGAAGGAAGTGGTGTTGACATAAGATCAGGACAGATTTGAATCACCTATACTTGAACAAGACTTCTTAAGCTCTAGACGGCTAGCTTGAGAAAGCGAACCTGGGATATTGCCGTGGGATCCACTTCAATGTCGAGACAGGAATCATCAGAGTCTATGGGGAGTACATACTCATAGCGCTCGCCATTGGCAAAATAGAGCACCAGCTTCTCAACGAAATCTATCCGCCAACAGTTTTTCACCTCGGCCTCGGGTATCGACCTCGCCGTTGCCAAGCGAGGCGTCTTCATCCAGAGCCTGCTTACGCTCACGGCAGCACCCATGGCCACCATGGGATGGTTTGCCCGCGTCGTGGGTTTTTTGAGCTTTGCTGGATGAACTCTAGAGCGCTAAATTGACGCTCTTCTTCCTCAGTGGAAGCGGTCTGGGTCATGCAAATGCTGGGTTTATCAGGTTGGAATGACATCTCCTGTCGCATTCAATCGCTCCTGGATTTCACATGCAGTGCAGTGTCGCTTAGCGCTACTCAGGAGGGCAGCGAAATTATTACCACCGAAGATGTCAATCACCCCACCCAACCCTGACGGGTATGGGTAGGGCTTGGAAAGAAGGAAACCAATTTCCAAGCTCTTGATTGATTAGACTCAGCCTTGGCAACAAGGCTACGTTACTGGCGAATGACATAGCCACCTTGGGATGCTTCTCTAGTTCCAGGCTCTGGGGTGAACGGCTAAACAGTTCTGATGGGTAGGAACAGTGCTTTTCACAAAAACCGCCGGATAACAGTGTCGAAGAGAATCCACAGCCGCAAGGCTGCTTTACAGGCCCCCTGACGGGGGAGAAAAAAGAAAATGGTTTATGTCTTATCAAAAACCGGAAAGCCGCTCATGCCCACCGCAAGGCATGGGTGGGTGCGCCGCTGCATGCGGGACGGAAAGGTGAAAGTCGTCAAACGGTTTCCCTTCACGATTCAATTGACTTACCGATCTGAAGACGCGGTTCAGCCTTTGACTCTAGGTCAGGATCTTGGATTTGGGACGGTTGGAGTCAGCGTAACTTCTGAAACCAACGAAGTTTTTGCAGCCGAATACAAAATCCGCACGGACGTTTCAGAAAAAGTGACTGAAAGAAGATCCTACCGTAGGACTAGGCGCGGGAATAAAACCCGTTACAGGGCAGCGAGGTTTGACAATCGAAAGAGAAAGGCACTGCAGCCCTCAATCAAGCAAAAAGTGGGGACTCACGAGCAGATCATCAGAAATCTGCAAAAAATCTTGCCAATCTCAAAGATCATTATTGAAGCCAATAACTTTGATATGGCGAAAATCAACAAGCCCGATATTTCGGGGAAAAATTATCAAGACGGAGTTCAAAAAGGCTTTTATAATGTCAAACAGTATATCCTTGCCAGAGATGGCTATACTTGTCAGGCAGGGAAAAAAGGCTGCGTGGAAAAGCTTCATGTTCACCACATTTTGTTCAAAAGTCGGGGCGGAAGCGATGCCCCTTCAAACCTTCTGACACTTTGCGAAAAACATCATGCCGATCTGCATGCTGGCAAGCTGCAAATCAATATCAAAAAGCACAAGACTCTCAAAACCGCGACCATGATGAATATCGTTCGCAGCCAGCTGCTAAAGCGCAATCCAGACTTCTCGGAAGCTTTTGGCTATGAAACAAAATTTGAGCGGGAGCAGCTCGGCATTCCAAAAACCCATAATAATGATGCCTTTATCATTGCAAGAGGTCGTCATCAAAAGCGAACACAGGTCTTCTTAATTGCGCAAAAAAGACGAAACAACCGCTCTATTCAACAAAATAGAAATGGTCAGGCACCTTCGATCAGGGAACAAAGATACAAAATTCAACCCAAAGACCTGATTGAATGGAATGGAAAAAGATATATTGCTGGAGGGATGCAAAACAAAGGGGCCTACCTACTTTTCTGGGGCGAAAAGAAAGCAAGAATCGTCAAACGTAAATGAGTCTGCGATCTAGGACTCGTAGGTCCTTTCTCAATTTGTTAGTCTGGCCTCTCCGATGGAGGAGCAAGATTCATGGTAAAAGAAAAGCTGAGCGCTTTCCTGAGTCAGGAGCTAGACATCGGTATGGCTGTCCTCTACGGCTCCTTCGCCAAGGGACTGGAAGGTCCTGAATCTGATGTGGACGTGGCGGTGCACAAGGACAAGCCCCTCGATCCAGAGGCTCTGCTGAATCTCGCGGATCGCATCAGGCACCTGCTTCAGCGCGAAGTGGACCTTGTCGATTTTCGCAAGGCTCATGGCGCTCTTCTCACAGAAATCCTCACCGGCGGAACGATCATCTTGCTGCGTGATGCAAGCATCTATGAGCAGCTGCTAAAACGGATGTGGTATGAGCGTGAAGACGATGGGCGATTCGTTGAAAAAATTCTGCAAGAGAGGCTGAAAGCGTGGGAAAAGTAAATGCACAACTTCTCACTGAAAAAAGCGAAACAGTCCTCCGCTGCTTGCAACGTGTGCGCCAAAAGAAGCCGACTCAGCTCAGTCTGTTGCTGACAGATATCGACGCCCAGGACATCATCGTCCTCAATCTGGAGCGAGCTGTGCAAGTTTGTGTCGAGTATATACTCATAGCGTTCGCCATTGGCAAAATAGAGCACCAGCTTCTAAAGCGCTAATGACTAAGCTTGAAGCGATGGACAGGCAAGCTGCGGATATAATGAGCTCAGAAAAGACGCTGTTCAGGGCTTTTGAAAGAACTGCGGAAGCGACCGCTGATCCTGACTAAAGCGACCGCGGCTTTCCTTGGCGTTTATATCTTCGGCGACCTTTGCAGCCAGAGCTTGCCAATCAATCTCCGAGATCTTTGCCTTCTCTTCGACGGCGACCTTGAGAAAACTGTGCCCATACTCGGTGAGCATCGCCCCTGTTTCGCAGCCAAAACTCACGCGATCCGCCCGCGAAGCGGTGAGAAGAGTCATCGCCGGAAGCTGGGCCAGCGGACTCGGATGCGTTTGCGGCTCGTTCTGTGCTGAGATAAAGCCCCCGCTATAGCAGGCTTGGAGGACCACAATTTTCTTGGTCTGAGGTGCTTTTGAAAATTCCTGGGCGAGATCCTCGGGCGTGAGCCAGCCGTCGGCAGAGGCCTTGGCTTTATCCCGACTGTCGAGGACGAGGGTAAAATCCCCAGAATCCTGAGACTCTGCCTTTTCCGCTCCAGGGGCCTGCTGGCCCGGGATTTTCACGCTCTCAGGCTTATTACCATGCGTGCTGATATAAAGATAAAACGCGTCCGGCTGCTCTTTCAGTCCCTGAGCGACGGCAGTCAGCACGTCGGCTTTTTCGGCGAGCTTGCAGAGGCCGTAGAATTCCCGAAACCTTTCGAATTGCGCCTGATCTTGGTAGTACTGCAGCGTATTGGGGCGGGCATAAAAACAGGCTATTTCTTCGATTTTGAGCCCGCGCTCTTTGAGCCAGATATACTGCAGATAGATCTCTTCGGTGAAATTTGCAGCGTCGCTGCTTCCTGCTACGATTACGGCTTTGATGCCGTTTGGGAGCGGATCCTTCCGCATGGGAAAGGGAGCTGGAGCCCTCGCGTTCTCTTTCAAAATCTTTTCAAGAGCCGGCATGACATCGGATCCTACCGCCTTGAGTTCACGCGGCTCACCCGGTAGATAGAGAAAAAAGGCCGGAAGCGCCTTCACTCCGAATTGGACCATGATCTCTTCGCGACCACTCACATCGAGACTGGCGACGAGGTAGCGGCCCTTGCCTTTGGCAGCCAGGCGCTCGATGCGTTTCTTAATGCTTTGACAGGCCCCGCACCAATCGGCAGTGAGTTCGACCAGTACGGGCTGCTTAGTACCTTCCTTCCGTAAGGTCTCCACGAAATCTGCTTCGATCTCCAAAAGAAGCCCTTCTCGATTGGCCGCTTGCGCCTCTTCGATAGTGGCAACCGGCCTTGAGTGAACGCAAGCAGGGATCAGGAGGACCACCATGAGTAGGCTCAAAACATGATAGATCTTACGAAGGTTCATTGGTGCCATCCATCGCCAGTAAGGGTTTGGTGGCTTTTACTGAGACGCAAAGATTTTGGCGAGGAAAATATTGCTGCAACGCGAAAAAATTCAGGCTTTAGCCAAGCTTTCGCAAGTCTTCAAAGCAAATCTAAGTGTGGAAGAGTCTGCAGCTGATTAAGCCCATAGCGTGCCAACACACCAGCCAGAGGACTAGGATTGTTAGCCGTGAAAAAAGCAGGCTGCTCGTGTACCTGAGTCTCCACCGAACTAGAGTCAAGAGCGAGGAGAGAAGCCACGCGGCGAGCTATGGCTTGACCGGAGTCAATCAAGAGCACCCCAGGGAGAAGCTCTCGCAGTTCATCGGTCAGTAGTGGAAAATGAGTACAGCCAAGGATCACGACGTCCGCAGCCGAAGCCCTGAGTGGGCGGCAAATCTCCGCGATCACTTCGAGATCGGCAGCGCTAGCTTCTCCGCGCATCTTTCGTTCAGCGATCTCGACCAAAGCTGAGCTTCCCACGCGAATTACTTCGCAGTCTTCACCATATTCTCGGATCAGGGAATCGATATAAGGTCGGTTGATGGTAGCAGGCGTTGCCAGCAAACCGATGACGCGCGTGCGGCTGAGTTTTGCAGCCGGCCGGATCGCAGGGACCACACCGACGATAGGCATATCCCATTCGCTGCGCAGACGAGGAAGGACTAAAGTACTCGCCGTATTACAAGCAATGACGAGAAGGCGAGCATCAAGTCTATGGAGAGCTGAATCGATGACCTTCGAGACACGATCGATAAGCCAGGCCTCGGGCTTTTCACCGTAGGGAAGAGCTGCATTATCTGCCAAATAAGCGTATTTGAGATGGGGAAGGGTCGATTGCATAGAGGAAAGGACGGATAGTCCGCCTAAACCTGAATCAAATACAAGTACATCGATGGAAGGCCGCTTGACCTGCATATCCGACGCCTATGACAAAAAGTAAGCAGCCCCATCATTGCGGAAAATTCGTTGCCTCACAAGCTAAAACTCTTCACAATGCGAGGATTGTGCTTAAAAAAGAGAGTTTCGTCTTGTCCTCCCCATTTTGTCAGCAGCTAGCCAAGCTTCCCGAAGGGCTGCGAACTCGTTTTGCGCCAAGCCCTACGGGATATCTGCATCTCGGACATGTTGCTTCGGCGTTATTTGTCTGGGGAATTGCGGAGGCTATCAAGGCTAAAGTGCTAGTGCGTATCGAAGATCACGATCGCCAACGCTGCCGGCCCGAGTATACCCAGTCCTTGCTCGATGATCTGCAATGGCTGGGTTTACTCGATCTTGCTTCAAGCGAGCCCAGGGTGAGTCAGCAGAGCCAACATCCCGAACGTTACCTGGCAAGCTGGGAGCAGCTCGACCAAAAGCAAGTTGTTTACCCCTGCAGCTGCAGTAGGAAAGATCTCTTAGAAAGACGGCAAGAGACTAGCGAAGCTGGAGCCGACATTCCTTACGACGGCCACTGCCGTCCTAGCGGCACAAAGGTTCTGCGATCAGGACTCGGTTCTCGGGTTCAGCTAGCCGCTGTTCCTATCAGCTTTCACGACCTCTATCTCGGTCCGCAGGAGCAGCTTCCAGCCCAGCAATGCGGAGATCTCCTCCTACGCGAGCGGATCGGCAACTGGACCTATAACTTCTGTGTAGTCATCGACGATGCTCTAGAAAATATAGACTTCGTAATCCGTGGTCAGGATATCCTCGAAGCCAGCGGTCGTCAGATCCAGCTCGCCCAAGTGCTCGAGCTAGCGGCCCCTCGCTACTACTGTCATCATCCTTTGATCTGGGAAACCACGGGGCGGAAACTCTCTAAGCGCGACGGCTCGACTTCGCTGAAGCAGCTGCGTGCATCAGGAATGAGCGCAGCGAAGGTCTTAGGCTTGGCGGCGAGCTCGGTTGGATTGCTCGCGAGCGAACGCGAGATAGAAGCCTCACAAATTGGAGACATCTTCGCATGGACGAGTTGAACATCATTAGCCAGTTGACGGCGCAGTGTCCGCTGAATGCCAGTATAATTAAGGGAATCGGTGACGATTCTGCTGTCCTCGCTCCCGAAGCGCGGCAGCAGCTGGTGTGCAAAGATATGCTGATGGATGGTGTTCACTTCCTTACACAAGAACACCCCGCCGAAGCCATCGGACGTAAAGCTTTGGCCGTCAATCTTAGCGATATTGCAGCTATGGGTGGCATCCCTCTCTCCGCCTACGTGGCCCTCGCTCTACCTCGTTCTCTCTGCGATGCGGCTTTTCTCAAAGCTCTTTATACAGGACTCGGTCAGCTCGCTGAGCGCTATGAAGTCGCGATCGCCGGTGGCGATACCAATATCTGGGATGGACCGCTCGTCATCTCAGTTACCGTCATCGGCCGCGCTCATGCTAAAGGAGCGGTTCTTCGGAGTGGCGCCCAGCCTGGGGATTCCATATGGGTCAGCGGCCCTCTCGGAGCGAGCTATCCGAGTGCTCACCACCTCTATTTTGAACCGCGCCTCCGCGAGGCAAGCTCACTCATGGAACACTGCGTGGTGAATTCCATGATTGACCTCTCGGATGGACTCGGCAAAGACTTGCGACATCTCGCAAGCTCGAGTGGTCTCAAAGCAGTTATTGAGCGGCGACTCATACCTCTTCGCAAAGATCTCAAGCAGCTGCCTCCCGAGCGCGCGATCTCTCACGCTCTGAGTGACGGCGAGGATTTCGAACTTTGCTTTACGATGCCTGCACACTTCCATACTGTACTTAGCTCCCTGCCTCAGCTAGCAGGCTGCGTCCGCATCGGTCGGATGGAGGCGGGGGAGGGTTTTTACTGGAGCGACTCCAGCCCCGTGCTCGAAGGCGGCTATGAACACGGCAAGAAAAGGATCTGACTCTATGCATAGCTATTTTCATGCCCATGAAGCTGTTCTCAACGAACTCGAGCGTAGCTGGGTAGTACAGCTCTATCGCGAATGGCAAGAAACCCTCCGCTACTACCAGCTGCCTCCCCTCGCAACTCCCCTGATCACTCTGCACGAGGGCAAGCAGCGTTATGGCTACTACGATGCCTTGCAGCGACGTCTCAGTCTCTCGGTGCACCTCTTGCGAGATTATTCCTGGGATGTTGTTCTTGAGATTTTCAAACATGAGATAGCCCATGCGCTCGTCGCCTCTACAGAAACAGCCGAAGAGGAGGCTCACGGCCCAGCCTTTCAGAGAGCCTGTACCCGTCTGGGAATCGCACCCTGGGCCCGTCACGCGCACATCGAAGTCGATCCCAGCACAGCTGTGCAGCAGCACAGACAGATGAGCGAGGACGAGGAGCGCTGGTTGCGACGCGTCGAAAAACTCTTATCGCTCGGCGGCTCCTCCAATTCTCACGAAGCCAGCCTGGCGATGGAAAAAGCCCGTGAACTCTCGGCCCGACATCAGCTGGAGAGCGTCTTGAAGGGTCAGCCTGCGCGCTACACCTACGCGCTGATACAGCACGGCAAAAAGGTGATGCCCGCTCATCAGTCGGGCATTTCCAGTATTTTATGCACCCACTTCTATGTCGACTGCGTGAGCCGGAACCAATTCGACGCCAAGTCCGCAACGCAGCTCAAGGTCCTCGAAATTCTCGGGACTCGCGAAAACGTGCAGATGGCGGAGTACGTGTACTGGTTTCTATGGAATCAGCTGCCCCTCCTTTGGAACGCCCATAGAAAAGCCAAGGAATCAGAAGCGAAGAGCGCTTCTGCTTCGACCCGCACCTCGCAGCGATCGTTCTATCTAGGTGTACTCAATGGATTTCATGAAAAGCTCAGCAAACAGAGTGCGACGCTCCGCGATAATGTCAGAAGCTGGGGACTAGAACTTTCCGGTGCCAAGAGTCTAGAGATCGAGCGTCAAGCCGCTGCCGAACTGCGGCAGTTCGTGAGGGAGCGCTACCCTCGCCTCAACCGCGGCGCCGGCTCGCGCCAAGGCCTTATCTACGACGACTATCACAGGGGTCATGCTAAGGGTCAGGAGCTGAACTTACACCGCGGCTTGACCGAGACGCATCGCGGTGCTATCCAGCTACTTCAATCTGGAAAAGGATAGATTATGACCCTCGATAAATACGCCTACTACCAGCTCGCGGTGCAGTCGCCCGACGTCGATGCCGCTTTTCTTGATAGGGTCTATAAAGAACTGCGCGGAAAACCTGCTCGAGCCCTCCGCGAAGATTTTTGTGCTGCCTTTGCCCTCTGCTGCGAGTGGACGCGTATAGCCGAAGATAAGGAAGCCTTTGCGCTCGATCTCGATCCTGAGCCACTGGCCTACGGTCGCGAGCATTACCTCAGCAAACTCCCGGCTCCGGCGCAGAAGCGCGTACACATCGTCGAGGCCGATGTGTTGAAGGCCGGCCTGCCCGAAGCGGATATCATCGCGGCTTTGAATTTTTCATATTTCATCTTCAAAGAGCGGGCAACGCTCAAAACCTACTTTGAAAACTGCATGAAAACTTTAAAAAAAGATGGCCTTCTGGTTCTCGACTGCTTTGGGGGACCTGCCTGCATGGAACCCAATGAGCATGAAACGGAATACGATACCTTCAGCTACTACTGGGATCAGGACACCTTCGACCCTTTGACCAATCACGCACAATTCGCGATTCATTTCCGCCTGAAGGGTAAGAAGAAGGTCAAAAATGTCTTCACCTACGACTGGCGCCTCTGGGGCCTTCCTGAGCTCCATGACCTCCTCATGGAGAGCGGTTTTCAGAAAGTCGACTTCTATTGGGAAGGAACCGATGAAGACGGCGAAGGCGACGGCAACTACACGCGAGTCGAAAAGGGTGAAATCTGCGAATCCTACGTGGCCTATCTGATCGCTAGCAAGTGAGACTCCGTCCGCAGCCGTGCTATAATAGTTCATCTCACGGAAGGGAAACGGCACGATGCGGCGAGATCTAATCTTCTACGGCGGCGGACTCCTCAGTCTCAGCTGGCTCCTGGCGCTCTGGGCGCCTTCTCCTTCGATCTCGCAGCAGGCTCAGGTGAAGCCTCAGCTTCCCCCTCCTCCGGCCCTGCTAGCCCCCAGCCCTATTAGCCCAGCTCTCTGCAGCAAATGGGACTTTCGACTGAACGAGGGTGTGAACCTCTCGCCCCTGCTCGAAGAGATGAGCGGCCTGGCCTGGTCGCGGCATTGGGCGGATACGCTCTATCACATCACCGACTCTGGCAATAACCCTGATCTCCTCATCACTAATGCGCGAGGGCAGCTGCAGGGCAAAATCCGTTTTGGAGACCGAAACAGCGACGTCGAAGATATCGCGAGCGGACCCTGTCCCTGGTCGGGTTCGTGCCTATATATCGCCGACACGGGCGATAACCTCCGCCTTCGCTCGGACCACCAGATACACATTATCGAAGAGGCTCGACTCTTCGATGGGATTCCGCGGCGCCAGACTCTGCACTTTAAGTACGAGGGCAACGAGCGCTTCGACGTCGAAGCCTTGGCGGTGCACCCTCGCAGTGGCAACATTCATCTCTTCACCAAGCAGAAGGGCAAAAGCCAGGTTTTTGAACTCCGCCAGCCCTTTGGCGAGGGGGCCCTTATAGCGCAACCGCTGGGTCGCCTCCCTTTCGGCAAGATCACCGGTGCCGCCCACCATCCTTCAGGCGAACGTCTCCTCCTCATCAACTGGCAGGGGGCAGTTGAACTCTCACAAAGCCCACTCGAAGGATTTCAGAAAGAAGCTCGCGACTGGTACCCCTATCAACGCTTCATTAAATTGCAGACTCTCGACCAGCAAGAAGCGATCACCTATGCGCTAGACGGCCTTTCTTTCTACTACAGTAGCGAAAAGCAGCGCTGGTCCAAGAAAGACTGGGGCTTGGTAGAGGCTCGCTGTACGGAAGAGCAAACTACTCAGCAAAAAAAATAAAAAAGACTTCTTGGGGCCTTATTTTAAATCAGTAAATTAATCAGTAATTCCAATGATATAAAATATCTCAAACGCGAGCTGCCGCGACACCACCTTAGGTTTTCCCAAAGACTTCCGATGCCTACCTAGAGTTTACCGAGAACAGGGAGTAGGCCATGCGGACCTTGCCTCTTATCATAGGCAGTATGCTTCTTCTAGGGGCAGCAGCTTGCAAAACCAAAGCGCCCCAGAGCGTGGCTCCTGATTTGAGCGCTGCGCCTAAGAGCAAGACTTTTACTGAGTGGGGCGAATACCTCATCGACGCTAATGATGTGGTTGCCATTACTGTACAAAACAAAAGCGATCTCAATGGAGTCTACCGTGTTTCGCCTTCTGGGAACATATCGCTGCCTGTCGCTGGAGTCGTGCGGGCCAAAGGTCTTACCGAAAGCCAGCTGCGGGAATCGATCGTCCTCAAGATGCGACCTCAAGTATCTTCCCCACGCGTCGCGGTCAGCGTTTCGCAGCTAAACAGTTACGTCGTTTACTTTTCAGGCCGCGTGCAGCGTCCGGGTACCTATCGCTTGGAGACAAAGACTACCCTTCTCCAAGGACTAGCTTTGGCTGGCGGAGTTGCGGCCGACACGGTTTCGCGCGTCGTCATCGTCCGCGAAACGGCTGACGGTAGTAAAAAGCGCTTTGAGACTACGTATAGTAAAGTTCGCGAGGGAGAAGCTTTGCTCGACAACTTCATCCTCGAACGTGGTGATCTGGTTCTGATCGATTAAAAAATTCGCATCGGCATCGATGCTTAAGCTAGTGAAAGGTCGTTTCTCGTGCGCCACTTCAATCGCTACTTTTCGGCTGCCTCCTTCGCCTCCATGCTCTTCTTCCCTAACCTCATGGCTCAAGCCGTGCCCATGAGCCCTAAAAGCCTCGAGGAGCCTGGCAACGGAGTCAGCGAGGCCCCTAGTAACAACCCGAACGCCAAAACCAATCTCATGCAGCGACTAAACTCTCTCAACCTGACTGATAATCAAAACGCCGCAATAATTGAAATGCACAAGAACTGGAAGGGTGAGAAAGAGCGTCAGCTTAAAGAAAACTTAAGAGCCGCTCGCCAAGAGTTGAATTTGGCTATGACAGGAAATTCTCAGATAGACGACATCAGAAAAAAATTTGAATCGCTCCAGAAGAATTACCTCGAGCTGCAGAATCTGACCTTCGAAAAAAGTTTGAAGATTCGTGAAATTCTTTCTCCCGATCAGCGCCGCAAGTTTCAGGACCTCCGTCTCGACGCCAGCGAATAAGACATATCAGCCCCTAATCTTTGGATAAAAATCCGCAATCAAAAAAATTGCGGCCTTCGCTCCTTGACGCCGAGAAAAGGCGAATTAAGTTTGATTCAGGAAAGGGGAGAGAAAAACGAATCTCCCAAGTGAATCAAAACCAAGGAGATTTCACTATGCTAAGTTTCGAGCTGCGCCGTCCTCAAGACTCTTATCCTCGTTCATTGCTATCGACCTGGGATGCAGTCACACGCGACTTTGATACGTTTTTTCAGGCATTTGATAGCCGAGGAACACAAGGGCGTCGAACGCAAGAATCGCAACTCGGCCACTTGGCGGCCTGCGATATTCAAGAGAGCGACAAGGCCTTTCTTCTGAGCTTTGATCTACCAGGATTTAAGAAAGAAGATATAAATATAGAACTGAAGCAGAAAACTTTGACAGTGGGTGGAACGCGCAATCCCGAGGCCACAGCGGGCGATCAGCGAGCTCGTTGGCAAGAACGCCGGCACGGTGAATTCAAGCGAGCTTTTACACTACCTGAAAACGTTAAAGGGGAAGAGATAGAAGCTAACTATGAGAATGGCGTCCTCTACATTCTCGTCCCCAAAGCGGAGCCGATTCAGCCGAAGCGCCTGACGATTGGAGAAGGTAAAGGCAGACTTTTTGAATCCCTGCTCAGCGATACGGGAGCCGAGAAGGCTACTTCCGACGAACTAAACCGGGCTCTTGCTTAACGACTGACGAAGAAGGGGCCAAAAGCCCCTTCCTTCACAGCATATTATTTCGAAGCACGAAAATTCATCTGACCGTCTTGAGACTTAGAGAACGCCCCCGAGAGGCGAGAGGGAACATAGCGTTGCATGACGTCATAGGCCCGGCTGCGGGCGCCTCCAAAATGGAGCGTGAGAGGATCGGGAGCAGCTCCGCGGATGAAACAGCGATAAGCTAAGAGGCTGCCTTCGGTATCGAGGAGAGTGATACCGTCCAACCAAGTTAGCTTGCGGAGGAGCTGGCCATAGGACAAGAGCCGCAAATAGGACTCGCGATTATGGGGTGTGGCTGCGATAGATTCTATGGCTTCAGCGATCTTCAGCGAAGGCCGCAGGTGGATGCCATCTTCGAGAAACTCGGGGATGGCGAGCCCGGTCTTCTGAATGGCGATCAAGGTTCCGTGCGTTCCGTGCAGTATATCCATGCCGAGACGATAGTAGAAGGACTGGACCAAGTTTTTGAGTTCGGGCTTGCTATCGCTAGAGACCGTCTCAACAAAAGCCCGGATGACCTGGACCGGATGGTGCTCATCGCCAGCTAGACCTGAGACGTTGATATACTGAAACTTGCCATTGCTGCTGCGAATTTCAACAAAATTATTGCCGAGACGGGTGAGTCCGACTATTCCGCCTTCGGGTACCATCATGCCTCTGAGACGCTCGAATACGGAAGGAGCTAGAGGCGAGGCATCAGAACGGAAAATGCCATAGCTTATACGATCACCCTTCACGATGATCGCGACAGCCCACAAGCGATCCTCTCCCAACGGAGCGCAGGCTTTGAAAGCCCGGATAAAAGTCTCGCGTTGATTAGGGCCCTCACCGATATGGATCGCTTCCAGCCCATGCAGATCTTTCATGATCCGTTCGAGCGAATCGCTCACGAAAATGACGGGAAAGAGGCTGATCCCCTCTTCCTGATAATTGGTGAGAAGCAGCACGATCTCGAGCAAGAGATCGACCTTTCGTTCAACGCCGCGGAAGACTTCAGTATCCTTCAGACTCTGTTTAAGAAAATCTCGAAAGGAGCATACGTTATCTGGCAAAGGCCGACCTCCCCGTCTCTTAGCAACTACTGACAAACTTCCTCGTCCGGGCGCGGTCGTTCGGCTATCTCTAGCAAACGCTTCTCAATGTGCTCGATAATCATACCTGCTACATTAAGCTTGCTGGTCTTTTCAATACCCTCGAGTCCCGGCGACGAATTCACTTCCATAATCACAGGGCCTCGCGAGGAACGCAGAATATCGACTCCAGCCACTTCCAGTCCCATGACTTGTGCCGCTTTTACTGCCATGACCCGCTCAGCTTCCGTAATGTCGACCAGATGGCCGCTGCCGCCGCGGTGAAGATTCGAACGGAATTCGCCTTCGGCAGCCTTCCGCATCATCGACGCGACGACCCGATCACCAACGACGAAGCAGCGAATATCGCTGCCGGCAGCTTCGCGAATAAATTCCTGCACGATGATATTGGCGTCGAGACCCCGAAAAGCTTCGATGACCGACTCAGCCGCTTTTTTAGTTTCAGCCAGCACGACACCGATCCCCAGGGTGCCCTCGAGGAGCTAGACCACCAGGGGTGCTCCACCAGCGACTTCAATGAGACCATCGACGTCTTTGGTGCTGTGAGCACAGCCGGTCACCGGCAGATTGATGCCGGCTTTAGCGAGCTTCTGCAGACAGCGCAGCTTGTCGCGCGAGCGGGCGATTGCCTGCGAAGTGTTGATGACGAAAATATTCATCAATTCGAACTGCCGTACGACAGCCGTTCCGTAGAAGGTATAGGAAGCTCCAATGCGAGGAATCACTGCATCGACACCGGTGATTTCCTGATGCCCATAGAAAATCTTCGGATCGGTCGAAGTAATATTCATGTAGCAGCGAAGGTAATCGATCACGCGAATCTGATGACCGCGCTGCTCGGCAGCCTCTACGAGACGCCGGGTCGAGTACAGATCCTTCTTGCGGGAAAGGATAGTAAGCTTCATCAAATAACCTCGATTTTCCGTTTACGCGCCCCAAGGATAAAAGACTTTCCGGGGTGAACCAGCAAATGTTTGCGTATGGCTTGGCGTCCTATCAGCATACGAAATCCCATTTTATCGCGGTTGGTCAGCGTGATTTCGATGTCCCAGGACCAAGGCCCCACCTGAATCTTTGTCATGATAACGGGTCGAAGAGTAGAATGACCTGAAGAGCTCCGCACCAAACGTTCATCAACTAGATCAGCTTGACAGACAATCACCCGCTTACTTTGGCGCTGCAAAGGGTGGACTTTGAATCGTACCACTTCTTTGCCGCGGACCTTCACAATTTCGATATCGAAGGCGTGCAAGGTCGATGTACGCGCCCCCGTGTCGATCTTAGCCTTAATTCGGTCGACGCCGAGAGCTGGTAAAGCCACCCATTCGCGCCAACCGACCACCAACATATTGGAAAAATTTGAAACGTGATACGAGGGAACCAAGCCCATACTAGCTGTCCTTTTCGCACTTAGCATCGCCGTTGGGCAGTATAACAGAAGCTCCTCCATTTAAAGCGACTAAAAGTCTCGGTTCCTCATCTCGGCAAAATGACACCTTGAAGGCTCTCCACGCCAGCTCGTGCTTCAAATATTTGCAAGGGTCGGTTGACAGATCCAGGAGGAGCTTTACTTTAAGCTCTGAATTTTTGAAATTCTAAGCCTGTCTATTAACGAGGAGAAAAAACTATGAAGGTGAGACCTTTACAGGATCGAGTCGTAATAAAGCCACTGATCGGTGAAACCAAGACTGCAGGCGGGATCATTATCCCGGATAACGCGCAGGAAAAGCCGGTTGAAGGTCAGGTTATCGCTGTCGGCAATGGTCGGGTCCTCAAGGACGGCAAAGTTGTTAAGCCTGAACTGAAGGCTGGCGACCGCGTTCTTTACTCGAAGTACGCCGGCAACGAAATCAAGATCAGTGGCGACGACCACCTCATCATGCGGGAAGATGACGTGCTCGCGGTTCTTGACTGATCGAACTTGTCATCAACCAAGGAGAATTTTGAATGAGCGTTAAAATGATCAACTTCGGCAGCGAGTCGCGCGATGCTATCCTCAGGGGCGTCGACACTCTCGCTAACGCAGTGAAAGTAACGTTGGGGCCAAAGGGCCGCAATGTTTTGATTAGCCGATCTTTCGGCTCTCCCCTCATCACCAAAGATGGTGTGACGGTAGCGAAAGAAATCGAACTGGACAACCGCTTCGAAAACATGGGCGTCCAGCTCGTCAAAGAAGTGGCGTCACGCACAGCCGATACAGCTGGTGATGGAACCACGACGGCTACGGTACTGGCTCAGGCCATTTTCCGCGAAGGCAATAAGCTGGTAGCAGCCGGTCACAGCCCGATGGAACTGAAGCGCGGTGTTGATATCGCGGTTGCAGCCATCCTCAAGTATATCGAAGGCATGGCTAAGCCCTGCGACACGCGCGAAGGGATCGCTCACGTCGGCAGCATTTCTGCCAACAACGATAGAGAAATCGGTGAAATCCTCGCCGATGCGATGGAAAAAGTCGGTCGTGACGGCGTTATCACCGTCGACGAAGCCAAGGGCATGGAAACCGTGCTCGACGTCGTCGAGGGAATGCAGTTCGATCGTGGATATATCTCGCCTTATTTCGTCACCAATTCAGAGCGTATGACTGTCGAGTTGGAAGACGTTTTCATTCTCGTCTGCGAGAAGAAAATCTCGAACATGAAAGAGCTGCTGCCCGTACTGGAGAAGGTAGCTCGCCTCCAGAAGCCACTTCTGATCATCGCCGAAGACATCGAAGGCGAGGCTCTCGCTGCGCTCGTCGTCAACAAGCTGCGCGGCGTCCTCCGCATTGCTGCCGTCAAAGCTCCGGCTTTCGGTGATCGTCGCAAAGCCATGCTCGAAGACATCGCTATCCTCACCGGTGGCGAACTGATCGCTGAAGACCTCGGCCTCAAGCTCGAAAATGCTTCCGTCGAGTCTCTGGGCTTCGCCAAGCGCGTGACCATCGACAAAGACAACACCACTATCGTCAGCGGTAACGGTGATAAGGCCAGCATCGACGCCCGCGTCAAGCTCATCCGTCGTCACGTCGAAGAGTCGACTAGCGATTATGACAAAGAAAAATTGCAAGAACGTCTGGCTAAATTAGTCGGCGGAGTTGCGGTGATTTCGGTTGGCGCTGCGACTGAAGCTGAGATGAAAGAGAAGAAGGCTCGCGTTGAAGATGCTCTGCATTCGACCCGCGCAGCTGTCGCCGAGGGCGTAGTTGCCGGCGGTGGAGTCGCTCTCCTGCGTTGCCAAGAAGCCCTCAAAGGCTTGAAATTGAGCACCGATCAGCAGCACGGCGTGAACATCATCCGTCGCGCAGTTGAAGAGCCACTACGGCAAATCCTGCTTAACGCTGGTCTCGAACCCGCTCCTATCGTCGAAAAAATTCGGAATGGCAAAGACGGCTACGGCTTCAACGCCTATACCGAGCAGTACGAAGACCTTCTTAAGGCTGGCGTCATCGATCCAGCCAAGGTTACCAAGACGGCGCTTGCCAACGCTGCCTCGGTCGCTGCCCTACTCTTGACGACCGAAGCCCTCATCACCGACAAGCCTGAGAAAAAATCCAAAGGCGGCGGTGCAGGTCATTCTCACGACGACGAAAGCTACATGTAAGCACGATTCGAGTCTCGACTCGAACAGGCTCCTCGCTTCCGCGAGGGGCCTAACTTTTTTTGGGACTTAAAAGCTCTCTTGGCCAGACGCCGAAACCTCGAGATCGGCGCGCACCTTCATATCGTGTTTGATGCAAGCGAGCGATAGGGCGAAGTCCTGAATAAACAGTATCAGCCCTACGATGAGGAAAAAGAGGGCGCCCATGAAGAAGACGATGGGAACCATGCGGAAGTCTAGACCCAGGCTGAGGGAGGCGAAGAGCGTAAGGATAGTGATCGTCACGCAAAAGATCGAGATCACCTCGAGTATGATCGTCATGCGTAACAGCTTGGCTCGCTTGTAGAGCGAATGGAGCTCTTTGCTGAGATGCTCGTCGCTTTTGCTGATTTCGCGCTTGTAGAGTTTGGGCCCCTCTCGCAGCAGCGTTCGGATTCGATCGATAACTCGCCCATAGCGCAGCGACATAATAGAGAGAACACCAGCGATGCCCGCGATCAAAAAGACCGGAGCTACGCTGGAAGACATCATTTTCGCAAGTTCGTTGCTTTCATAAAGAATCACTGTGAGGTACTCCGCACTGGTCCATTGCAGCCTCTTTATTATGGACGAGGCAGCCTCTGAAACTCAAGCGCGGAGCTCACAAGGATAGGCGATCACTTCAGATTGAAGACCCTGCGCGCATTCCCATAGAGCACAGCTTCTGCTTCCTTGAAGGAGTAGCCCGAACGGCTAAGGCTTTTCAGCGTAGCCTGAGCATATCTCTCTGTGCCGCCAGGAGCACCAGGACCGTCTGAACCATAGACCGTGCGGCCTACCAGACCCTTGGCCTTGATGTTGCTGAGCACGCTGTCCATAGCTTTGCCTTCTGGATCATAGGTAGCACGGCCGAAAGCTGAGATTTCGAGAACCACGTTCGGGTAACGGCTCGCCAGATCGTAAACCTGGGGCGTGAAGTTATAGCCCTCATTGTTGAAGTCGAATCCCATATGCCCCATGATAAAGGTCACGTCAGGATAGGCTTTCAAAACCCGCTCAAGGCGGCTTGGGTCATAGCTGCTGATATATTCTTCTGCTTCGCCTAGCTCGGGGAAGTCGGTCAGCTTTCTGAGTGGGGACGAACCGACGTGATGATAAACGGGAACTTTAGCTTCCCGTGCGACTTCATAGATGGAGTCGTACTGCGCGTCATCGAGAGGAATATCGTTGTGGATAAAGGCGAGCTTGATGCCTTTCATTCCAGGATGCTTGAGAGCTTTGCGCAGAGAGTCGATTTCGAAGCTCTCGCGCAGATCCCAGTTCTGCATGCGAACGCCGGCGAGGCCGAAGAAATAAGGCTTACCATCGGCACCCTTATTGCGAGCGTCATCGAGATAGCCAAAAACGTCTTCATTGGAGGTGACTCCCCAAGTCGCTGGCGCATAGACAGCAAAGAGTCCACAGCTAACCATACCAGCTTTTTCGCATTCCTTTTTGATGCCCATACTACCGTAGGGATCAAGCGTTTCTGCACTCGACGTTTTCAATATCTGCTCTTTCACAGCGTCAGGAATAGCCTTAGGCAGTGAATTGAGAACGAAAGCCTTACCCAGCGGCCCGATGGTCTCATAACGACCAGGGTGCATGTGCATGTCGATAGCCTGGATGGGCATTCCCATGTAGGTGAGACTTGCGGCTGTAGCTGAACCGGCCAGGAACAGACCGACGCCGGAGACCAGCTGGGTCTTGAAAGATGGCAACATGTGGACCTCTTCTAAATTCTAACTCTTAGGTACTCTGCACACCTTATAGGAAAGCCTCTCCCTTAGCGCAATTGGGAAAAACCTTCCCCTGAAACGGCGCGCCTAAGAAGCTTTGAGAATGTGTATACGTGGTGACAGTTGCCGTCCTTATCGCGCGAGCGAGCGGACGATCTCTTGACCCATCCAACGGCCCTGAGACACGCAGCCCTGAATCAAAAACCCACCCGTCGGAGCTTCCCAGTCGAGCATTTCACCCGCAAGAAATACGGATGGACACTTGCGCAGCATCAGACTCGGATCGACTTCGGTCCAGGCTACGCCACCTCGCGAAGAAATGGATTCGCTGAGCGGGCGTGGTCCGCGAAGCTCCAGTGGTAGGGCCTTAAGGTGCGCGACGAACGCGTTGATATCGTCTCGTGCATGAGGAGGGAGCAGATGAAAGAGTAGCGCGCGGGAGGCGGGTGAAAGATTCAAAACTTTCTGTGCGCGTCGCAGCAGAGATAGGTTTTCGCGGCTCTTGCTCAATTTCGCCAGCAATGCCGCCGGCTCGAGATCAGGTTTGAGATCTATTGTCGCTCGACCTGGTGTTCCATAGAAGTAGATAGGAGTGCCTTCGAGCCCATAAGAAGTGATGATGAGGTCGCCTCGCTTTTTACCGAGACTAGTCTTTAGCTCGATGTTTTTGAGGGGCAGACCTTCGGCTTCGATTTTTAAGGCTGCCGGCCACTCTACTTCGAAGCCAGTATTCGCCGCTGTGAAAGGAACGCAGCGGATGTCCTTGGCTGCCAAAACCTCTGGCCAAGCCACGGCTTCGCTTTCCCAGCTAGCCCCTCCTAAACAGAGTCCCAAGGCCGCACATTTCTGTGAAGCTTGCCCTCGGAAATTCAAATGCCACTGGCCCTCGGAATTTCGTTCCAATCCTTGCCATTCATGATCGAATAAAAACATCACCCCGCGGCTTTCGAGACGACGACGCCACTGTCTGACGAGAAGGGCCGCATGCATGGTCTCAACGAAATAGCGCTGACTAGTTCCGAGAAAGGTGCCTATTCCTAGATCTTCTTCTATAAAGCGCAGCCAATCGCGAGGCGTAAAGTTTTCTAGAATCGATCGCCAAAGTTCCTCTGGTCCGCTGTAGTAGCGAAGCATCTCATCGGTGGGAAGACTGTTGGTAATATTGAGACCTGAACTACCGGCGATGTAAAGTTTCCAGGAAGGACCTTTGCGCTTTTCAAAAATGCTAACGGACAAACCGGCTGCAGAAATAACCTCCGCAGCCATCAAACCTGCAGGTCCGCTGCCGACGATTGCTGTCGAGTAGTTCTGATTGATTGCCTTCGTCATCAAATTCTACTCCAGCGACAAAGCTGATAAAAAAAAAGCTGAAACCCAGGTATTCCTGAAGTTTCAGCATTTCGGCTTGAGAGTGGCGGGAGCGACGGGACTTGAACCCGCGGCCTCCGGCGTGACAGGCCGGCGTTATAACCAACTTAACTACACCCCCGCTAGAGAAACCTGAAATTAAGGTAAAGCTTCGCGCCTGTCAATCGCAAAGCTTCAAAAAACATTCAGGAAACACTGAGCGGTCGCAAGGTCTGTGCTTCGGCTTCTTTGAGCTTCTTATCTTTCTTCTCTTCCCTCTGCACCCAGACGAAAAATACAGCAGTGAGAGCCATCAGATTGATAAAACCACCGGGAACCCACATGATCAGCCCGCCGAGGCGTTGATCCTGAAGATGGCCCCAATGCGCCCACCAAGCAGGCATCGGAATACCCTCGTAAGCATAGAGGATATCATCTGAAAAAGTCAGAATCGCGCTGAGGATGATGCCTGAAGCTTCCATCGCAGCCAAAAAGAGCATGCGGGCAGGAAGCGGAAGAGGGGAACGCATGGGATGCGGATCGATAATATTACGCCACAGAAGCATAGCTGCCAAGGCGAAGTTTGCGTGTTCAAGGATATGAAAAAAATCGTTCAGCAGAGCTAGATTGTAAAAGCGTGGAATATGCCAGAACCAAAAGGATGCTTCGAAAAAGATCAGAGAAGGCAGCGGGCGAGCTATGGTCTTGCCTAGAAACTCAAAGACCCGACTACGCAAGAGCGGAAAATATATATAGCGTCTGGCCCAATTGGGAATGCCCCGCAAGACGACGAAAAACGGAATGCCGAAGAGCATTAGAGGAACACCCAAATGGGCGATCATCATATGCTGAATCATGTGGGCCCAGAAGAGCTGATCGGAAAGCGGGTCAACTGGCGGCATCAGACCAAGTATACAAAGGCTAACGCCCAAACCAAAGCATAGCAGCTGCCAAGGCTTGACGGGCTTGCGTTTGAATCGACGGTAACCGCGGATGTAAAAGATGAGCATGAATACGAAGAAAAAAAGCGTTGGATCGAAATCCCACTTGAAGACGAAGAGATCGTTGGGAAGTCTGTCGTAGAGCGCATGGGCGTAAAGGCTAGGCATAGGTAAAACCTCGACTCATCAAAAAGACGCGAGGTCCACACCTTAGCCTTATTTCACGCTGGATTCAAGCTCAGGCCATAAGCATAAGCAGGCCAGCTGCCGTTCCGCTGATCATCAAAAATGAGAAGATGAAGACGAACTTAATCATCTTCGGGTCGTAGCGCAAATGCATGTACCAGCCGACGACCATGATGAACTTCACGACCGACATCACACTCAGAGATGTAATGAGGGCGAAATTACTGACTCCCCAGGGGTCTTTATACTTGAAAATAGCCCACTCTAAGGCCGTGATGATCCCGAGGATCACACAGAAAATCCAGTAGAGTGAGACGGTTGCATGAGCACTGTGCTCTTCGTGGGCCATGATCTCTTGCTCCTAGATCAAAACTAAAAGTAAAACGACTGTAAAAATAATGATCCAGATAACATCAACAAAGTGCCAGTAAAGGCCACAGATCTCGACCACATCATCGTTGAACCAACTTTCCCCCTTGATGAGCGATTGGATCAGTAAGGTACTGATGATCATAACACCGATGGCAACGTGAATGCCGTGACAACCTGTCAGCAGGTAAAAAGAGGAACCAAAAATATTGGTGCCGAGGGACAAGCCCTCATTAACGAAGTGGTTGAACTCGTAGTATTGGAAGCCGAGAAAAAAGAGACCGAAGATCACGACCGTCGCGAGACTGATCTGCATGGCGCGGAGCCGTTTTTGCTTGCAGTAAAACACCGCAAGGGCCATCGCCACCGAACTCATGAGCAGGTCGAAAGTCGAAAGAGTGGTGAGGTCGATGTTGAAGATCTCAGGACCCGTCGGACCAGCCAGCCCACGGTTGCGGTTGATCATATAGTTGACGATCAGAGTGCCAAAGAGAAAGCACTCCGAACCGATCAAGGTCCACATAGCAAACTTACGGTTATCAACGCCCGTATTGGTCTCGAGATGCGCGCTCATCCTACTAGCCCCCTCCTCTTATGCTTCTTCATAGGCCCAACCGTACGAGCTTATCAGAACGATAGCCACGCCCAGCAGACTCACATAAAGTCCAAAACCTTTGATAAAGAAGCCTGCGGCTCCCAAAGTCAATCCCGCAGCCAAGCAGATAGGCCAGTAGGAAGGATTCGGCAAGTGAATCGAATGCGGGTCATAGGAAGCCTTGGCCGGCAGGCTCAGGCGCTGACCCTGCTCGTCGTATTTTTGATGCCAGAAATCGTCGAGATTCTTCACTACGGGTTCGATGCCGAAGTTGTACTCAGGAGGAGGTGAAGGAATCGTCCACTCGAGGGTACGACCATCCCAAGGATCCGCCGGAGCCAAAGCACCGCGTTTGATGCTGTAAAAGAGGTTGTAAAAGAAGAGGAGTCCACCGATGGCCGTAGTATAGGCACCGAGAGTGGCCACGAGATTCCACAGGTCCCAACCCTGATCCGCCGCATAGGTGTAGTTACGCCGAGGCATACCTTGAACACCGAGGAAGTGCATCGGGAAGAAGGTCACGTTAAAGCCGATCATGAATAGCCAGAACTGAACCTTGCCCATTCCTTCGTGCAGAAAACGTCCCGTGACTTTGGGAAACCAATAGAAAACTCCACCGAAAAGACCCATCACAGCTCCGCCGTAGAGAACATAGTGAAAGTGGGCGACGACGAAATAGGTGTCTTGATGCTGCGTATCGATAGGGGCTGAGGAGTGCATGATCCCCGAGAGACCGCCGAAGGTGAACATCGCAACGAAGCTCAGTCCGAAAAGCGAAGCGGTGTTGAAATGGATGCGTCCACCCCAGACCGTCGATATCCAGTTAAAGATTTTGACACCGGTAGGGACAGCGATGAGCATAGTCGCCGCCGTAAAGAAGGTGGTCGCCCAGGGTCCAAGACCAGTCGTGAACATGTGGTGAGCCCAGACAGCAAAGCCGAGGAAGCCGATCGCACAGCTCGAATAGACCATGACTGAATAGCCGAAGAGCGGTTTTTTAGAAAACGTCGGCAGAATTTCGGACACGATACCCATCGCTGGCAGGATGAGGATATAAACTTCTGGATGGCCGAAGACCCAGAAAAGGTGCTGCCAAAGGATAACCGAACCACCAGCACCTGGATTGAAGAAGCCAGTTCCGAAGTGCCGATCGAAGGTGATCATCACGAGAGCGACGGTAATGACGGGCAGAGCGAGGAAGAGCAAGACCTGGGTAACAAGTGAAGTCCAGACAAACATGGGCATCTTGAGAAGAGTCATCCCCTTGCAACGCATGTTCATAATTGTGACGAAAAAGTTAATCGAGGCAATGAGCGAAGCGAGACCGACTACCTGCAAACCCATCGCCCAAAAGTCCACCGAAAGATCCGGGGTATACTGCCGGTCAGTGAGGTTAGCGTAGCCGAACCAGCCCTGACGCGGCACTTCGTTGATGAAGTAACCGGCATTGAGCAGGATACCTCCAAAAAAGAAAATCCAGAAACTCAGCGCGTTAAGCCGGGGGAAGGCTACATCGCGAGCACCGATCATAATCGGTATCAGAAAGTTGAAGAACGCCGATGAGAGAGGCATGACGACGAGGAAGATCATCGTCGTACCGTGCATCGTTACCATCGAGTTAAAAGTCCGTGCCGTCACGAAATCATTGTTGGGAATGATCAGCTGCGTACGCATGATCATCGCTTCGACGCCGCCTAGAAAAAAGAAAAACAACGACGAAAGCGCATAGAGAATGGCGATCTTCTTGTGATCTACCGTCGTGATCCAGCCCCATAACCCAGTGTTGGGTGCGCTGTGATTACTCATACAAAAACATTACCTCCTGAAGGGATAGTCCGTCGTTCGATTAAAAAGTCTTGGCGGTCGAGTGCTGCAGGTAAGCCTGCAGCGCCTTGATATCTTCGTCGGTAAGGACGAAGTTTTCCGCGAACACCATCAAGCTGCCCGGTTTGACGTTCTGATAGTCGGGCTTTGAATCGACAGAGTCCCGCAGCCAGTTATGAAAACCTTTGGTGTCATTATGCAAGGTCCCAGAAGCCAGCATACGGCGGTTGCCGAAGTTGGTGAGATCGGGGCCTATCTGACCTTTCGCCGTGGTACCAGCGATCGCGTGGCAAGTGAAGCAAGTCTTGGTCATGAACAACTCTTGCCCCTTCTTTTCCAAAGCAGAAGCGACGAGTGGAGGATTCATGGCTGTCTTAGCCCACTGATCGAAGCGTTCTTTCGGCAAGACGATGGCTTCGTAGCGCATGCGAGCGTGGGAGAGACCACAGAGTTCTGTACAATGACCTTGGTAGTAGTCACCGCGAATCGGATCCTCTACCGCAGGCGTCGTATAGGTCAATAAGTTGGTCACGCCTGGAAGCATGTCCATCTTACCACCCCAACGCGGTATCCAGAAAGCGTGGATGACGTCAGCAGACTTCAGCTTGAGAAGGATAGGCGTCTTCTCAGGGACGTAGAGCTCATTGGCTGTGACGATCCCGAGGTCCGGATAACGGAACTCCCACCACCACTGGTGACCGATTACTTCGATCGTAAACGTTCCTGCAGGAGGCTCAGCACCGCGCTTCATAATGATTTCGAGCGAGGGGAGAAAAATGAAGATGAGCAGCACGACAGGAATCAGAGTCCAGAGAATCTCGAGCTTATGATTGCCGCGAACCTGGACGGGGATGCGGGTGTCGCCTGGCTTCTCACGGAACTTCCAAAGCGCATAGCAGAACGGAACTGCCACTGCGACGAAAATTAAGCAAGTGATCACGGTCGTGATGAGATACACGTGATTGATCTCGTGCCCCCATTCCGTGACTACGTGAGCCGTCGACATCGGCAACTTTTCAAAGCATGCCGTGAACCCTAGGGAAAGGATAAAAAATAAAGCTACTTTGAACACCCTAACGAGAGAAACCATGAGCCAGTAAAACTCCACGCAAAGTGATTCGACACGATGTGAGCAATGACGACCCGATGTGTCACCGCTAGGATTGACGGAGAGTTGTTATATTAACTACAAATTTTCTGCAATGTGAACCACGAACTGCAGAACGAATTTGATTTTTATCTGCACCATGGTGACAGAAGGGCAATGCGCATCGGCGCTGTGCGAACCCCAGACCTGGTTCCAAGCGACTTGCTCACCAGCCGACTGAGTGCTAGGCTGCCCCCAGCCGCGATTGGCGTGATTAAAAAGGAAACAACCCTTATGTCTCTTCTTTCCGGGAGACGCGCATCGTCAAGCTTTCTCGTACTAGCCCTCATCGGGCTTTTCTGGTTTATCGGGCCAAACTTGCCCTTCGGAAGCGACGAACGCCATATTCCCCTCGCATTTTCTGAGGAAGAGCTTCGCTCTCTCCTAGGGAACCTGCGCTTAAAAGATGAGCCTGCCTTCAGCGCGAGCGAGCGGCGAGCTGCCAATCTCGGGCGACAACTGTTCAGCGATGCTCGCTTTTCGGATTCCGGAGAAATCGCCTGTGCAAGCTGTCATCAGCCGGGCCGCGACTTTACCGACGGCCGTCCGCTCGCGATAGGAATCGCTCCCACCCGACGCCATACGCCGAGCCTCGTCAACAGCTTTGCCGCACACTGGTTTTTTTGGGATGGCCGAGCCGACTCCCTCACAGCCCAAGTTCAGGGCCCTCTCGAGGCCGTGCTCGAACATGGTTTCGATCGTGGACGTTCCGCACAGACTCTGTTTCGCTACTATCGCAGCGCGTATGAAGATCTCTTCGGACCCTTTCCCAGCTCGCTCCTAGAGCAGTTGAAGCAAAGCGAAGCCTTCCGAGCCCAGCCCCTAGCCAAGGCCTTTGAGCTACCTCTTTCTATCGCTCACTACGCACTAGCGACTATCGGTGATGGCAGTCTGCAAGTGAACTGGATACAGGCTGGTGCTGACGCTCGCCAAGCACCTCAGCGCCATTTGGCTCGCGCCTACTGGCCAAATCCCGCTGAAACACCTGCCACAAGGGCCTTTGCGGCTTTAAGCGAGCAGCAGCAAAAAGATCTCAATGGAATCTTTGCCCGCTATTCCTGGGCTCTTGCCCAGTATGAGCGTGGCCTGATTGCGCGTCGTTCGCCTTTCGATCGTTTTATCGAACGCTGGCAGGAACTCCCGGCGTCTACACCTGCCGAAAAAGCTTTTGGAGAGGGCTTTAGAAGCCAGCACTGGCGCGGCTTTCGGACTTTCATGGAGTCAGGCTGCGCGTCGTGTCACAGCGGACCTACTTTTTCCGATCAAGAATTTCACAATATTGGTCTGCCCCAGCATGGCTCGCAGTTGGATCTTGGTCGCGTTGCAGGGATCCAAGCTCTGAAAGCCGACCTCATGAACTGCGAAGGTTTACCGGCACTGCTTTCCCTGCCTTTCCCTTCTAATGAGCAGCGCATAAGTGATAGCTGTTCTGAACTGCCTTACATTCGCACCGACTTGCAAGAGATGGTAGGAGCGTTCAAGACTCCCACGCTTCGCAACGTAGCGAATACGCCCCCCTATATGCACGACGGCCGCTTTGCTGAGCTTTCCGATGTCCTGGCTTACTACAACAGATTAGACGAGGAGCCCGCTGTCGGGCATCGCGAGGAAAGTCTCAAGCCGCTGCGTCTCGAAGCCGAGCAGCTTGAGGATCTCGAAGCATTTTTGCGAAGTTTGAGCGCGCCGGTTGAAGATCTCAGCGCATTGAATGACAAGAAGTAAAAAGCCCGGCTAGAGATTTAGTCTCCTGAGCCAGGCTCTTTCCTAGACAAAAATCAGCGTCTCTTAGCTGAGGACGCTTTTCGAAGACTTCGCTACGCGAGTCTTCTTGCCGCTTTCGGACTTGTAGCCGACGCGGGTCGCTTTTTTAGTCTTCGGGTCGACCAAAGCTACGTTGCTAATATGGATTGGCATAACTTTTTCGATGATGCCGCCTTCGTCACCGTTGACGCCAGGCTTCGCATGCTTCTTGAAGATGTTCAGTCCACTGACGAGGACAGCGTTCTTCTTGAAATCGACCTTGTCGATTTTGCCCACGCCGCCTTTAGATTTGCCCGTGAGAACAACGACGTCGTCGCCCTTCTTCAAGCGAAACTTTTCCTGGTATTTGGTCTTCACGGTTTGCTGCGCCATAATACATATCCACCGTTGGTTGCTCTGTTCTGCTTCTTGACTCTGGAGCCTAGGCCCCTTTGAGGAAACCTTCTAGTACGAAAAAGGGCCTGACTCGTCAAGCAAACTTTATCTGTATAGCGCCATTAATACACGTCAAAAAGCTCTAGACGGATCTAAATTTCCGGATAACCTATCCCCACTTGAGAGAAATAAGGCGGGCGATACGCATAGAAAGTAAGATATTAATCTCATCCGAGCGGCTTTGTGAGCTTTTGCTGATGTTTCTGCCGCTGCTTGCCGTTTTTTTGAAAAAAGGAGTAGCTGTGTTGCGGATTTGGATCGCCGTCCTTTGGACCCTCGGTCTCATGCTTTCGACTTCGCCTGGCCGCGGGCAGGAATTCGACTTGCCCGGGAAAAACAAAGTCGATATTCACCCCGCCGATGTCATTATTTGGACCGCTGCACAAGCGATAGCCGAGCCCGACGGCCGGATCCTCATCGGTTTGAGGCTCAGCACGCGCGATAATTTTACGATTTATAAAAGCCGTCTCTCGATAGAGGGTCCGAGCACCCACAGTCTCCGCATCGTGACCGAGCCGCCTAGCCGTCTGCAGAAAGACCCTATGGGCGAAGGTGACGTTGATGTCTACGACGGCGGCGACTTTGAGGTCGAATTGAAGGATAGCAAGCCCTTCACTGCG
>JBGSTX010000087.1:0-9296 GCA_041736305.1 Oligoflexus sp. | reverse complement strand
TTATGGAAGAATTTGAAGAAGATGAGGTGTTTTCATTACTCGCGGGTAAGCCAACCAGGAGCTATGCTGAGGCTATGGCTCATGCTGAGGCTAAAAAGGCACAATATCAAGCCCTGCTGAACGTTCAGGCACAAGCTCAGGCGCAAGGAGTCCCTGTCCAGCAAATTCTAGATCAGGCTGAACAAGACCTTCAAAACGGAGGCGCGTTCGGGGCATTTCAGGCTCAGCAGGGTAACTTCGCAGACTAGTAAAAAAGCTTGCAGAAATTCGAGAAGCCCAGGGTGAAATTCTCTCCCCTCTAAGCGGAGTACCTGCTATAGAGTGAGAGAATTTCACAAGTCCTGCCCTTGAACCTTAGGGGAGCCAAAGCCCAGGTCCGCGGCAGCTTTCCAGAATGGCAAATTTTTACTGATCCGCAGCGGCAAAACCTTTTCAACCGCAATACCTGCAACGGCTGCCATTCCGCAAACGCGGCGGTGATCGACGGCTTTTATCACATTTCTCCGCTGCGTGGCTTCGGACAGGGCGCTCTCTCTGCGCACATCACCCGGGAAGAGCTTCCCAAGCGGGCTGCAGCCATGACTTCCTTTCTGACTCCAGCCTCCTGCGTCGCAGGCACCCCTTTCGACGCGCGCTTAAGTTTTGATAGCATACGTATGCTAGCTCAGCCTGTGCATTGAGAACGTTTCCAGTCGCATATTCGCCTCATGAGGCCCCCTAGGAGGACCGACAAGCGTTAAACGACTTTAAAGAGGGCTGCGACCGCTTTGGCTCGCTCTCGGGATACCTTAAGCTTAGTACCATCGAGCAGAGTCACAGAGTAGGGTGCTTCGCGGGAGAAGCTGCGAATCTTTTTCACATTGACGATGGTCTTGCGATGGATTCGTAGAAAAAATTTGGGGTCTAGAAGCGTCTCGAGAAAACTCAGGGACTGATCGATCGCATAGCTTGTCTGGTCGAGCACAAGACTGGTCGTATGATCGGCACTGAAAAAATATACGACCTGATTGACATCGACCACTTGAACCGTAGGGCCTGCTTTATAGGTGACCGTGCGCAGATGCCGCCCATTCTCATAAAGATGGTTCACCAGCCGACTTACATTCCCCGAAACCAGTCCTATAAGCTCGCGGCCTCGCTGCAGCGCTTTATAAAATCGCTCGTCGGTGAAGGGCTTAAGAAGATAGTCACAGGCCGAAACCTCGAAGGCTCGAATTGCATAGGCATCGTAGGCTGATTGAAAAATGATGGAAAAGTTGATGGTGCTAAGCGATTCAATGATATCAAAGCCACTGAACTCAGGCATCTGGATATCGAGAAAGACGATCTGAGGACAGAAGGTCCTGATCTTTTCAATAGCGAGCACGCCATCTTCGGCTTCATCGACGCTGTATTCCTCGGGATCCAATAGCTTACGGATTCGCGTTCTTGCCAAAGGCTCATCATCGACCACCAGAACGCGTATCCGTTCTTTTCTCAAAGCTTCTCTCCTGTCAGGACCACTGTGACGACGGTGGCGCCGCTACTATCTGTGCCTATGGAAAAACTTTGCTGCTCGCCATAAAGAACGCGGAGTCTTTGCTGAGTATTGCTCAAACCGACACCGCGGCCATGAGGCTTTTCCTGCAGAGCTTTGCCGGTATTTGTAACGCGGAGTACAAAAGCTCTTTCCGCCCGTTTTAGCACTTCGATCCGCACGCTGCCGCCTCTCCGGGACGTTTCTATGCCATGCTTAAGCGCATTTTCGACAAAGGTCTGGAGCATGAGCGCGGGAACGTAAATCCCGGCAGCCGCTTCTTCCACTTCAATGCTGCTTTCAAGCCTGTCCCCAAAGCGCATTTTTTGCAGATTCAGGTAGTTCTGGACAAGGGCCAGTTCATCCGCCAGCGGAAAAGTCTTTTCCGCTACCGCCGCTGTAATCTTCTGATAGAGATTGGACAGTTCGAGAAGCATGTCGCGCGTCAGCTGCGGGTTTTCCGTGGCCAGGGCCACAAGGCTGTTCAGGGCGTTAAAGAGGAAATGCGGATTCATCTGAAACCTGAGGGTCCTGAGTTCCAGCTCCAGACCAACCCTCTTCTGTTCATTCTCCTGCTCGATGCGCAGTCTTTCAGCTTCCATGTTTTGGACTATCTTATCAGCCATCAAGCTTAGAAGCTCGGAAATTTGGGCAAACTCGACAAAGGAATGCCTTAGAGGTGGTACTTCGTAGTGCCCCTTTGAGAGGTTTTCGACAAGGCCTGAAATTTGCGCCAGCGGCCGCAAAAGATAGCGAGCCGCGCCTATCGAGCCCAGCAGAAAAAGGAGTAACGACAGCGCAAGAAAAAGGATCATCACCTTCAGCAACGAATAGACTGGCTTCAGGTGCAAAGCAGAAGGCTCCCAGACATGCAGCGTCAGCATCTTAGCCTTGTCCGAGGCGAGGGGCCAGGACTGGGAGGCATCATACTCCTTATGCCCGGAGGGAAATTCGGGCGTCGCATAAGACACAGCGAGCATGCTTGCCCCATCCAGCTCAACCTGAAAGCGACTGTTCTGCCCCAGTTCCGAGCGCAGCGCCTCGATAAAGTGATGGAAGGGCACAACGGCCGCCAGGACCCCCTGCAGCTTTCCCCAAAAGTCCTTGAAAGGAGTCAGGATGATCAGGCCGGCCGAGCCTCCGCCCTGGGCGCTGCGCGCGGGGTTCAGCTTGGCCAGAAAGAGTCTTTGCTCGGACATGAAATTCTGGTCGATGAGCGCGCTGACCTCCTGCTGCAGGGGCTGCTGCTGGCTCAGGAAAGCCTTGATCTTGGCTTGCAGGGGCTGGAGTTCCTGATAATCAATACCAAAGGGTGCTGCCGTCCGCAGCTCACCCTGAGTGTCACTGAAGTAAACGGCTGAGACAAGCTCATTCTGATCAAAAAAATCTTTAAGACTGCGATCCACCAGAGTCAAAAACAGCAGGCTCTTGTTCCCATCAACAATGTCGCCATTGCTGGCGAGCGCCAGCATGCGGGCTTTGAGAAGCTCGATGTCAAAGCTCAGACGTCGTGCGGCCTTATCGGTACGCGCCCGCAGAGCCTCACGGGCGTTTTCTCGGCTCTGTTCAAGCAGTCGGTAAGCGAGTGGCAGGCTCGCGATGAGGACCGGTACCGTCATGGCCAGGATACTGAAGAGCACAAGCGCGGATTGAAAGGAACGCACGGTGGTCCTGCTCATCGACCTGGCCTTTCATGCAGCCTAGTGGCTGCATCCGCCTGGGTTTGCATCCGGCGGAAGACAGTATCAAGGTCGACCGAGCCACTCAGATAGACCCACAGGCCTTTGTGCAATATGTCCCAGATGGATGTCAGTTCACTCGGGGCGACCAGGGCCTGCGCGCGTTCCATCTGATCGATCACCATCCTCCAGTTGGAATCATTCTTAAAGGGAAGACTGTTCATCACGGAGCGACGGATGGGGATCTGGTAGGAAAGGCCCAGGGCCGTCTGCACAGAATCGGACTGGAGGTAAGCAGCCAGTTTAAGCAGGGCTTCCCGCTGCGCTCCTCTCAGCGAGTTGCCTGGGAAGAAAAGAGCAGTGCCCAGCATGATCGAGCGCATCGGTCCGTGGTCGGTCTCAGGAAGGGGAGCCACGGCGAAATTGTTTTGCAAGGCGAGCATGGCGTCCTGAAAATTCCAGTCTGTGGTCAGAACCATGGCGATCTCACCGCTATAAAAGCGCTGGCCAAGGCAGCGGAAATCGCAGTCATGGGGGATGATACCGGCATCGGCGAGCTGCTTGTAGGAGCGGCATGCCTCGCGATGCGCCGGCGTATCAAGCTGAACCTTGCCAGCTGCGAAGAGGCTCGCGCTGTCCATGAACGCCAAAAAGAAAAAGGGCTGCTGATAGTCCCAGCCCGCAGGGATTACCCCCTTGGATCTGAGTTCGGGCATGCGCTCGCGCAGGTCCTGCCAGCGCTTCGGCGGGGCTGACAAATATTGCTTATTATAAAACGCTACATGATGATTGCCGCCGAGTATAGGAACGCCGCGAGGCTTTTCTCCCTGCAGCATGCCTTCTGCCATGACCGCGATGTCAGACTCATGAAGGAAGCTCATGGGGACGGGCGAGAGATCAAGTTCACGCCAAAGCCCGACGAGGTCGCCCGGTCCCAGGACTGCCAAAGGCAGAAGGGATCGCTCACGTGCCTTCAAAAGAGCTGAAGGGAGGTCTATAAAGGATTCAGGCTGGATTCTAAGGCCATACTGCCTGCCGAATTCTTGCAAGATATTCTCGATCAGGCTGGATCGTGAGCCGACATCTTTATACCAAACTGAAAGCGCTGCGGGGCTCTCCAAACGCCTGTCTTTAGACTGGCCCGCCCAGGAGCTACCCGAGCATAAAGCTGTCAGGCTGCAGAAAAATACCAGCACGCTTGTCAGGACCGGGCGTGGCTGCTTAGAGCTCATGCGAGCCATGAAAACGCCCCCTTAGACAGCAGTGTATATGCCTAATCTATCACAGGAGCAGCTGGGTTGAGAATGTGATGCTGCAAAATGGGTCGGGAAGTCTTCAGGTCATGCGATAAACAGCGCGGCTGCCCAGGAAGATGGAGCCTGGAGCATAGCCGGCTGTTCACGCCCGCTTAAATCATTTCAGCAGGCTGTCGACGACTTCTTGGGGTTGATAGACCGGGCCCTTAAGAGAGATGCAGGAGACCGTGTTGATCGCCTGATTTTGGCTCCACTGCTTAACGGCTTCACGGAGTTCGCTTGGATCGCCATCAAAGAGTTGCCAGGCCTTGCTGATCTGCATGGGGGTCACGTTTTCGATTTTAGAGCTGCCATCTGCGAAGCTTACCCAGAATTGGACCACAGGAGTCAGACGACAGCCGTCGTAAGCCCGAGACTCTGCCTCGAGTCTCACCTTGCCCGTGAAAGCCTGGTCGGATTGGGAGCCATCCAGCAGCACATCCTGCACGTCGCTCCAGTAGGTAACTACTGGAGAGTAGGTATCGCAGCTTGCAACGCCAGTGTGGGCCGTAACGGAGCGCACTTCCTTGTCGTAAGCAACTTTGCTGAAGTGCAGCGTGCAGAGACTGACTGTGCTGGATGTTGGAATGTTGGAAGCAAAAGTGGCTGAAGAGAGAAGCAAGGCCGAAAAAGTGAGCAAAGACTTCATGGTTATTCCTCGAAAGTTTTGGGTTGAATCAGGTTTAGACAATTCATCGCGATGGCTGGATATTAGCGGGATCGAAAAATATTGAAACGGGATTCCTGCTGAACCGTCTAAAGAGGCCACTGAACGGAGGGGCGGAGGAGGGGATGCCTTGGCTTCATTGAGCCTTTAGGGGCTTAGCGCCGCAAAATGGGTCAAGACGTTTAGTGAGCAAATTAGGGCGGGTTTCGCTATACCGTCGTTAGAAGAAAGGACGAGTGACGAAAATAACAGGAAGTTCGAAGTCCAAAATTACGGAGGGATTCAAAGTCACATAATGCAGAAGAAACTTGGCTGTTAGACAACATATAAACGCCTGCCGCTAAAAAAAGCAAACGGCTAATCATCCCTAAGAGATTACAAAAAGTTTTGGGATCTTCACCGAATACTTTGTTTTTGAATGCCTGTTCGGAATCCAGCTTGGATAATACTTTGGTTGACATGAAAGGTGAGTCTCGCAAGAAATACGTTGATTGGTCTCAGTCTTTCAAAGGTGCTGGCTCAGCAAGCAGCGGAACAAAATTGTCCTAGTCTTTGGTGGCAGGCGGTACGGAAGGCAAGTTTGATTTTGCCAACTGTGTTTGCCGGGAATGTTGAAGCGCGGGTTTGGAGGAATAATCAATGTAGCATCGACCGCTGCATTTGTTCCTGTTCCCTACTCGGCAGTCTATTCAGCTTCGAAAGCCTATGTCCTGTCTCTTTCCGAAGCCCTTCATGGCGAATATGGCCCCAAGGGAATCCAGGTCACTACATTGTGTCCTGGGGGAACTGAATCCAACTTTTCCCAAGTGGCTCAGGCAGTCGGTTCGGATCAGTCGGCGACCTCGTCGGAGGCTCCATCAGTAGCGATGGATTCTCCCGAATTTGTCGCTGAAATTGGCATTAATACCTTTTTGAAGGGCAAATGCACTGTGGTTTCAGGTAAGAAAAATTATGTGACTCCACTGATGGCTCGAGTCTTGCCCAGGAAGACAGTTATCCAAACGATCGGTTCGATGTTTAAGGCCTTCGTTAAAGAATGAGCTCGAAGAAGCTTGAAATTGGGCTCTTCATGAAGATGCCACGCACTGAAATCCTAAGTCCTGGCGCCGAAATGATTCATTCCGAAATCCTTGCCTGTGCTCGCGCCTGGGCTTGGGCTAAAAAACTCGGATATCATCCCAAGCAGTGGGCTGAACTTGCTCTCCAAGATCTTATAGAAAAAGAGGGTCTGAAAGGGATCACCGTTAGACTTTGATCTCATTTTGGAAGCAAAAATTTTCGCCAGGAGCCCTTCGCTTCAATCTGATCGAGGCCGACTTCCCGCGTGTCACCTTGCGCGATGGTGTTTGTCGCAAGCCACGATGTTCTGAAAGGAGTGAGCGGTATTCATGGACAGATTGTCGCAACATATGTTCTCTGGGACAGAAGGATCGAGCTTGATATCCTGCTTAGGTATGGTAAGACGGGCCTTGTTTGTGAAGGGCGATACCGGCTGCTCAGGTCTCTGGGCCTTGAGAAGAGCCGCGGGCTCATAGTATGCATCGGAGCCAGAGGGCCACCTGCCCAGTCCATCTTCGATGGGAAAGCCAGGCTTGTAGCACCTTGGGCTAAACGCTCCGAACAGCAAATTTTGGACGCTAGCTCATTAACAACACACTTAGGAAAATGAGTCTTATGGGTATTCATCTTAGCAGTTTAGGTTTTGCTTTGGTTTCTTCGCTCCTTGGCCTTGCATGCTCGGGCTCTTCACCCGAGGGCGAGTCTGCATCGATGGAGGCCGTAACGACGCGAGCGCCCTTCCGTTTCGATTATTCCCTTCCTTGCTTGGAAAACGGCACATGCGTCAATAAAACAATACAAGGTAGATTGGATCCCTCAACTCATCCACGGATGGCAAGCCTCGAGCTCTCCGAAAGCGGCGTTCTCACGGTTGAGACGGGGTCGATGGGTCCATCTACCAAGTTCATCTTTGACCTACGCTCCGGCAAGATCACTATGCCCCATGCCCATCCGTTTCCTGGCGGGCCCGAGTCTACAACCCTCGAAGCGCCTCCCAAGGGGTCCCCTCCGGAAGTTAATGGCGAGTACGCCCTGTGGGTCTCTAGCATTCGAAAGCTCGTGAGTGGAATAAAATATGGCGATATGACTTATGCTTTTTCTGTAGGAGCTGCATACCACAGACCGAATCCAGAGGTCAGTGACATCGAAGCTTACCTTATATCGAGCGAACGCGAGCTTTCACCCTGGCACTTCAATTATTCCATTAAATGTCTCACGGCTCTCAATGATGAATCCTGCGTTCATGACCGATCGAAACCGCTTTCGGTTACCCTAGAGAATCAAAACCATTCGCCCACGGCATCTCTCAGCTGGGACAAGGACGTACTTCGACTTGAGCGACATTCGATGGCGCCTGGGTATCCAAACAGCTACGCCTATACCCTCGATCTCAAGACTGGAACAGTGACCCGTGAAGATTTGCATCTCCCCGTCAAAACACCCGTCATCACCTTGACTGCGCCCTCCTCCGACTGGGCGCCCGAAAAGTATAAGCCGTATTTTATACCGGCTTTCGATCAGGCGTATATCCACGCTACTAACGAGATGGCAGCCCTCGTGGAGCAAATTAGACAAGGGGACGTGGTCCAGTATTCCCCGGAACGTCAGAATCCCCATTACGAAGTTGCGAGCATTGGAGGCTATTTGGCCAACATCCGCTCGGAAGTAGCCCCTATTCCCTACTTCTAAGGCAAGAGCGTCTAAGTAAAAGTAGGGGAGGCAGCCTTGGCCTTCCCTGCTTTCCCACTCAGAAATTAGAATCATTGCACAAAAAATCATTCACTGCGCAAGGCTTCTATCACCTGCAGCTTCTCAGCCTTCCATGCTCGAGTGAGACCACTTAGAATTCCGACGACAAAAATGGAAACTATCGAGAGCAGAAATGCGGTGAGATCGAAAATCCACTAAAAATCGAGACTGCTGCCAAGTTTTGTTGCCCCAAAAATAGCGCCTTCGTAAAGTGCAAACCCCAGTATGAGCCCCTTCGATGAGGGCGCCGACTTCGCAATCGTTGATCGGCTCGCTCCTGCCAAAAATATAAGAAGAACAAAGAGCTCGACCTCGCGAGCGCGGAAAGTACTGATATTCCAGCAGCTGGGCCCGAAGAGAGTCTGACAGCCATGCATGTCTCTTCAAAGTCCTGCAATGGCTGCCACACTAGGGACCGTCCAGCCCCGCCTCACTTGCCATTCAATGATTGTGGAGCTTGCCACCGAACCCCTGATGAAGGCGCGGCGGCCTTCACCTTTACCCACAGCGTACCGAAGCCTAATTTCTGTCTCCCTATTCTCCCCGAGTCTTGAAAGGATCAGATCTCTTTCAGTGGCTTGATGAGCCTTATAGGAAAGCTGCTTAATTTAAAGCCAAAAGGTTGTTAGATGCACATCTAGCAGCTCATAGGATAACAGATGGGAAGAAACCTTTCTCCCCATACGCTTTAGCTGTTTGCTATTTTGCCCTTAATCTCATGCTATAAAATTGCTAGCCGTGAGTAGGTTCAAATAGACTTTCTAAAGCGGTCAAAAACCCTCGGCTGCGCATAGCACCGAAGTCTTACCAAAGGCTCATAGATAAGATCTGAGGCAATCTTAGGCGATGGCGAGGCATGGAGTTGAAAGAGGTGATCACAGAGTTAAACAACATGATCCGAGGCTGGACAGTGTACTATCGCCTAGCTGATTGAAAATCAACGTACAGTTTGTGTGAACCGCCGCTTACGGAACCGTACGAGCGGTGGTGTGGGAGCTGGAACTGGGAGACTGGTTCTGGCTACCCGATCTCCCCAGACAGCTTAAGAGGCTAGGGTGTAGTAGAACAATAATGCTTAATTATTTATGCTTCTCATGCTATTTTTAGCTAAATTTTAAGTTTAGCCGGAGCACAAATCATGTACAGGATTTTCTATGGAATCGCAATCTGCGTAGGCCTCAATATGTCATGTAGGTCGCCGAACGATGAGTCCAATCCAAGAGAGGAATTATCGACCCAGGACCAAGACAACTTAAGCAGAGGAAGAAAGTCGAAAACAGTCAACTTAGGGGACGTTAATATTCATTATCTCGAACAAGGGAAGGGTCCTC
>JBGSTX010000085.1:0-24007 GCA_041736305.1 Oligoflexus sp. | reverse complement strand
TACCTATGTATTTGCTCCTAACATAGCTCGGGATATGAATCCCTTGCTGAGTCGGGTCAACGTGAAGACTGCTTGGATTTCTCCTTACAAGCTCGCCCCTTTAGGGGCGGGTAGTTGACGAACCAAGATGCGAAGTCGCTTGCGAAGAAGCGATGCCCCCGAATAAGTAGTCAGGACTATTGAACTTGAAGCATTCCCGTCATGCGAGTGCGTGCTCTTAAATCCTAACTACAAAAAATAGAGTTCGTGTGGATCAGGCGACTCTACTTTTTTCTTAAGGCTGGGTGGTCTTCTTTACGTGAATTTCGAAGTGCATTGGATCCGCGTTGGATCCAACCTGCGGAAAGTCATTACCCCAACGGAAACCGGCTTTGCTGAATACTTCGCGCCAGAGAATGGCGTTTGCGGAGTTCGGATCCGAGTTTGCGACACCATATGGATAGTCTTGGCTATTGATGTCGATGGCTAGGCCCCAGGCATGACTGCTAATATTCGCGCTACCTCGAGAGATGGTTTCCCTGAAAGCGCTGACTGTTTTCACTAAAGGAATCAGATCTGGACGGCTGGCTAAGATATCTCTGGCTTTCAGAAAAGCTTGGCAGCCCTGTTTAAAGGCCCTACGATGAACCCGCAGTCCACTAGTCCGATAGTTCACACCGTTGACTTCATGAGTGCCGCTCCCGGCGCTGGCAAAAAACCAAATACCAACCGTATTCTCTTCCTTCCAATTTGAATTGACGCTGATCTCGGTATCGCTCACAGAGTCGTAATCGAAGGAGCCAAAGTCAATCCCATCACAGATGCCCGAACTAGGGGTTTGACTGCTGGATGTGCCAATCGCTCGTGGGCTGAGAGCCATGAGCTGAGTGTCCTCAGTATCACTGGAGCCGCAGGCGTTTAGCGCTAATCCAAGCAGAAGCACATGGGCAGGTGAGACGGAGCCAAGAGATACCAAGCTGAATGATCGCATCGTTTTCTCCTTTGCGGGTAGGACCACGCCGAGAGATGTCTTCTAAAGGCGATATGATATTCATAGGGGCCTGCCTCTTCGAGGGCGCGGTATTTAACGATGATCTATTCCTTTGCTCTCGTCTTGTAAAGACGGATTCAAACCCATGCGAAAAAGTGCTCATCCATCTCTATGGCCAGACTTGCAAGTTTTTCGTTGGTTATCGCTGTGATCGCGTGCGAAAAGGCTGAGTCTGAATCTGCTTAATTTCAGTCTTTCTACGCTTCCGCGTACTGCATACTCCTGGCCATACCTCTGAAAGCATGTGCTACGCCGTCTATCTTTCCGATGCTCCCAACACCGACCGTGCTGTGTTTACGGGAGACTCTCTCTTTATTGACAGGCTGTAAATTGTCAAAATGAAATGCGTAGATCAGCTTTTCGACAGGCGAAGTTCCCTATTCATGAGGACTTAGCCAAGGCGCAGATATTGCATGTTAAGCTGTTAAAGGCGAAGCTATCAGAGACGAGGTCGCTTGATGGAACCCTTAGCATGCAGAGGCCAGCGCATGACGATCAGGATATTCCAGCGACGAAACGCGGCCGGGCGGAACTTCTGGTCGTGTCTCCTCCTTTTCACCTTAGGGGGTTGCGGGCAGGATTCCTCAGTACATCGCTCCTCTGTTAAGCAGGAAGTGGCCACGCAAGATGAGGCTCCCTCATCCGCGACGAAGCCAATCTCCGAGCAGGACCAACAAGAAGCCAGCGAAGAACCTCTCACTGGATCTAAGAATCCCCCAACTCCTGCTCTGCCTCCGTCGAGCAAAATAAACCAGGAATTTATCTCTAGCTTCCTCACTCAGATAGCTGGCAATGATGCCGCGGGACGCCTTACGGGGAGCCCACAGAATCGTCTGGTCGCTGAATTAATCGCTCAAGAATTTACCAAAATTGGCCTCCGGCCTGGCGGGACGGGCGGCAGTTATTTTCAGAGTTTCACTGCCAATTCCCAGAGTCTGGGGACTGTTGCTAGCCAGAATATCATCGGCGTCTTAGGACCCGGCAATAGTGAAGAAGTGATCATCGTTGGCGCTCACATGGACCATCTTGGGGTCCGCAACGGTCAGACCTACTTTGGGGCTGATGATAACGCGTCGGGGACCGCTGCTTTGATAGCCGCTGCCAAGGCTCTGGCGAGCGTAGAAAAAGATCTGAAGAGAACTGTGATATTCATCGCTTTCTCTGGCGAGGAACTAGGGCTCCTCGGCTCTCTCCACTACGTGAGAAATCCTACGGTACCGCTGAGTCAGATAAAATTTATGCTGAATATGGACATGGTCGGCTATTCGAAGGGAGCTTTGGATGCCATCGGCTTCGGCAAGACTCTCGAGGCCGATCGACTGGTCAAAGAGCTGATTCCCAAAACCGGACTCACGCCGCGTTATTACGCGGCTACCGGAGGGGGCTCGGATCATATGCCCTTCGAGCAGCTGAATATTCCCACCGGCGTTTTCCATACCGGAGTGCATGAGAATTACCATCAGCCAACAGACTCGCTCGAAAAAATTGATCTGCTAAACCTTGCTAAGATTTCTGGACTAGCTGCTGATCTTGTTGCGTCACTGGCTAGCGGACGGGCTATCACGCTGCGACCTATCGAGCTTGAACCCTTGACCTACTATGGGCTCCATGCAGGACTCCACAGTGGGGGCTGCTCTCCCGGGCTTTCGAGCTTTGAGGCGATAGAGCAAAGCCTGGCGGGTTTGAGGCTCGCTCCCTGAAGCTCTTGGTCCCGAATCCTGCTACTTATCTGTACAAAAAATGTCAAAAAAATTCAGAAAAAAAACTTAATCAGAGATTATCTGTCATTTCTGATGTACCTAGAACCTATGCTTGCGTTTGGAAAGAGGAGGCTGGCAAAAATGTCTGGCCGTCAGCGCAAAGAAGCTTCACCAAAATATTAAAGCAGGCGCTGCCTAATCTGCAGCTAGACTCAAAAGGACTGTCAGAATGCAGTTTGATATCACAAAATATAACCGAGATGCATGGAACCGAGCAGTTGCGAAAGGTGACCAGTGGACTCGTCCTGTATCACCTGATCTTATTGAAAGAGCACGAGCTGGTGATTGGAACATTGTGCTGACGCCTCAAAAGCCCGTCCCGCGAGATTGGTTTCCCGATATTCGGGGAAAGAAAGTCCTTTGCCTCGCTGGTGGCGGAGGACAGCAAGGACCGATTCTAGCGGCTGCTGGGGCCGAAGTGACTGTCTTTGATAATTCACCTGCCCAACTTGCTCAGGATCGCATGGTAGCGGATCGTGAAGGTCTCAGCCTGTCGACCATCGAAGGAGATATCAGGGATCTTTCCTGTTTTCAAGACGAGACCTTCCATCTGATATTTCATCCCTGCTCGAATGTTTTTGTTCCCGATATCAAGCCTGTTTGGAAGGAGGCCGCAAGAGTCTTAGAATTCGGGGGGTGTTTGCTGGCAGGCTTTGTGAATCCAGTTTACTTTACGATGGATCCTGTCCTGGGTGCCAAGGGAATAGCCCAGATGAAGTACAAAATTCCCTATTCTGATTTAGAAAGTCTCAATGACGAAGAACGAAAACGATACACCGACCCCGGTGATCCTCTTGAATTTGGTCATTCTCTGGAAGACCAGCTCGGTGGGCAAATCGAGGCAGGATTAGTTATCTCAAAGCTATTCGAGGATAACTGGACTGAGGATAAGGGCGTCGTCCATCGCTTTATCAACTGTTACATGGCTACCAAAGCTATAAAATTGCGGCCCTCGATATAAGAAAGAATCAATCTTGCGGCTTATAGCTAGACTCTCCTTCAAGGCATCTCAGGCTAAAGTCGATGCGGTTTCTCTGCGGAGATCCGCTTCTCTTCAAGCTCAATCAAAAAACTTGCAATGACTTGATCCAGTTTACGGTGCGGGACCGCGGTGTGCCCTGTATCTCTGCGCACTTTGATGGTGAAGATCCTCATATGATGTGAATTTTTGTTTACATGTTTTCATGGGCTAAGAAATCAGGTAAGCCGATCCCTCAAGTATTTTCCTCCTAAAGGATCTTCGCTTATGAGATTTAAGTCTTTCCTCGCTTTTCTGGGGCCCCTTCTTTTACCCACGATTTTCGCCTTACTATCATCAATGCCCGCTGCAGCAGCTGACCGTTGCAGTGAGCTCGTCGGGAGCTGCGAATATTACAGTTGTATTGAAGAGGAGCGACTCAGCTGCGGTGATACTGGCTATGCTCTCGGCTATGGTAAGCGCTTTTGCGAAAAGTTCAGCGCCATCAAGTTTTTTCCATCCTTCCCCAACAATGAACGCATCGTCTTTCCCGTCGCCGGCAACGACTGGCGGGACTCGGTCCGCACCTGTCTCCAAGAAGAGCTTGAAGACTACTTCTTCACTAGCGATGCTCCCAAAGACTGCTCGACCCTGCGCGCCTTTGCTTTTGACTCCCACCCAAGCTGCTACACGTCCGGCCCTTCATTTTGCGGTCTCAAACCACAGAGTGTGATCCGCATCGGTCTGACGATTGGTTTCAAAGACCTTTTGACCAGCGAAAGTCTAAAGCAAATAGCCGACACAGCTGCCCTCTGTGAGGGTCAGCTCCAAGAGCGGATCGAAGACGAAAAAAGCAGATTTATCCGCGCGCGACTCATGGAGTATCAAGCCATCTGGCGCTCGCTGAAGGGTAATCCCAGCCGCGTCCGTGAGATCATGCCGAACATGTCTGAAAATCCCTGAAAATCCCTGAAAAATTGTTACTCAGAGGGTGGACTCACAGATCGTCGCTGTAAAGAGCCACCCGCCTCGCGCTGCCATAATGCCATAGTTACTCATCTCACCAAGAAATAACATTGACTTTCATTATCAATAAAAATATGAAAAAATAGTCCTCAAACGGACTTAGATATTATGCTGCTCATTGGGCGCAGGTCACATGTAGGAGTCACTCGGTGATACGTACAAGCCTAGTCTTTTTCAGTCTCACTCTCGGAGTCGCGGGTTCTGGATATGCAAAGACCGACGCAGAGATCGAAGCGAAGCAGTATGGAGAAGTCTTGCAATCAGCTCTGACGGAAATCAATTCTTCGAAGAACGAGCAAAAACTGCAGGAGCAGATGCAGGATCTCGTCAAGCTCTCAATAGGTCTCAACAAGCGCTTTGCAGAAAAGCATAGCGAGTGCAAAGAATATCTGGGCAAAGCTCTTGCCGAGGCTGATAATATGCCGCAAATGAAGCTCGAACAAATCGAAAAAGATTATCATGCCGACGCCGCTCTTCCGAAAGCGTCACCTCTCTGTCATCACTCGAAGGATCTTCTTGTTCACCCAGCGACCGTGTTAATCCTTTTGAAATCAAAGGACAGTCAGGTCATGAACAAAGCTCTAGCTGAGTTGACGGAATTAAGCTCGCATTTGGCTGTCGTACAGTCGAAGCTGAAGTAGCCAGTTCGCTGAGTTCGTTCTCACCTGCCTTACTCTCTAGGCGGCCTGAAAAAAACCCTTCACGCTTGGGCAAGAGGTCCACAACTTTAGGACCTCGCAATATCCTGCAGCAAATCTGAGAAAACGATCAAGATGCCCCAGAGGGTTTGCAAGAGTCGGGGCGCACTCGTATTGTCCCCGAAGACAGCATTTTCAAGCCGATCAATCGGGGGGAAGAACTTATGCAGATTCGTGCAGTCATGGCTACTTTCTGTTTTGGCCTCTACTTTTCACTAGGGCTCCCGCCTCTTGTGGCAGGTTCTGAAACGCAAGGCCCTGAAAATTGCGCATCCGAGCGCAGGTATGATCTGGGTGCGTACGAATTTAAGATTTCTAGCCAAGTTCCTAAAGCTCAAGAGTATTTCAATGAAGGCCTGAATTGGGCCTACGGATTCAACCATGGTGAAGCTGAACGAGCTTTCCGTGATGCGACAAGAGCTGATCCTGAGTGTGCTATTTGCTACTGGGGAATCGCGTTTGTCTTGGGGCCGAATATCAATGCACCCATGAGCGCCGAAGCCGTAGCTCCTGCGTATCTTGCTTTAAACCAAGCCAAGGCACGCTTGTCACAGGCTAGCCCGCGCGAGAGAGCCTACATTGAGGCCTTAGCGAAGCGCTACCAGGCTCAACCCCCTGAGAATCGTGCGCCGCTTGATCAAGCCTTTGCGGTAGCCACGCGCAAAGTTGCGGAGGAATATCCCAACGACCCGGATTCAGCCGTGATCGCAGTAGAAGCCATGATGGACACAATGCCCTGGAGCTACTGGACGGCTGATCGTCAGCCTAAGCCCGAAACCACGTGGATGCTGGAGACCTTAGAAAAAGTCCTAAAGAAAAACCCCCTGCACCCGGGAGCCAACCACTATCTGATTCACATAGCTGAGGCCGTTCGCCCCGAATTGGCTGTCGCGGCTGCCGATCGACTCCTAAACCTCATGCCCGCTGCTGGACATATGCAGCACATGCCTTCGCATATCTATATTCGCGTCGGACGCTATCACGATGGGTCTTTGTCCAACCAGATGGCTATCGAAGCTGACCAAAATTATCTAGCCGGATGCCACACGAGCAGCTTTTACGAAATGATGTATGTCTCGCACAACTACGACTTTCTTATCGCAACGGCCTCGCTCGAAGGACGGAGCGGTCTCGCTATCGAAACAGCCTATGCCTTGCGAGACTATGTGGCGCCGCACCTACCGCATATGCCGCAGATGTATGATATGCAGCAGTTTTGGGCTACGCCCTACTGGGCCTTGGCGCGATTCAAACAGTGGTCGCGGCTCTTAGCAGAGCCTGAACCTCCGGCCCATCTCCTCTATGCGCGAGCGATTTGGCAATATGCACGGACGCTAGCCTACGCAGCGCGAGGGGCTAAGCACGAAGCGGAGGTAGAGCTAAGCAAGCTAGAGAAGCTAGCCAAAGATCCTAGCTTTCAAAACAATTATCTGGCGGGTCTCAACTCGGTCGCGAGCGTCATTGCCATCGGCGTCGAGCAGGCGATTGGAGCTGTGGCTCTTGCAGAGAGCGATGCACCCAAAGCCATTCTGCATTTTGAAAAAGCAGTTGCCCTCCAGGACAGCTTGATCTACATCGAGCCGCCGGCCTGGTATCAATCGGTTCGTCTCGACCTTGGCGAAGCCTTACTTATAAGCCAGCAAGCTCAGCGGGCTGAGGTGGTTTTTCGGGAAGATCTCAAGAATTTTCCGGCCAACGGCTGGGCTCTTTCAGGGCTCTATAGAAGCCTTATGCAACAGAGCTTTGTCAGCGATGCCGAAGCCGTTCAAGCAAAGCTCAAAAAGGCCTGGCAATATGCTGATTTCGAAGTGCCTGGAGCCTCGAAGTGAGGCAGTGAGGATGGAAATGGTTGAGAACTGCCACCTCTATCCAAGCGATGAAGGCGGCAGTTTCCATTTCTGAGCAAACTGCGGGTGAATGCGGTACGACAAGCCGAGACTTGAACGCAAATGATGTGCCCGGCATTTTTCCATGAACCCCTTAGATTCTCATAATCCTTCGATCTGAGCTGAAGCAGATCCGACTGGAATGTTCATCCATGACCCACCTAAGTTGTGCTAGAGTGAAAACACAATTAATTCTTGAAAGTTGTTGAGGACTCCATGAGTAAGAAAGCGATTTTTCTGCCGCCCAATAGCGGCCGTTCGTACGCGATGGGACGGATCAGCAGTGTTTTCAAAGCCGATGGCGAGGAAACCGGCAACCTCTATTCAATATCCGAGTGGTGGCTGGAGCCGAACACTCAGGGTCCTGGCGCGCATGCGCATGAAGAAGATGATATCTTTTACGTTATCGAGGGGACCATGAGCTTTCTTTTGGGAACAAAGTGGGTGGATGCCCCTAAGGGTTCTTTCCTGCTTGCTCCAGCCGGTATGAAACATGATTTCGAGAACAGAACCGACGAGCGTGCTGGTCTTCTGAACCTTTCAGTCCCAGGCGGTTTTGAGGAGGCCATGCCTGGTATCGCGCAGTGGTTCGCTGAACATCCACCCGGAAATGCACGAAAATAGCTAGAACGCAGATAAGGAATTGCCTTGATCATGATTTCTTGAGGAAATGCGCACGATCAGTTTAATTACTCCGGACCGGTCTGAGCCGTCGGATCTTGTGATGAGACGATAAATCGAAATGCTGCCCCACAATCATGTCTTGAATATCAAAGAAGCAATAGAAAAGAGTATCCTGGTAAATACCAAGAAAAAGGAATTGATCGTACTCCTATTCGAGTCGAAGGAGACGTATCACAGCCCGGAATTCAGAGAAGTCATTCCCTACGGCAATCATCTCATGGATCAGGTTTAGCTGGCAAAGCGGAACGATTTGCGCAAGAGATGTGCTTGAGAAGCTATTGTCGGTATTTTTCCGCAATGAGTTGATAGAGGGTAATAAAGACTGCGATCGTGAGGACGCCAGCGGCTACGCCGTCGACCCAGCTATTGGGAAGATAGACGTCCAGATAATGTTGGAGAATATACTGAAGAAAGGAATGAGGAAGCTCGGTCTCGCCACGAGCCCGCTTGATATCCCAGTGCCAATCGGTGAGAAAGCAGTAGCCCCAGCCATAGAAGGCTCCGCAGCCCAACCAGGAAAATGCGGTGAGCAAGAGAGTCCATCGCTGGAGACGGCGGGTTCGCCGGGGCCACCAGCCCCAGGCGTTGATCGCGATCACAAAGAGATGCAGGCCCAGCAGCAGCCAGTCGAGAGCGAGCAGCAGAACAGGCGAGAGAGTATTCAAGCTTTGCGATCTCCAGGTCCGCCATGCGGTTCATAATGCTATGATCGTAGCACGTTTGCTCTTTTAGTCCAAAAGCTGGTGCGCGAGAAGCCAAATTGTTAGACTGATGAAAAACAGTTCCAACTGTTGGAGTAAAACCTATGGATAAGAAGTCGTCTAAGAAGTCGTCCAAACTTGCAAAGGAGACCGCATCCAAAAAAAGCAAAACTGCTGCTAAGGCTGTCGCTAAGAAAGTTTCTACTAAGAAGCCTGCCGTTAAAAAGGCAGCTGTTAATAAGCTTGTGAGGGCGAGAAGTCCCGTGCTCCTTTCCGGAGGTAATCCTCAGATTGCAAAAGCCGATGGGGATGCGCCGGTGCAGGTCTACATAGCTGCCATGCCGGGCTGGAAAAGCGAAGCCGGGCGGCACCTCGATCAGCTAATCGATAAAACCGTCCCTAAGGTACAGAAGGCGGTAAGGTGGAACACACCTTTCTATGGCGTTGAAGGTCAGGGCTGGTTTCTCGCCTTCCATTGCTTTACGAAATATATCAAAGTGACTTTTTTTAAGGGAATGTCTCTGCGGCCCATCCCTCCGGGTGAATCAAAGGATAAGAATGTTCGCTACCTAGATATCTACCAGAACGCAGAGATCGACCAAGAACTTTTGGTAAGTTGGATCAAACAGGCCTCCGAGCTGCCAGGCTGGAATATTCAGGCTCCTCGGTGATCTGGGTAGGAGTTAGATCACTTGCTCCAGATTAGAGATAATCGAGTCGTGATCGTCGTCGACGGGCCTTTGCATAATCCGAATTAAAGTCACTGTGATCATCAGCGGGCGATTACCTTTGCTTAACGCTCTGCGTCCCAACTACAGAAGCGGCTGACTTCGGACAGTTAAACAGTCCCGCTAGCTTGGTGGGCTGGACTCCAATCTCCCACACGTCGACGGGTAGTAAAAGATGCGACGCGGTCGTTCAAAGTACGACCGTCAAACTCGGTTCCATTATTCCTGTAGAACATGAAGCGAATATCGAGTCCACCTTTGGAGTGGGCAATAACATTGACCTTGCCGTAGCCGAGATTGTCGGTGAGGTTGATAATTGTCTTTCTTAGCTGATCTGCATTGTCTTCGCCTTGTCCAAAAGCATCGGTGTTGCCAAAGAAGATGGCAACCTTGCACTTGTCGCTGAGGTATTTGGGAATGCGATTAAAGTAACTGATGCCCAAGAGCTTGTCGCGCAAGGCTACTCCATGGACTAGCAGGATTGGCTGGACGCATAGACGTTTCAATAAAAGTATGGGAAAAATGCAAAATAGGCGGACGTATTAAGTGGTAAAGAAGGTAAAGATTGAGGAGAATAAGAGAAGAATAGAGAACTAGTTGGAAGTTGGAGTTGCTCTTCATGCGAGAATTCGAAGCAGAAAAGAGAGTCATCCCATGAGCATGATCAATTCACTGCTGTATTTGATGCTCACGGTTCATCGCCAGTCCGAGCTGCCATCTCAAAGTCTCATTCATCCATTTTCTAAGAGCTCTTTTGCTTGTCTGACTTCCTATCCGGCGTCCTGGTCTTGTCAAGATTTCACTCTCGAGGGTGTGGCTCAAGGCTCTTTTCTCTCTCTTGCAAGGCCAGGAACTCGCTACTTGGTCGCAGCTCCTCACGGAGGCTATGATGCAGGAACTGAGTCCATAGTATTCAATCTATTCTCCGAAGAAGATCCCGAAAGTCGCTTCTTCTGGAGTCAGATTATTGCGCAGGACTTTCGCGGCGGGAATCCCTCAGGTCAAGCCCATAACGTCAACCGCCCAAGCACTCTCAATCAAGATACTTGTGCTGACATACCGGAACTGCAGAATTCTCAAAAGGTGTACGAAGCCTTCAGGGATCATCTCAAGCGATTGGCTCCCCGTCCGACCGTTTATGTCGAGATTCACGGTCAGAGCAAAGTCGGATTGGAAAATCGTTTGGAAATCGCGACCGCGCGTATCAGCGCAGCCGAGGCTAGCACGATTCGACAGATTCTCGCCGAAGAACTGGCTCGGGCACAAATTACAGACATTGAGATCGCTATCGAACCAATTGATAAGATCTATTACAACGCAGGTCTCACTAAAGTCTGTGGCTCAATTCAGTTCGTCAGTCCGAGCCCTGCAATTCACTTAGAAGTGCCACTAAGCATGCGAGAAGGAGATGAAGCTCTCCTTCGATCTACACTTGTATTTCGCGCTTTTTTACACAGGCTGGCCATTGAAATATTTAATTAGCAAGAGCTGCCGCTTCGAGTCTCACTGGAAAGGCAGAGGCAATGTCTCTTCGGGCTCGGAAAGTGAAGCAGGCAGGCGCTCGAGCCAAGCTAAATCTTCCGCAGCCGAGTCGCCTGCGATAGCTTGGGTGCGCGTACAAAGGCTAGTCTGTATGTACTTGCGGGTCCCCTTGTCTGCATACAGCAGGTAGGTCTGATTCTTTGCCAATGATACGCCGCACATGGCTGAATTACTTTCCGTACGCACGGCGACGTAGCGGGGAAGCTTGCCCTTGAACGATTTCTCGACCTCTACCACAAACTCTACTTTTGGAAAATCATCTCCGACATTAACTGTCTTGGTTCTGAGGTTCTTGCCGATGAAGACATAGTCAGCATTTAGATAGTCCTGTTTCTTGGTAGAGACTGCACAGGAGCATGCTGCGGCGCTGCTTGCGTGGAGAAGAGTTCCTGCTAGCAGAGCTAAGATGCTGGAGCTTATGATGCGTTGCATAGTTATCCTCACGATGAATCTATAAATTCGAGGCAAGTATAGGAGGCTCGTCCAGATAGTCAACCTACCCGTATGCAGACTCACTTGTATAGAAACGGATTCGTTCTCAGCGTGGCACCGTTTGCCTCGCATCTAGGTAGATCTCAGCAGCATCATCGAACATAGAAGGGCTTAAAGCCTTCTGCTGGCCGACCATCCAATCCTCTCGACCTTAGTTAGAAAAAAGCGGCCTGAGAATCTCAGGTCCCTTTTTCTAACTCAAACGAGAACAATTGCTTAGGGCAAACTACTGGTTTTAGCTGGAAAGAGAATCTTTTCGAGGAACATGACGTTGGTTTGCAGAGATACGGCTTGATTGGCTTTCTTGCGGAAGCCGTGCCCTTCGTCCTGCGCTAGCAAATACCAGGCCTCGTTGCCACTGGCGCGCACTGCTTTTACAATCTGCTCAGCTTCGGATGCAGGCACGCGGGGATCGTTCAGGCCCTGCACGACAAAGAGCGGCTTTTGAATCTTGTTCACTTGGGTTAGGGGCGAAATCTGCTCGAGAAAGGCCCGCATATCCGGATCGCGCTCGTCGCCGTATTCTACTCGGCGCAAGTCCTGACGGTAAGACTTGGTGTTGGTCAAAAAGCTTATGAAGTGACTGATGCCGACACTGTCGATGCCCCCTACCAAGCGCGGACCATAATGCACCAGGCTAGCAAGGGTCATGTAGCCCCCGTAGGAGCCACCCATGACAGCCACTCTCTGGCTATCGAGATCCTCTTGTTGCGCGATCCAGTCGAGAAGGGCTCCAATATCCTTTACGGAGTCCTCGCGTTTTTTGCCGTTATCCAGCGTGATGAAGCTTTTTCCATAGCCCGAACTCCCACGGACGTTAGGCGCTATTACCGCAATTCCGCTTTCGCTGGCTAGATACTGGAAAAAAGCCGAGAATCCGGGACGATATTGGGCCTCAGGTCCACCGTGAATATTGATTACCACCGGGACTTTGCCGCGAGCGTCGCGCGGCTTGAAGAGAAAGGCCGGAATTTTGCGCGCTTCGCCAGCCACCTGGTCGAAAGTCGGGTAGTGAATCAAGCGAGGTTCTACGAAGTTCTTTCGATCGAGTCCTGCCGTTTCACTGTCGGTCCAGGGTTCAAACTTCTTTTTTTTCAGATCATACACAAAAACATCACCGGGCAGGCTTGAGCTGGAAACTGAGAGGGCCAGCCGCTGGCTATCTTCGGGGTGAAAGCCGTGTTTGCCAATCTGGCTTCCTGGAAGGCCCTTGATTTCCTCGTAGCGGAAGCTCGGAAGCTCGGCGACGTAAAGCCGATGGATCCCGTCTTCGTTGGTTTTGAAAAGTAGCTTTTTGCCGTCCAGAGATACCTCGAGACTCTCCACATCCCAGGGAATCTTGGCCGAGATAGGAGTTAGGCTCTTGTTCTGCGGCTGGTAAGAATAGAGGACCTTGAATTCGCCAGGATCATCCATCGTCAAAAAAATCTGGCGGCCATCCTTAGAGAAGCTCGCGTCCCCAAAAGCCAGCTGTTTTCCTGGGAAGAGCTGATCGAGTTTCTTGGCCTTGAAATCGTAAAGATAGAGGTAATTCTCAGTGCTCGACACCACCTTGGAAACGAGCAGCTGCGAACCGTCAGGACTGAAGTCGACAGGCCGCCAGTAGCCGCCTTCCTGAATAAGAATCTCACCTTCGGGTTTCTTTTGAGACTGGCTCTGGCCCAGACGGTGAATATAAACATCGGTGTCGCGACCATTGCGCTTGCTGCTCGAATAGGCCAGCGAGCGCCCCGCTTTGTCCCAGAGCGGAAACTCGTGACGCGATTTCCCGTCCGTTATCAGAGTAAATTGCTTGGCTGTAGCGTCGGTAAGGTAGATCTGAGAGTTCTCGTCACCACCTTGGTCTTTGAGAAAGGCGATCCGATCGCCGCTCGGGCTCACTGTCGCCGCACCGATGGGCTCTGGGTAGAAGGTTATTTGGCGCCTTGCATGCAGAGGAGACTTGACGGTATGCAGTTGGGCCGCCTCCCCGAAACGGGTGCTGATGAGAAGCCCACTTGATCCTGGCAGCCAACCTTGGAAGGAAGCAGAACGAATATTTTCGTACTGTCCCAGCCTATCTTGAAGGGCTGACGGGATCTCTGGAATGTTTTCCATCACAAGTTTGCCGACTTCTCGTCGGCTGACAGGGACTTCGCTGCGTGCAAGCCCCGAGTAGGTCGCGAGGAGCCAGCTGGCGAGCAGGGTACCTCGAACATAGTTTCGCATCATGAAATTCTCCTCAGCAATAGCTTGGGAGCAATCTAATGAAGCGGGGCTGTTGCATGCAATGGCAAATCGCTAAAGGCTTGGATCATGGAAACCAGGCGACTAGCGGACTTTCGGTCTCAGCGATCGTCAGAATGGAGCCCTGTCGCTATCCGACTATTGACGAGCTTCAGCGGAGACGGCTAAGGAGATGTAAGGGCCCATGGGCTCACTGCACATCGGTACATGATCTTTATGGGCTCTCGCCATTTGCCAAAAAACGCGCGCCATGCACGAGGAAGGACCCCAGCATGACAGAGGCAGCAGCGAAGCCAAAGGTTTCGCGATCGGAACGATTCTTAGATGCAATCGAGCGGGCGGGGAACATGCTTCCCGAGCCTGTCATCCTTTTCACCATTCTGACCGCCCTGGTCTTTGTCCTTTCAGCCTGGGGTTCTTCGGCAGGCTGGCAGGTCCAGCCGCAAAAGCTCGTTATCCCCACCGTAGAAAAGCTCGACGCGAATGGTCAGGTTGCCCTCGATGCCAGCGGCCAACCGGTCCGCGAGCCAGCGCGGAATGCAGAGGGCGAACTGGTCCGCGCTCTGGAACCCCAGGGCGCGCCGATAGGAGCTAGGAGCCTCTTCACCACCGAGGGTATCTACTGGTTCTTTTCGTCGATGCTCGGCAATTTTACCCGCAGCCCGGCTCTGGGACTCATTTTTGTGGCGATGCTCGGCATTGGCTTTGCGGAACGCTTTGGTTTCTTCAGCGCCCTCATGCGCTTTCTAGCTTTTGCAACGCCCCGGCGATTACTGACGCCCGTGATTGTGCTGGTGGGGGCCAACTCATCGGTGGCGAGCGATGCGGGATATATCATTCTTCCGCCGCTCGCCGCAGCCCTCTACCTAGCGATGGGGCGTCACCCCGTAGCTGGTCTGGCGGCGGCTTTCGCTGGGGTATCCGGGGGTTTTGGTGGCGGCTTTTTTCCAACAGGAGGTGATGGCGCTCTGGCAGGCTTTGCTAGCAGCGCCGCGCACATCCTCGATCCGAGCTACACCGTGAACATTACCCATAACCTCTATTTCAAGGCGGGCTCGGCCCTGGTCGTCATGCTCGGCGGCTGGTTTGTGACGGATCGCATCATTGAACCGCATCTTCGCCGCGTGGAAAATCAGAACGCAGGACCAGCTTCAGAGGTCCTGAGCAATATGAGTCTCGAGGGTGCGGAAAAGCGCGCTCTGGCTTATTCACTGCTCACCATGCTAGCTATCGTCGGGATTTTTCTCTCTCTCATTTTAATCCCCGGCATGCCTCTCGCCGGCAGCGGACAGCCGACTCTCGCCTCGGGTCAGCTCCTGCTCGAAGGTCCTCCTGCCGCTCTGCAACCTGGCTTCAGCGGTACCCTCCGTGCGGTCGAGCGTGCTGGGGATCGTTGGTCGCAGGTGATCGTGCCTATGATCTTCTGCCTCTTCTTTTTTCCAGGTCTCGTCTATGGCTTTGTCTCACGGCAGATTAAGTCGCAGAAAGACTTTGCTGATGGCCTTTATCACGGAATTCGCGCGATCGTTCCTGTGTTAGCGATCATGTTTTTTCTGGGGCAGTTTGTTGAGTCACTGAAGTACACAGGATTGGACCGCATGCTGGCTTATGCGGGAGGTACGCTCCTCGTCCAGGTGAACTTGCCCGTGCCGCTGCTACTGGTTCTTTTCATTCTCGTAGTCATTGTCGGCGATTTTGCGATGAGCGGGATGCTGAGCAAGTTTGGAGTGCTAGCGCCGATTTTTATTCCCATGTTCATGATGGTGGGCATCAGCCCTGAGCTCACACTTGCCGCCTATCGGATCGGCGACTCCGTGGTGAATATCATCACGCCTCTCAACAGCTATCTGCTGATTATCCTCGCGGTGCTTCATAAGTACCGACCTCAGGCCGGACTCGGAACTCTAATTTCGCTGATGGTGCCCTACACGCTGGTATTCTTCGTTATCTGGACGGGCTTTCTCATCGCCTGGTACTTCTTAGGTTGGCCACTGGGCACGGACGCTCCTATTCATTATTTCCCAGGTGGCAAAGCACCCTAGAATTATCGCTGCTAGAAGGCTTGGAATCCTTCTGCATCTTGGCTTTCCAGCAGCCCTGATCTCGAAAAGTAGGTAGTTCCGCAGCGCGAATCTCGAGAAGACGTGCATATGTCGAGAGCCAAATCGGCGGAAACAATAATCCTTGCTCGCCAAACGGAAGCTGCCTAGGATCCCACTGATCTAGAGAGAAAATCTTCCGAGATGGAGACTTCGTATGTCAGGAAAGTTGAAATGGGCTTGTAGCCTGGGCCTCATGTTCATGGCATCGCCGAGTTTGGCGGCCATTGGTTTGATCAGTCCGTCTGAAGCGCACGAATCGATTACCCGGACGGATGCAAAAAAAAGACCGCTGCTTCTTGATACACGCGGAGGTTACAAAGACTATATCAGCGGTCACCTACCTACAGCGCACCACATAAATTTTGACACTTTGAGAGGCACAGATCAGGGCGTACCAGTTCAATATCTGCCCGAGGATCTTACGCGCCCTCTGCTCGAGCGAGCCGGAGTTGACAGGGGCCGTCAGCATATCCTTTATGCCGAAGGGGGTACCGGTGACGAGATTCTGAGTGCCAGCATGGTCGCCTACGTGCTTGAGAAGTATGGAATTGAAGACATTAAAATTATCGATGGTGGTCTACCTGCCTACAAGCTCAGCTACGAACTTTCGCAAGAGTATCCCAATACTCCGCGCGGAACTCTCCCAAAGAAGGCGAAGTTCTCGATCGGCACCGATGTGAAAACGGTGATGCAGCGCAAAGACCAAAAGAACGTCGTTTTAGTCGATGCGCGGCCCAAAAATGAGTATCTCGGTGAGGACAGCGTTTGGCCTCGCAAAGGACACATCCCTGGAGCGGTCAGCTTTCCTTGGCGCATGGTCATGACCTCAGACAATACCCATAAGTTTAAGCCTTATTCAGAAGTGCAGAGCCTTTTGACCGATAAAGGTATCAGCCCCGACAAGGAAATCATCGTTTACTGCGGTACATCGCGCGAGGGCAGCTTGCTGCGCTTCTACCTCACCCATGTCGCTGGCTACAAAAATGTGGTCCTTTATGAAGGGTCCTGGAAGGAATACGCAGCTTTGAAAGAGTTGCCCGTCGAGACCGCGGACCCTAGTCAGAACAACAGCAAGAGCTGAGAAAGCGAGCAACAGCCGATGAAGATTAGTCTCTATATTGCAGGTTCCTTAATCCTATGGGGTTCTCTTGGATCGAGCGCTGCTGCCAGCCTGCAGAAGCTGACTCTGAGTGGTTCGAGTACTTTGGCTCCGCTGGTGAGCGAAATCGCTAAAGCCTACGAAAAGAACAACGCTAACGTTCAACTCGATGTGCAGACCGGTGGCTCATCCAAAGGTCTCAGCGACTGCCGGGATGGCCTCAACGACCTCGGTATGATTTCGAGGCCGTTAAAACCTGAGGATGGGAATGTGCGAGCTGTACCCATCGCGCGGGATGGGATCGCCTTTATGCTCAATAAAACGAACTCGCTGAGTAGTTTCACCGGGGAGCAAGTTGTCCGCATCTTCCGAGGTGAAATTCAAAATTGGAAAGAACTGGGTGGGCCCGATCAGAAAGTGGTGGTCGTAAACAAGGCCGAGGGTCGCGCTGCTCTCGAGCTCTTCCTTCAGCATTTCAAGCTGAAGCCTTCCGACGTCAAAGCCAGTCTGATCATTGGCGACGAAGAGCAGGGTCTCAAAACGATCGCCTCGAATCCAGGCGCTATAGGCTATGTTGCTATCAGTAGCGCTGAGCTAGCGAGTCAGGGGAACTCTCAGGTGAAGTCGGTAGCTCTCGATGGAGCGATACCCACGACGGACGCCGTACTAAAAGGAAGTTATACCCTCGTGCGTCCTTTGAGCCTTGTACAATGCGGCAAAGCGAAGCCCGCAGCAGAAGGGTTCATTCAGTTCGCAAGCTCACCTGAGGGCCAAAAACTCGTGAAGAGTCTGAACTATATTCCTTTGTGAGGAAGTGTTGAAGCTAGGCGAGTCAAGGCAGCCTGAGAGGAAGATGCGACAAAACTGGCGAGACCGCATCTTTGAATTCTGGATCGACCTGACTCGGCTTCTCGCCTGCGGAGGCATTCTCTGTATCTTTGTCTTCCTCGGCAAGGAAGCCTTAGTTTTCCTTAAAGCTCCTGAAGCCTCGCAAAGCCTTTTTCAGCTGGCCTGGTTTCCAAGTGAAAACCGCTTTGGAATCATGGCAATGGTGGTGGGCAGCGTTTTGGTGGTGGGGCTAAGTCTCCTGCAGGCCTGGCCAATCGCTCGCGCCAGCGCCATCTATCTAGGATTCTTCTCTTCCCCGCGGACCAGCGTCTGGCTCTTGGGTAGTCTCCAGTTGATGGCGGCTATTCCATCAGTGGTTGTGGGTCTCTTCGGTCTCAGTTTTCTACTGCCAATCTTGGCCGTTTACTTTCCCCCAGCCTTCGGACTTTTGGTTGCCTCATTTGTACTTAGCTTTGTGCTCTTGCCGAGCCTTATTATCAACGTTCATGCCATGCTCGTGATCGATACCGACCCTCTGCTTGAGGTTGGAAAAAGCCTAGGAATCAGCACACCGAGCCTGATCCGCAAGGTCATCCTCCCCCAGAGGAGAAGGTTTCTACGGCGTGCGCTTATCTTAGGTGCGGGGCGTGCCTTTGGTGAAACTCTGGCCGTTCTGCTCGTCGCGGGAAACAACATTCAACTGCCGAAAGGGCTTTTTGAACCCTTTCGGACCCTCAACGCGACGATAGCTCTCGAGATGTCCTATGCTCAGGGACTGCATCGCTCCGCGCTCTTTTTTTTAGGGCTCTGTCTATTGTTGCTCGTTTGCGTTTTGCGCTTCCTCGCAGGTCGGGAAAACGCATAATGAAACTCCGCTTAAGCACGGGCCTGGCACTTTTCTACGTTTTTGCGATCGGGGTGGCTGTTCTTGCGCCAGTTCTTTTGCATGCGCCGGGGGCCCTCCGTCTCGGCTTCTGGCTCGAAGAACCGGTGCGCATGGGTCGTCTTGGAGGAGTGGGACCCGTCATCTACTCGACTTTGCTGATCAACGCTTTGACTCTGACCTTTGTCTGCCTACTGGGTCTTCCACTGGCGGTGGGTCTGGCCCGGCAGCCCAAGACTTCGTCTGATTGGATGACGCGTTGGATACGAGGCTGCCTGGACCTCTTGGCTGCAACGCCTTCCATCGTCTACGGTCTATTCGGTTTCGCCTTCTTTGGTCGCGTCCTTGGCCTCTCGTATTCAATCCTGAGCGGTAGTCTTACTCTGAGTCTGATGATCTTGCCGCTTTTTGTTCGTCTGGTCGAGGATGCCCTTGCAGCTTTGGACCCAGACCTGCGGCGAACGGCTCGTTCGCTCGGTCTTTCCGAATGGACGGCGACCTTTAAGATTTATATGCCTCTGATTCGTCCGGCGCTGCTTGCAGCCCTGATCTTGGCTTGGACGCGAGCGATTGGTGAGACTGCCGCTCTTCTCTATACTTCTGGCTACTCCTTGCGATGGCCGCAAAGCGTCTTTGAGTCGGGACGAAGTTTGTCGGTTCATATTTTTGACCTCAGCCTTAATGTTGGCGGTGCTGACGCTCAAGCTTATCGGGCGGCGGCTGTGATTCTTATCCTAACCGCTGCCTTTTCTTTTTTATCAAGGTTTATCATTCGAGGGCTCACTCATGGAAAAACAGCAAGAAGCTCTCAGCACAATAGAAAACCTGAGTCTCCGCTATGGTGAAAGAACGGTTTTAGCTGAGATCAATATGGAGCTTTTTCGGGGCAGAATAAGCGCTTTGCTTGGGCCCTCAGGTTCAGGTAAGTCCACTCTGCTCTATGCTCTGGCCGATATACTCCCGCCTGGGGCTCATGTCAGCGGTCGTATCTATCGGAAGCGACCTGAGCGCATCGTAGGGATTGTTTTTCAGCGGCCTCTGCCGTTTCCTCTCAGCATCTTTGAAAATGTCGCGCTTGCCCTGCGAGAGCGAGGCTTCAGAAAGCCAGAGGAGCAAGTCGCGAAGGCACTTACGCAAGCTGGCCTTTGGGATGAGGTCAAGGATCGTCTCCATGAAGCTGCCGCAACTCTGTCGGGAGGGCAGCAGCAGCGCCTCTGCTTGGCGCGTGTCTTGGCGCTGGAACCCGAACTGCTGCTCTTGGATGAGCCCTGCTCGAGTCTCGATCCGCTGGCAACGCAGGCGATCGAAGCTAGTCTCCGCGATCTGTCGGCCTCTACAGCCATTCTCATCGTCACCCATAATATTGCACAGGCAGCGCGATTGGCCAGCGAGACTCTTGTACTATGGCCGAACCCTGATGGTTCACGCATCGTGGACCGCGGGAAGCTCCACTTTCTTGCCGCGAACTCAGACAATACACTGGTCCGTTCTTACCTGAGCGGGCGCATTGGTTAAGAGCTTATCCGAAACCCCCTCACCATAACGACGAATTAAACTAGGATTTCTATCTTCGAGCTTTTGGCGGGAGATGCGTGAGCTGGTAGAAATCCAAGCAGTATGCGTAGAGGGCCTCACTCGGCGACGGGGCAATCAGCTTTCTTGTATCTTGGACATGTCGTAGAATGAGCTCTTTGATCTCTTTTTCCGTCTCAGCCGACATGCTTGCCACGGAAGAATAATGGATGCCCGGCAAACGCGTCGAGGCACTGATCTCGGCAGCTGTTTTCATGCGCCAGTTGACATGAAAGCGATTAATGTTCGATGATTCTTCCCCGAGGTGAACGAATTCACGTAAGATATCGATTTTACCTTTGCTATATTTTATGACGCCGATCTTATTCAGGTCCTGAAGAATTGCTTCGACGGTATCAGGCTCAGCTTTGATAATCTTGGCGATCGCTGCAGCCGAACCTTCGCCTGGCAGCTGACAGGCCATGTGAACCACCTGCGGAAGCCACCCGCTGTAGTAGATGCTTTCTTGTTCATTATTCATATTTTCACTGATTTGGAGGCGACGCTTGATATTCATGCGTGCTTCCATTCTCCGAATGATCTTTTGCCTAAAGAACGTGCGAGTCTCGCTATTGCCAGCTTTTTCTTCCTGCAGAAGGTCGAGGAAGTGCTCGGTAGCATCCGAGTCCAGTTCAAGGTGTTGGCAAAACGCGATTGCTTGCTCGGTACTCAGATCCGCCTTTCCCTTAGCGACCTGAGACACATAGGTCGAATGGCATTTAAGGATCTCAGCAAACTTCTTCACGGCACCCCAGGCCTGTTCCTGCAGAACTTCATTGAAAAAAAACCTGTATGATTGGGCATCGTAGATATTCATCTCGGCTCCCTTCCTAACACAAGTGGCATATTATCTAATAATATTAATGGATTATGAATACATAGAGTCAAACTCTATAATATCATCAATAAATGAGATAATTAATCTTTAAATTGAGTTGGGGGGCTGATAGCAATAGACCATCGAACTTGCTTCTTCGACTGCCATAGGGGCAAAAGCTAGGAGCAAGACTAAGAATGGAAGATCATATGTTTAGGAATCTATCTGCTTCGCTCGTCGCAATTTCTCTGCTTTTCGTCGCATGTGGCAAGGAATCTCAAGAAAATAATTTAGCGACCTCTGTCCCACTCTGCAGCAAGCAGCTTGTTGGAAGCTCCTTTGAAAGCGATGTGCGTGTCATCTCGTTTATCTCAAAGGATAAAGCTAGCTACAGAGTTCTGGGCGACGATATCGCCTGGGTTGTCGACTATAAGAGCGAAGGAAATGGCTTTACCACCCTTACGGACGATCTTGCCCCTGGACTGAAAGAAGGCTTGGTCCTTCTCCAAGACTGCAAAGGCGAGACTTTGACAAACTGGAATAACGAAGAAGAAGTTTTCAAAATCGCTAAGTAAGCCTAAATAAGAGAGAGAAAATTCAGCCAAATTGCGGTTTTTTCCTCTCTTGCAAACACCTTTTTCTCGGCCTATAGAGTCGTATCGAAAAGATCTTTCACCCAAGCCGAGGTTTATTTTATGTTCAAGACTTTTTCACTCGCCTTGCTCTCTTTTCTTCTCATCAGTTGCAGCCGTTCTACTGAAAATAGCGATATGCCTGGCCCCATCGAGGAAACAGGCATAGAAGCAAGCGCGCCTCTTCCTCTCGGGGAAGATCCTTCCGTTGTGGGGAGTACACGCAGCGACGACATGAGAGAAGCGGATGGGGGCATCAGCAGCGGAGGTACCACACCACTCTGCATAGCCGACGTGTCCGGTTTGAGCTTCGCCAATGAGAACGTGACGATTAAATTTTTCGATTCATCGAAGGCCGCTTTTATCGTTCCCGGTAAGCAGCCAGTCTACTTGCTTGATTATCAAATCGATCGAAGCTGTTTTGTTAGATTCAAGGGTGTTGAGACGAAGAGCTTGGAAGAAGAGACTTTATTTTCTTTAAACCTTGACCATACAAGTTTAATTGGCTGGGAAAATTCCTTTGGTACCCTCGACCGTATCGACTGAGCATGAGGTTCTTGCCTTCCACGCTCGTCGCGCTAGAGGCGGGGTTTTAGCTCGCCTCTGTGACTTGTTGTGTTTGATTTTTAAGTGCGGACAGCAGATTCGGCTGGTCTTGTAGCTTGGGATGGTACGACCGACGTAAAAACTATAGGCAAGCGAGGGAGCTTGTATCCACGCTGGATTCGTTCGTCCAGCCTGGATCAAAAAATCACTCCTCAGTAGCAGCTGCAAAGCAAGCTTTATAGCTTTCTTTCACAGCTGACAGAGCAACTGTCGACAAAGCGGTTGCAAGTCTCAAGAGCCTTAGAACGAGCGGCACCGCGGTCTTCATCTAGACCGATGTAGAAGAGGCCGCTTCCAGACGAATCTTCGGCCCTACAGCTCCAAACTTCCTTCTTGTCGGGCTTGGGTCTTTTATTCCGATCGTTAGCTGCCGAGAAGGCCAAGCTCGACGCGAGCAAAGACGTCGATGCCAGGGTGCAGGCTGCTAAAGCTTGTATTTTTGAGAGAATCATAGTGCCTCCTTAATTGGGAAATCTATCGTTAGTCTAGACCTAGGAGGTGAATAGACCAAATTGAGAACTCTTGCGAGCTGCATTTTTCGTTCTCCCGGACTATATCTCTCAGGATCATCGTAAATCGCTAAATGAAAAAGCTAAATTTATCCTTCTGAAGTGGCCTGCTCAACGTGGAGATAAGTCCATGGCCTGAGCCAGAATTTCATAAGATCGAATACGTGTACTTGGTTCAATGAGATGGGTGGCGACGATAATTTCATCCGCTCTGGATTGCTTCGCAAATTGCTCTACCTGGGCCTTTATGCGGGGACCATCCCCCACCGCAGCGTAGGTGAGCATATGCCTTGCATGCTGTCCAGCAGGAGATCGGAGCAAAATCCCATCGTCCACGCTTTCTGAACTTTCGATTTTACCTATACTGCGGGCGATACGGCGCCATGCTTCATAGAATAGTTGCTCGGCTTCTTCCTGCTTATCGGCGGCGATAACATTCATACCCGCAATAGCGTAAGGCGTGGGACAAGCCTCCGAAGGTCGGAACTCTTCGCGATAGATCTCCATAGCTGCTTCGAGAGCATCCGGTGCAAAATGTGAGGCAAACGCGAAAGGTAAACCGAGGCGAGCGGCTAGCTGAGCTCCAAAAAGTGAAGAGCCGAGAATATAGAGAGGAACCTGGGTTCCAGTTCCAGGTATAGCTTTTACGGCCATCTCATTTGATGTAGGTCCGAGCAATCTCTGCAGTTCCAGCACGTCCTGAGGAAAATGTTCAGCAGCGGCAGGATCACGTCGGAGAGCGGCAAAGACCTTGTGGTCCCCACCAGGTGCCCGACCAAGGCCAAGATCGATGCGGCCTGGATGCAAAGAGGCCAAAGTTCCAAACTGCTCGGCGATCACAAGGGGAGAATGATTGGGCAGCATGATACCGCCAGAGCCTAGGCGAATTTTTTTCGTGTGAGCAGCGAGGTGCGCGATCAACACGGCCGGCGCCGATGAGGCAATTGAGGTCATGTTGTGATGCTCGGCAAACCAATAGCGGGTATAGCCAAGTTCTTCGGCACGCACTGCAGAAGCAACACTCGCTGCAAAAGTTGCTGCTACTCCGTGAGTAGGGGATACCAGAGCAAGATCAAGAATTGAAAGCTTCATCAGTTCTTGCTCCCTTGGAAACCACGTCCTTTAGGGCGTGGAGGAATAGGGAGCCATCTTGCTCCCAGATCGGAGATAATCTTAAGCATACATATACCCATCAAATGCTTGAATGATATCGCAGTTCTTAAAAGAG
>JBGSTX010000076.1:0-3173 GCA_041736305.1 Oligoflexus sp. | reverse complement strand
GCTGAGCTTACTGGCTGGCTATCTGCAGCCTACAGCTGGTCAAATAGTCCGCGATGAACGGCCCATCCTTTTTCTGCCGCAGAATTTTCCGTTCTCACATGCTCCTCTCGCTCATCTTATTGGCGACAATGGGCGCATTCTGCAAGCCGCGCGACGTCTTAGCAGTGGTAAAGCCCAAGTCGAAGACTGGGAGCTTTGCGATGGCCGCTGGGAGACGATCGAGCTGCTTGAAAGACAGCTGGATCGCTGGGAAGTGGGCGACTTGGACCTCGAGCAAGATCTGGCCAACTTCAGCAGTGGAACTCTCCAGCGGCTGCGGCTCGCTAGCCTTTTAAGTCGAAGTGATGCCTTGCTGCTCCTCGACGAACCAAGTAATCATCTCGATCGGAGTGGGCGCATCATACTTTATGATGCCTTGGCTCAGCATCGCTCTGGCTTGCTGGTGGCGAGTCATGATCGTGAACTCCTGCATGGTGTCGATCGCATCATTGAGTTTCGCTCCGGCAGCTGTATTTCCTATGGCGGGAACTTTGACTTCTATAAAAAGATAAAAGCGCAGCACGAAGAATCTGCGGAAGCAAAGTTTGCGGCCGCGGACCAGTCCTTCCGGAAAGCTCGTCGTCTCGCTCAGGCAACTCGTGAAAGGCAGGAGCATCGGAGTGCCCGGGGCAAAGCCAATAGGGACACAGGAATACCGAGAATCGCCTTAGGCATGATGAAGCGAAAGGCTGAGAAAACTCAGGCAAGGCTTGAAGGCCAGCATGAGGAAAAACTAAAGCGTCTCGAAGAGCAGAAAGAAACTCTGCGAGCCGAGGTCCATGAGAAACTTGAGCTGCATTTCGATCTTGAAGCGCAGCGGAGTCGGGGCAGCGGGCCAATCATTGCTGTAAAGAATTTGAACTTCAGCTTCGACGTCGAAGGTCCTTCGCTTTGGTCTAAGAGTCTCAATTTCGAAGTACATCGCGGTGAACGCTTAGCCGTTCTTGGTGATAACGGGACAGGAAAGTCGACTTTGCTGCGTCTGCTTCTCGCTCAAATATTGCCGACGGAGGGCCAGATTTTAAATCGGAGCAAGAGCTGGCTCTACCTTAATCAGGATTTAGATCACCTCCAAGACGATTCCAGCTTGAGCCAGCAGTGGCTGAATGAAGAATACATTGCTGACGAAGGCCTCAGACGAACCATGGCAGCAAGACTTGGCCTAAGCAGTGAGAAAGTCTTTCAAAGCTTTGGCAGTATGAGTGGCGGCGAACGCATGCGAGCTGCCCTCATTCTCTTGGCGAGTCTCCAGGTGAAGCCTGAGCTCATCATCTTAGACGAGCCTAGCAATCATCTTGATATCGATGTTCAGCAGAGTCTCATCGAAACTCTCAATCAGCTACCCTGCTGTCTGATCATCGTTAGCCATGATCAAATTTTCAGGCAGGAGCTGAATGTAAGTAATGAAATTGATTTAGGCCTCTATCGAGCCTGAAGCTGCCTTTTAGCGACTGCTGCTGAGATTCCCCAGAGAAGCCTCGAGTTTTTTTGCATGTTCGAGGTGAGATGCAACGGCTTCGCGCATCTTGCCGAGCTCTGCCTTGAGACTGGCCTCGGTGGCTTTGGGCAAAAGAGTGCTGTCGATGGTATCGAGTACGGTCTGATGCATCGTCACCTGCTCGGCGACGTAAGCCTTATCAAACTCAGGACCGCTCAGCGTCTTGAGTTTGTCTTCACTAGTTTTTGCATCCCCAAGGTGCCTATATCATTCACCAGTAACGTAGCCCTGTCGCCAGGACTGAGACTAATCAACCAAGGGCTTGGAAATTTGCTTCCTCTTTTCCAAGCCCTACCCATACCCGTCAGGGATGGGTGGGGTGATTGACGTCGGTTTGCATTGATGCTAAGTGATCGTCACGGCCGCACGGGCAAGGTTAGCTAGCTCACAGCCGCATCGCTATCCGGCAAAACACCCAACTTTAAATTGGCCGCCATTATTTTAAAAAACTAAATGCGAAGGAGTCTTAAGATGGTTCACGGACAACTCGAAGCTAAGCTAGCGGCTCGTCTCAAGATGAAAGATCACGAGCTAGTTTCAGGCGTATCGCCCAAGTTGGGCGGAAATAATGAGGGAGCTGATCCACATGAGCTCCTCGAAGCTTCGCTTGCCGCTTGCACGATTATTACGGTGCAGATGTACGCTCTGCGGAAAAAAATTCCGCTAACTAGCACGCATGTAGAGGTCAAAATAGAGTCCGAAGGTGAAATCACTGAAATTTCTAGGCATATCGATTTTCGGGGTGAACTGACCCCCGAAGAAAAAGAGCGTCTGCTCCTCATTGCAGAAAAGTGTCCTATTCACCGGATACTCAATTCCTCCATAAAAATTAAAACCAGCCTGCTTGAGTAAACAGCGAGCTGAACTTGTATCGTGACAGACTGTAGTCTGACTCAAACAGACTGAAGGCCGAGACAGACGGCCATAAAGATAAGATCTAACTCATCGTTCCTTAATATAAGCTGACCCTCTAGGGCTTCGTGCTTGCCAATTTTAATATTGATATCAACTGTGCATGTGGCCTCTCTATTGCAAGTTAAGGAGACAAGTTCACGATGTCATGTGAGCAGGCTTTAAAAAAACAGGCGCATATTTGGGAGGATTAGATATGGAAACCACACAAACTAGTGTCATTGGGGCTTTCAGTAATATCAGTGATGCCCAAAGAGCTATTAGTCAACTGCAGAGTTCTGGATTCTCGCAGAGTGACGTTAGACTCATCGCTAACGACCAGGATGAGCTGGCTCAAGATACAAGCCGTTCTATGAGCTCAGACATGAACAGCACTCGTACGGATTCAAACTGGAGTCAGAGCTATCCGGAACATCGAGGCGGCATTATGAATTTCTTCTCGCGCCTCTTCGGATTGGATGATGATAAAGGCGACAGTGCGAACTATCAAAACGAATCACGTCAGTATTTCAGCGATCACTACCAGAAGCGCCAGCATCTGGTCATAGTCTACGCTGAGCAAAATCGAGCCGAAGCGATTCGTATCCTCGAGACCTGCGGAGCTACGGTCGAAGACAGAGCCAGTCTCCTCTATGATCAGGAGCTTCAGCGCAGCGGCCGCACCGGTCGTTTCGCTTTGGGCGAAGAGCAGGTGATGCAGTTGCGTGAAGAAGAGCTCAGGACG
>JBGSTX010000074.1:0-70089 GCA_041736305.1 Oligoflexus sp. | reverse complement strand
CCTCTGCCTCTGCCTCTGCCTCTGCCTCCTCCCAGCCCACATATGTCAGAAACGGCGGAGCCGGCTGAAACTTCTGCTGGGATAGATGTCGCACCAGCCGATACGAGTCCACCAGCTAAAAAAGCGACTTTACCCGGCTCTTGGCGTGAGTGCGTTGACGCTTGGAAAAAGGAAAAGCCCTTGCAGGCACGGGTACTCGAAGAAACCTACTTAATCGAATACAGCGAGCTGCGGATCAAGCTCGCGGTCGACCCACAGAGTATGGCCGGTGGTAAGTTGCTTCAGGCCGACATGAGAAAACGATTTCTTGCTCAGTTTGAACAACTTTTTGGCTTTAAGGGTCAACTGGAAGTCATTGCAAAAGAAGCCCCCAATGCCGCCGGCCCCATCGAGTCTGAAGCTGCTACTCTGGGAGAAACCTTGCTATCTGTCAAACAACGAGAGCGGGACATAGCCCGTGAAGCACTAAAACAGCGGCTGACGGAGCATCCACTCACCCGTGAGGTGATTTCAGCATTCGGTGGTACTATAGAAACTATCGATTTCCCGTAGCGAGCATTTTCCGGTCCGCTGTAGATTCAAAGAAGGATTTTTGTTCTATGGCTTATGCGAATTTTGAGACCCGTGAAATCCACTGTAAAGTTCTCTATCTTGGGCCGCGAGGCTCAGGGAAAACCGAAAATTTAAGGTCGATCTATCGGCGTAGCTCAGTTCGCCTAGCCAAAGAACCCTTTGCCTTTGAAGACGAGAAAGTCATTCCGTATGAATTCATTCCGCTTTCTATCGGTCAGCTGCGGGACTTTCATATGAAGATGCATATCTATACCTTACCCGAGCATACGCTCTACCCTACTTTTAACATGGTTCTCCTGCGCGGATTAGATGGGATTGTTTTTGTTGCCGATAGTTGCCTGAGCTCTTTGCAGGACAACATCGACGCCTGGACGGCAACTAAAGAGCTGCTGACACTAGAGGGTTATAACCTCTCGGCTCTTCCACGCGTCATGCAATACAACAAGCGCGACCATGAAGAAGCCTTAGCTCTCGAGATTCTTCAGCACGAGTTAAACCCTCACGGCATGCAAGAAATAGAAGCGGTGGCCACCCAGCACCTCGGGACTCTAGAAACCGTCCAGAAGATAGCCGGTTTGATTCTCGACGAACTCGGCAAATAAAGGATCCGCCAAAGATGATAAAGACTGCTCAGGTCACCGTATTGCTAGCCTGCCAAGACGAAAAGGGTATTCTTCGCTTTCCGATCGATCATGGGTTCTACTTCGGTCTGAGCAAGAGAATCGATGCTGCGCGCCCCATTGCCAAGCAGTTAGCTGAATTCGTTTCATCCTGTATCGGCAAGCCTGGACTGCCCATTGACGCTCTTTGCAGCCTTGAACCCATCCTCCAGGCGGAAGGAGCAGAACCATCGCTCCTTTATCTTATGCGAGTAGATCCCGGGAATTTTCGGGCTGACCCCTCGTGGCCCACCTTGATTGGGGCGCTTAAAGAAATGCCGCAGGGCAAAAGCAGGGTGGCTTACAATAAAGCTCTCCAATATTTTGCTGGCGCTGCCGACGCTAAGGTAGATGTACTGGAAGTCGACAAAGAAGTTGCCGATCGGCTGCGGGACTTAATGAAGCATCCACCGCATAATTTGCTATAATCAGTGGCAGAAAATCAAAGTTTCCTTGAGAACCTTATCTGCAGCTGATAGGAGGAGCAGACACTATGCAACGTGGCGTACTAAGTGGCTTGATCACTCTTTGTTTAACGAGCTCTACGGTATGGGGTCTGCCTTTCAAATGCGATAAGGACCAGAGCCTTTGCGAAGTGCAGAATAAGCGTCTCACGGTCGGTGACCAAGTTGGAGTTTTTACAGAAGACGGACAACTCGCGGCTGTAGGCTCAGTCGTCGAAATCCGGGGTGTGTCCCGCATTGTAAAAATCGACAGGAAGTGGGGCCAGCTCTATCGAACCTACGATATGCAGATTCTCGAAGATGAAAAAGCTAAAAACCCCGAACAGTTTTTTCGCGTAATCACACCACTTCCTAAGTGGCTGCTCGCGGCTAATATCGGCCTGCTTAACATCAGCGTCGGCGACGGTTTTTTTGGAAACTCCTTAGAGGGGGGAGTCTACTGGCGGTGGAAAAGAGAGACTTCCATTCTTGCCAAACTCCATTACATTTCAGCAAGTGGCGAAGCTTCAGATAATCTCGGCAGCAGCGCTGGAGGATTGAAGTCTGAATTGGGCTCCTTTGGACTCACTGTGGGCCTCAGCGAAGTCTATATGCCCTTTAGTCCTGTATCCCTGAGGGTCGATGGAGAACTGGGCGTAACTAACGCTAGCGTGCATGTCAGCGGTGGTTTTGACGAAGGCCAGGTCTTGAATAATCGCATCGTCGATGGCTCGGGACTTTTCGCCCGGCTAGGCGCCTCTGTTATCTGGCGCCGCGAGGGTTTTGAGCCCGAAGTCGGTTTCAATTTCTTCCGGATTCAAGACGCAACCGGCTATGGTTTAAGTATCGGCGTCACAAAAGCTATCTGACAGTGGTTTCGAGTAGCTCGCCATGCAAAATTTGCATGGATTCCTGCAAAAATTCTTCAGGAAGTAGAAGGTTGATTGCCGTATTTTTGCATTCAAAAAGTAGTGGCTCACGACCGAGGCCACCTAAGACTTTATGGATTAGCTCAGGTTCCTGCCAGAAACCATCACCAACTACTGTTATTACCGCCATATCTGTCGCCAATAGTTCGAGGGAAGCGCCTGGAACTAAACGGCTCAGATACTCGCGTAGACGCTCGATCGAGCTCGAGCCACAAAGCAGTTCAAGACCACTTATTCCGCGCCGATCCGCTGCTTGGATAAAGAGAGGATGCTCACCCAGGGTCCAAAGAAACTTTAGAAGGTCGGGCAAGGTTCCAAGAGCAAAGCCGCCGATATGTATCCAGCTTAAGGCTTGTCGATGAGTAAGAGCGTAGACGAGAGCTTTTTCCACTGCTTGATGACTCCCAACAAAGGTTCCCGGCGTATCGAGTTGGAAGCTAGAACGAATCTCGAGCGGGATTTTGTATTTTTTAGCGAGATGGACACCTCGGTGATGAACGACACCCGAGCCATGAGAAGTCATCGTGCTTAAGGTGTCCCAACTCATCTGTTTCATCAGTTGCGCCTGAGGTACGAGGCGGGGGTCCGCCGTACAGACTCCATCAACATCCTTATAAATCTGACAGCGATCGGCGTTCAAGGAGTGGGCGAGCGCGATCGCTGTCAGATCAGAGCCCCCCCGTCCTAGAGTCGTAATTTCCTTTTCCTGTTCTGACATGCCTTGGAATCCAGCTACGATGGCGACCTTGTCAGCCTCCAGGGCTCGACGAATTCGATCGCCTAAAATGCGCTGAATCCGAGCATTCCCGAAAGTATTATCGGTCAAAATCCCGCTCTGCGAGCCTGTAAAAGAAAGGGTGGGTATTTTAAGCTGATTCAGGGCAATAGCTAAGAGCGACATGCTGATGCGCTCACCCGCCGTGAGAAGCATATCAAGTTCTCGTTGAGGCGGATGGGGACTAAGGGCCAGAGCTAGGTTGAGCAGCTCGTCGGTTTGCTGCCCCATGGCACTTACTACGACAAGGAGGCGATGCCCTTGTCGGTAAGTCGAGGCTATATTTTCGGAAACAGCCTGCATGCGTTCGATGCTGCCTACAGACGTACCACCGTATTTTTGAACATAGAGACTCAAGAGTGGAATCCTCATCGCCGGCGTGGTCAAGTTGTGCAAAAATACCAGTTCTCGGGAGCCAAGTATAGCCTGAGACTCGACCTTAAGCCTGCGCGATCCTGAGTACAGGGGAGGGAGATCGTTATTGAAAGCCATCAGCTAGAATTAGCCGCAAGCGGCCGCATCCAAGAGAACGAGGAAAGGTCTAAATCTACGCAGGTAGGGGAACCTTTCTTTGCTCAGATGGCGATGCGCCTAGGTGTACCTGAGTTGTTTGAATTTCAAAAGCTGGCTGTGCGTGCAGCTCTCGCCAAACGAGATAGCTTTCTGGTCATTCCAACCGGTGGTGGCAAGAGCTTCTGTTATATTATTCCTGCGCTGACTCAGCCGGGTCTGGTTTTAGTTGTTTCGCCTCTTATCGCACTGATGCGTGATCAGCAGCGGCAGCTGAGCGAATTGGGAATTCCCAGCCAAACTCTCGACAGCCTTTTGTCTCCCGAAGAAAAGCGTCAGGTTCGCGAGCAGATTTTTCGCCGCCAGTTGAAGCTGCTCTTCGTTTCTCCAGAACGCTTGGCCTTGCCAGGATTTCGCGAAATGCTCTCGAATGTGCCCTTAGCTCTAGTCGCGATTGATGAGGCTCACTGTGTCCATGAGTGGGGGCTGGGATTTCGTCCTGAGTACCGTCGCCTAGGCTCCTATCTCGATGAACTCGAGCCAGCTCCGCGCATGGCTCTGACAGCTACGCTCACAGGGCGTGAGCGAGCCGGGATCATTGAAAGTCTACGCATGCGGGAGCCCGAACTGATCGTAAGGCCCGCCCCCCGCCAAAATTTGGAACTCCAAGTTCAGCGACATCGCAAGGTGGAAGATCAGCGCCAGCACTTGGTCGAAAGCGTAGAAGGCGAGCAGGGCCGTAGCATCGTCTATGCCGCGACGCGAAAAAACGTTGAAGAGATCCATAGGATGTTTATCGGCAGAGGCCTCCCTGCAAGCCTTTACCACGGCGGCTTGCGAGCTAAGCAGCGTATCGCTGAGCAAGAGGCTTTTGTTTCTGGAAAGAAACGCGTCATAGTTGCAAGTAAAGCTTTTGGGATGGGTATTCACCTGCCTGATGTGAGGATGGTTGTTCATGCCAACATGCCTTGCTCACTCGAATCTTATACCCAAGAAGTCGGGCGAGCTGGGCGCGATGGGCTGCTAGCGCGCTGCACTTTGCATTACGGGCCTCGCGATTATTTTGTGCAGAAATTCTTGATTGATAAAAGCTATCCAAGCGAATCTGATGCGCTGAAAATCTATGAGGGCCTCGATCATTACTTTCAAAAGCGAGCTAGCTATCGAGAAGACGAACTCATGCAGAAGTTGGGAAATTTCACAGATCTTGAATCCGAAGCTGTTATAAATGCGCTCGCGTTTTTTTATCGCGAAAATATCTACCAGCTGAGCGACGTGCACGAAGATGGTGCGCCCTTCTGGGAGTCCTTTGTGGTGCCTGGCGCTAGAAATGTAAGTTTTGATAAGCTTTTACAAGCTCTGCAGGAGCAGGTAGCATGGAGATACGACAAGCTTAATGCCATGCATAGGCTTGTTAAGCAGGGTGGCTGTCCGAGGCAATATATCGAGCAGTATTTTGTGTGAAAGAGAGCAAGTCCAGCGACCTAGGTAAACTCCTTAACATTCACGTGACGTCGGATCGCCTGGAGACTAATCTGTGAAAGTCATCATCCTTGGATCTGGAACCTCCGCCGGTGTACCTGTAATTGCCTGCTCCTGCGCTGTCTGCAAGGGCGGACAGCCCCGCAATCAAAGGACCCGCGCGTCGCTCGCCTTGCAAAAAGCTGGTGAAACCCTCCTGATCGATACCTCTCCTGAAATGCGCCTGCAGGTCTTGGCAGCTGGTATCACGGAAATTTCGGCTGTTTTCTACACCCATCTACATGCGGACCATCTGCACGGCTTTGACGACCTGCGGGCTTTTTTCTTCAGCCAAAGGAAACGGCAACCGCTCGACGTCTATTTGCTCCCAGAAATGATTCCCGAAATTAAGACCCGCTTTCATTATGCTTTCGAGAACACCGGGTACCAGGGTGCAGTGCCCCAGGTTGAATTGCATCCCATTCCAGACGGAATATTCGAAGTAGGCCCTTTCAAAGTCGAGCCGACTCGCCTTCCTCATGGTCATGTTACGACCTGCGGGTTTCGTTTTGAAAATTTTGCCTATGCTACGGACTTCAAAAAATTTCCACAGACAACTCTTGAGAAATGGCGAGGCAAAATCCATTCTATGGTCGCCAGCGGCATTCATTTTGGACAGCATCCAAGTCATTCAGTGATTCCTGAGACAATCGCACTCTTCGATGATCTGAAGGTAAAACGGGGCGTGCTTTCTCATCTTTCCCACGAAGTTGACTACGTCGAGCATTCGGCCGTGCTGCCGCCCCACGTGGAACTTGCGTTTGATGGAATGACGATTGACCTGCCTCCTACGCTAACGTAAGAACGGGCTAGGTTCGCATTGCGGAGAGTCACTAATTCTCTTTACTTTTGAGAGCAAGGGCCATTTCTATGATCATCGGCGTTCCAAAGGAAATCAAAAATCGCGAAAACCGCGTAGCTATTGTCCCGGGCGGAGTCAAGATGCTCGTCGACGCCGGGCACAAAGTACTTCTGGAAAAGGGTGCGGGTTTAGGAGCCGGTATTTCCGACGAAAAATTCAGTGTGGCTGGAGCCTTGATTGTCAGCAGCGCCGCAGAAGTCTGGGGCGGAGCCGACCTGATCATAAAAGTAAAGGAGCCGATCGCCTCTGAATTTAATTACCTGCGGCCAGGGCTTGTCCTCTATACATACCTTCATCTTGCCGCAGCCCAAGAGCTTGGCCACGAACTGGTAAAGCGTGGCGTAAACGCTATAGCCTACGAAACCATTCAGCTAGCCAATGGCTCTCTTCCTCTCTTGACTCCCATGAGTGAAGTAGCTGGTCGTATGGCGGTACAGGTGGGGGCTCAATGCCTCCAAAAGCACAAGGGTGGAAAGGGTCTCCTCCTGGGTGGAGTACCAGGAGTTAGACGGGGACGTGTGGCGGTCTTGGGGGGCGGAGTTGTAGGAATAAATTCAGCCAAAATGGCCATAGGGCTTGGTGCACGCGTTACGATACTGGATGTCAGTGCGGCTCGTTTGGCATATCTTGACGATATTTTTGGCACGGATGTGGATACGATGATGTCCAATCCCGAGAATATTTCTCAAGCGGTTGAAGAATCAGATCTCGTCGTGGGTGCAGTTTTGATAGCCGGAGCTAAAGCGCCACGCTTGGTAACTCGTCAGATGGTGCGCACGATGGAACCTGGCTCCGTCGTCGTCGACGTGGCCATCGATCAGGGAGGATGTATCGAGACGATTCGTCCTACCACGCATGATGATCCGGTGTTCGTGGATGAACAGGTCCTGCACTACGGGGTGACTAATATTCCTGGGGATGTACCTAAGACATCGACCTATGCTCTAACTAACGTAACTCTGCGCTATGCCATGGAACTGGCCCAAAAAGGATTCGAAAAAGCTCTCAAAGAATCTCTGGCCCTCCAACTCGGCCTCAATACTTACCAAGGCAAAGTAGTGCACCCAGCCATTGCAGAGGCTCTGAGTTTGAAGTATGAACCTCTAGCATTTTGATACTACTGTCTCCCGCTACCTGTGGGAGACCTTGCTAGGGCCTCATATGTCGACTTCAAGCAGTAGCTATTCTCTCATCGACTCTGGAAATTTCCAAAAGCTCGAGCAAGTTGGACCCTATCGGCTGGTGCGCCCTTCGCCCCAGGCTGTCTGGCGACCGCGGCTCGGTCCAGAAGTGTGGGAGAAAGTCGACGCTCGCTACAATCGCTTCAGCGGTGGTGAGGGGAAGTGGACCATTATATCGAAGGGCATGCAAAAGCAGTGGCCCATCGAATACGGTGGACTTCAACTTGTGATGGAGCTTACCGACTTCGGACATCTGGGGCTGTTTCCTGAGCAGGCTATGAACTGGCAAAGGATCAGACGCCTCTGTTTTGATGGAAGTCGCAGCGGGAATGATTTCCATGTTCTCAACCTCTTCGCATACACGGGAGGATCAAGCCTTGCCGCTGCTCAGGGCGGCGCGAAAGTCGCACATGTAGATGCGTCGAAGACTAGCATTCAGTGGGGTAAGTCCAATGCCGAAGCTAACGACTTGAAGGACGCTCCCATTCGCTGGCTGCTCGACGATGTGCAGAAGTTTACTGCCCGTGAGTTGAGGCGAGATCGACGTTACCAGGGCATTATCTTAGATCCACCGAGCTTTGGCCGCGGGAGTAAGGGTGAAGTCTGGAAGATTGAAGAGCACCTCAGCCTTCTTCTCGATCTGCTCAAAGATTTATTGGCAGACGACTTCCGTTTCATTCTCCTCAGCTCCCATTCAAACGGCTATACGCCGATTGCTATGCAAAACCTTTTGAAAGCGATGGTTCCTCAGGCCAGAGGCCGCTATCTCTCAGAAGAGATGCTCGTCTGTGAAGAGGAGTCAGAGCGTGCACTTCCCAGCGGCGCGAGCTGCTGGTTCATTCGGGATTGACCTGTGTTAACGATTAGCAGTCCACAAAACCCCAAGATCAAAGAATGCCTAAAACTTCGGAACAGCCACGAGCGCCGTGAGAGTCGGCTCTTCCTGATCGAGGGGGCTCGAGAACTACGGCGGGCGCTTGCGCGAGACTACGTTTGCCGCACCCTTTTCTTCTGTCCTTCTGTATTGAGCGATGAAGCTCGCCTCGTTATCCAGGAAGTCCCCGAGAATGCTCTCATCGAAGTTTCTGAAGGAGTATTTCAGAAGCTGGCTGTGCGTGAAAGCACCGACGGACTGCTCGGCGTTATGGAAGCGAGAAGCTGGAGTCTCGAAGTATTAAGCGAGTGTCCTGCAGGGCCCCCTTTTTTGGTACTTGAAAATGTCGAAAAGCCAGGAAATCTTGGGGCTCTTGCCCGCTCTGCGGATGGAGTTGGCGCTTCTGCCCTCATAGTTCTGGATCCGAAAGCCGACCTCTTCAATCCTGCCGCAGTGCGTGCCAGCGTAGGCGCACTCTTTAGTCTGCCGCTGATAGCCTGCACCCACGATGAATTCTACGCTTTTTGTCAAGAGCGAGGCATTGCAATAGTAACGGCTTCGCCTTATGCAAAGCGCTTTCATGATGAAGAAGACTTAAATAGACCGCTCGCGCTCGTGCTTGGTTCTGAAGCAAGGGGCCTGTCCAAGCAATGGGATGCGCTTCAACATATTTCAGTTAAAATTCCAATGCTCGGGCTTGGGGATTCACTTAATGTTTCGGTGGCGGGAGCGATCATTCTCTACGAAAATCTTAGACAACGTCGGGTGAAAAACTAGGCCTCCGGAGAGGCGCTAAATTTCAGAGCTTTTCAGTGAAGTATGCGAAGTTCCGGTTCTGCGGAGGTTTCGCTCTGGTATTTTTTTCCAGAGTAAAGTTCAAAGATCAAAAGGCGACAGGGGATGCCGCCATTATCGATGGGGATTCGGCGCTTAGGACGTAAGCCAATATGCTTATAAGGGGATCCTTCGGCGACCAAAAGAGCTGCTGTCCAGCCGGCGTATTTTTGTTTTAGGGTGTCACCAACTTTTTTATAGAACTCGATCATTTCTTCTTCACTGCGTTTCCCTATACGCTCTCCGTAAGGGAAGTTAGCTAGTAGCATCCCTTGGTTCGCGGGTGCAGGAAGATCGAAAAAGGATCCATGGCGAACGTCGATATATTTTTCCACACGGGCGCGAAGTGCATTGCTGCGCGTGGCTTCGATGTAGCGACTATCAATATCTGCTGCATAAATTTTTGCTGCAGGCTGCTCCAGACGTTCTTGCCTGCACCCGTCTTGTACCTGACGCCAAAGTCCGCTGTTGAAACTTTGTAGGTTTTCGAGTCCAAATTCGCCCTTTTTCCGATGGATAAGCGGCGCCTTGTGGAGGGCGCGGAAGGCTGCTTCGATGGCAATCGTTCCTGAGCCACACATAGGATCGTAAAAATTTTGACTCCCGTCGTAGCCGATCATCTGGAGCAGGGCTCCCGCAAGGTTTTCCTTGATAGGGGCCGGATGGGAGTCTTCACGATAGCCGCGCTTATGGAGCGATTTTCCAGACGTGTCGATTGAAAGAGTCAAGCGCCCACTCGCTATGTGAGCTACGACACGGATCTTTGGATCTTTGAGGTCGACCTTAGGTAAGGGCTTATCCATCTTCCGAAAATAGTCTTCAAGGCCCAAACGGACAGCCTTGCTGATCTCGGTTGCTGAAGGGAAGTCGGGACCGCGATCGCCGGCAATTCCTTCGATTAGATAGGTACTGTCCGAGCGAAAATAGTTGTCCCATTTTACCTTGCGTGCCTGATGGGTAATGATGGCGAGGCTGGATCCTGAGCCTTGTTTAAGGACAAGAAGCAGGCGGCTGGCGCTTTGCAGGCGCAAATGAAGTCTATAGGCTACTTCGTCTGCCGCTGCAAAAGAAACGGCGGCATAGCCCTTGTCAATTTGTAGTGCCCCAAGGGAAGCCAGTTCCTGGGCGACCACGTCAGTCGTGTCATTGGAAGAAATGGCAATGTAGGTCGCGTCCATGGATCTGTCCTTTGCTAGGCTTGTGCTCAGGCGTTTACTCGGATTTCAGATTCAGGTAAGTGTGAGACCTCGCGCCTGAGGGAGCATCCACTCTTATAAAGGAATGGCTTATGGCAGATGTTAAGCAGCAAGTCAAAGACCTCGAGAAAACCATCGATTTTAATAAGACTAAGTATCAAGTCAGGCTTGATACGTCAATGGGGCTTGTCGAGGTCGAATTGTTTACCGATGTCGCCCCTGGCCATAGCAGAAACCTCATAGCTTTAGCTAAGATAGGCTTTTATGATGGCCTAACTTTTCACCGTGTAGTCCCTGGGTTTGTAATTCAAGGGGGCTGCCCTAAGGGTAGTGGTGCAGGCGGACCAGGCTACACAGTCACAGCCGAATTCAACGACTGCCCTCATGAGCCGGGCGTTCTCTCAATGGCGCGAACTAGTGACCCTAATTCTGCCGGCTCCCAGTTCTTCATCTGTCTCGAACGCATTCCGTATCTTGATAATCAGTACACCGTCTTCGGACGCGTGAGCAACAAAGAAAGCCTTGAAGTTGTAAAGAAAATTGGCGAGGTCCGTACCGGACCTCAAGACCGCCCCCTTGAGCCAGTTACGATCAGGAAAGCAGAAGTAATCGAGACATATCTATGAGGTAGGGTTCAAAAGGGTTTGTAGTGAGCCATGTATGCAGAAATCACTCCAAGCAAAATGGCTGCAACCCACAGGGCTCCGGCGGCAGAACGTTTCTTTGCGGCAATCGCACCCACTCCGCCCAATATTAGCCAAATGAGTAGTTTAGTTATCGTCCAACCCTGAATGGGCAGCTGAGCCTTAGCCAGCATCCCGAAGCCAGCGACAAGGATCAGGACGAGACCGATACCGTGAAACATTCCAATCCACTTGCGTGCAGGAGCCAGACGGGGATCCCCTCCATTGAGTGCTTGAACAAATTGGCCACCGAGAGCAGAAAATACCAGGAAGATACCGAGAAAGTGGATCAACTTATAAAAATCGTAAGACATAGCGGCTCCTTGAGATAGATGCGTTCCAGGCTCGGCTGGAATTTAAGCGATATTTTTTTCTGGTACCAGCCGAAAGCTTTGAAACTCAGATTTCTGGCTTTATTTTCTGCAGAGCACGTCGCTTCGAAAAAAAGCTACTGAGGAGTCGTGCAGAATCGGCTTCGAGACAACCCCCGCAAACTTCGTAGCGATGATTGAGGCGCTGGTCCTCGTGAACCCGATAAAGACTTCCAAGGGCTCCCCCTTTAGGGTCGAAAGCCCCATAAACCACACGACGTAGTCTCGCCTGGTAGATGGCTCCAGCACACATGAGGCAAGGTTCGAGAGTCACGTAGAGTTGACAATCGTGGAGCCTCCAACGACCTAAGTAGTTCGCAGCTCGTTCAATGGCGATGAATTCTGCGTGAGCGCTCGGGACTTGCCAAGTCTCCCGAAGGTTGAGGCCAGTGCTTACTATCTGACCATCTCTGACTAAGACGGCGCCAACGGGAACTTCTCCAAGGTGGATCGCACTTCTTGCAAGGGAGAGAGCCATTTTCATCCAGACTAAGTCGTCCGTAGCCACGTCTTCGCTCACGGTGCCATCCGACTTTGGGCAAGATGCTTGCCTACATTGCCTAGGCGCCGAAGACCGAGATGGGCCATCACTTCCTCTGCGCTTTTACCGCTAGCAAGCTGGAATTGAATCGCGTGATGGCGCAAGCTTTCAGTATGGAGCTGCTTGAGTTCAAAGCGTTCGCCTAGTTCGTGCAGCATGAACTTAAGTCCATGTCGGGTCATAGCAGGCAGAACGAGGGGGCTATCTTTGCCTTTGAAGGCAACGAATATCCGCTGGAAGCGCGCCTGCGAGTCAGTATCTTGCCGGCCCCGCCACGACTCGAAGCGTTGGGCATATACTTCAAGACTCGCGGCACTTTCATGCGATAGAGCGATCGTCCGCCCTTTATTGCCAGGTATACTCAGAGTCGTTAGGCCCTTTGACTGCAAGTGATCAGTCCAGTTCAGCAGAATAAGTTCATGAGCCTTTATGCCTTCAAAGCCTAGCAAATGCAAGATAGCGCGATCGCGTGCTTGTTTGAGGCTGGTGCTCGGGAGCAACTCAAGCATGCGCTCAAGGGCACTTTCCTGAACCGCTTTCCGGAGACTTTCATCACGTTCTGGTAGGGGGACAGAGTCAAAGGGTGAATCGTTGATAACGCGTTCATCGACTAAAAACCGATAGAATTGTCGTACTCCAATTACTTTCCGTCTCACCGAATTCTCAGCCTCTTGGATCGAATGCAGGTGATCTCGAAACCAAAGCAGAGTTTCTGGTTCTACGGCGCGGATAGCAAGTCCACTGTGCTCAAGGAATCGCAGAAAGTCCTGAGCATCGCGGCTATACGATTCGACAGTCGAAGGCTGACGATTCTTCGCGCGCAAGGCTGCCTGAAACTGCTGCAAGAGATCTTGATTCTGAACTATGGTCATGGGGACATCTTTTGCGAGTTGTGTTATTCTTCAAGAATATTCAGCCCTATGTTCCTGATTCTATCGATCGAGCGAGTGCCTCCTGAGCTTTTCGCTCTCCTGTGCTGAGTTAGACAAACGTACGAGCGTCGCGTCTCTTTGGCAAGATTTTTTCCCTTTCTTGTCTTCTTCGACGTTCACTTACCCGAGGGTGAGAGTACTTCATGCCGCTTAAGTTCAAACGCTTTTTTTATAAGATGTCTTGCTCTCTCTGGCTTTGCTGGGGCTATGGCTATAGTAGCGAAGTTCGGGCTGTCACCGTTCCGCGCCTTTCTGTCATTGGGGTGGCAGTAAATGGCAGCGAACCAAAGGAAATTCCCCAAGGGAGCGTGCTTGAATTGATTCGTGGTGATCAGCTCCGTCTCCTCTACGCGACCCTTCAAAAAAGTTCGCGAAGCCCAGATCTCATCAATTTCGTCGGCTTCTGGCAGAAAAATTTGGCTCGTAAAGGTGACGATCGCGATCTGAGCATTGACACCAAACTTTTAAAAAAAGAGTGGTCTCGTGACAAGAAAGGCCGCGAATATCGCATCGAAGCACTGACGGCTGGTACTAGCCATGGCGATATCAGGATCCACATAATTGAACCGACCCTGCACTCGGTCGCCATCGAAGTAAACGATCAGTTGCGAACAGTCCTGGCTGGACAAACTCTGGAGCTTAAACCTAGTGACCAAATTAAGGTGAAGGAGATTCGTACCAATCATCCTCGTCTCAATCAGGAGGCTCAGGTTCGGTTTAAAGAAGAAAAGAAGTTGGCTGGGATACGACAAGTGGAACTCGAGCTTTCTTACCAAAATTTGCCTTTTGGCAGAGTTTCGCTCTTAGTTAAGCCTTGAACAGCTTGCTAGCTGAGAAAGTTCGAGTTCAATCTAACTCTCGAAAACTCTGGTTTTTTTCTTCCTCGCGCCTTGCTATCCCTGGAAGAAGACAGCTTCTTGGAATTCAAAGGAGGTAGGCGAGGCTTGAGTAGTAACTGGACAAAATGGCTCTCACTCGGCTCCCGGGAAGAGCGACGCCGCCTTCTAGAAGTGATAGCAATGCTAGGCGTTGCTCTGGTCTTTGTAGCTCTTTCTCGACTTGAAGGGCGCCTCTTTGACCTAAGTAAAGCCTTGGCTCAGCATCAGGAATTTCTAAATTCTCTCGTCTATTTCGGCCTTATTAACGTCAATGTTGTCCTGATCCTTATTCTCTCGTTTCTCCTCTTCCGTAATATCGTGAAATTGGTCATCGATCGCCGACACGGAGTGATTGGGTCGAAGCTTCGAACCAAACTTGTAATTGCACTCGTCTTTTTCGCTGTGGCTCCGACGGCTTTACTGTTTTATATCTCGACCCGTTTCTTAACCGAGAGTTTCGAGACCTGGTTTTCTTCCCGAGTTGAAGCGACGATGCATCGGACTCGGGAAGCGGGAGCCATGGTCTACGATAGAGACCAACGTCGCCTTGGACAACTGGCTCGCCTCGCCCTGCAGAGAATTGACTTCCCCGACTCTGGGCCTTTTGATATCGAAGACGTGCAAAGCATCAACGCAAGTCGTCTGAAAAATTTCGCCCGAGAATATCGCGTTTCAAGCGTTCGGGTTTATGATCAAGATGCCAATCTTATTTGGCATAATGAGTCTGTGAAGACTCTGCCGTCCAATCGTGAGCTGCGCTTTGCGATTCATGCGATGCAGCGATTTCAGCAGAATCCGACGATGATCTCCCGCGCGATTATAGATGCCGACGAAGGACGGGACATCGTTCGCGGAGTCGCACCGATAGTTTCGCCGAAGGATCGCCGCCTGCTGGGCCTCATTATCCTTGAAGAACGTTTCGAGACCCAGATTCTCCAGAGCGTAGAATCCATTATTCAGGATTTCGCGAGTCTCAAGCCTGGCGCCGAGTTAATTCGTCTTAGCTATGTGATCCTGCTCGTTCTCATGGTCGTCATCATCGGCTTTTCCGCTATATGGCTCGGCTTCTACGTAGCACGGGGCATCATAGCTCCTATTCAGAGGCTTGCCGATGCGACGCGGCAAGTAGCGGCTGGCAACTATGGCATAAGCCTTGAGGTAAAGTCTGATGACGAAACTGGTCAGCTGATGCTGGCTTTCAACAGCATGACCAGCGATCTAAGGGAACATGCAGCGAAAGTTGCAGTTTTCACCCGTCAGCTTGAGAATACAAATGAGGAACTCGACCGAAGGCGGAAGTATATGGAGGTAGTCCTGCGGAATATCAACGCCGGGGTTATTTCCGTGGATGCCAAAGGTCAAATGGCTTCGGTAAACAGAGCCGCAGAGCGCCTGCTCAATATTGAAGCAGCCACCTGCCTTTGGAAGCCTATCGAAGAAGCCCTGGAGCCCAGTGTTGTAGAAATCTTCTGGAAGCCTATTGCGGAGCGAGTGCAGGTGGGGTCTTTCAGCGGCGAAATTGATCTCTCGGAGACCGGTCGAGATCTTACCCTACTGGCGGATGCCACGCGGATACTGGACGAAGAAGGCGAGGATCTCGGTATAATCGTGGTCTTTGACGATGCTAGTGAGCAGGTCAAAGCTCAGCGAGTTGCTGCTTGGCGGGAGGTCGCTCGTCGGATTGCTCACGAGATTAAGAACCCCATTACTCCCATCAAAATCAGCGCACAGCGACTATTGAGACGATTTGGCGATCAGTTTCACGGCAAAGATCATCAAGTCTTCGTCACCTGCATAGAAACCATCATTTCCGAAGTCGATGCTCTCCGAGATTTGGTCAACGAATTCTCAAAGTTCGCTCGCCTACCTTCCGTCAAGACCAAAGCGGAAGACCTGAACGGCATCTTGCTACAGGTGGTCAGCCTTTTTAGCATGAGTTATAGCCGGGTAGATTTTGAAGTCGGAGAGCTCGCTCAGGACCTGCCGCCTATTCCGCTGGACCGTGAGCACATGGTCCGTGCGGTTACCAACATAGTGAGCAATTCGATCGCTTCTATTCCTGAAGAGCGAGAACGCGGTGTCGTCACCATAAGAACACGAATACTCGAAGACTACAATGTCGTGAGGCTCGAAATCGCCGACAATGGCTGCGGCATCCCTGATCATCTGAAACAAAGGGTTCTCGAACCCTACTTTTCGACCAAAAAAGAAGGAACCGGCCTGGGTTTGGCGATAGTGAACCAGATTATCACCGATCACGGAGGCTACCTGCGTATCGTTGACAACCAACCCATTGGTACAATTATCGTGATTGAACTTCCACTGGATGAGTCTAAAACTGCGAAAAGGGTGCCAGGCTATGGTTGATCATTCCAAAATTCCACATGACGCGCTTCTCGCGTTGATCGTGGATGACGAAGATAAGATTCGGAAGACTCTGGCTGATGTCTTCGATGATGAAGGTTGGCAGACTGTAACAGCTGAAAATGGCAAGATCGGACTTCAACTTTTTTTGAAGCGTGAGCCGGACCTTGTACTCTTGGATGTCTGGATGCCCGGCATGGACGGCATTGATACTTTGCAAAAAATGCGGCAACACAACGCGAAGATTCCGGTCGTTATCATGAGTGGGCATGGTTCGATCGAAACTGCCGTGCGAGCAACTAAGCTCGGGGCTTTCGATTATCTGGAAAAACCTTTGTCCCTCGAAAAAATATTTCCTCTGATGGAACACGCTCGTGAAATCCGCAGTCGACTCGAGGAAAGAAGTCGGCAGGCGACTGTTCCAGAGCTGATCGGTCTTGCGCCCAATATCCTCCAGATTAAGCGGCAGATTCAGATGGTGGCTCCACGCAACGCCTGGATTCTCATAACCGGAGAAAATGGTACAGGTAAGGAAGTTGTGGCTCGTAGCATTCACGAGAAGAGCTCACGCTCGACCCGGCCCTTCGTTGCGGTCAACTGTGCGGCTATTCCTGAAGAGTTGATCGAGTCGGAGCTCTTTGGCCATGCTAAAGGCGCGTTTACCAATGCCGTGAGCCAGAAGAAAGGTAAGTTTGAGTTAGCTCATCAGGGGACCCTCTTTCTTGACGAAATAGGCGACATGTCGCTGCGAACCCAGGCCAAGATCTTACGTATTCTGCAGGAGCAGCAGTACGAAAGAGTCGGTAGCACGGAAACCATGCACGTCGACGTGCGAGTGGTGGCTGCGACCAACAAAGACCTCAAGGAGCTTATCAAAGTCGGACTTTTCAGGGAGGATCTCTTTTATCGGCTCAACGTCGTACCCTTTCAGTTGCCTCCCTTGCGTGAGCGTGGTGATGACATCTTTGTTCTGGCCGACCACTTTCTCCATCTCATGGCAGCTGAATTGGGTGAAAAGCAAAAGCAGTTTTCTAGCGAAGCAGCCAAAGTCCTCAAGGAATATCCGTGGCCTGGGAACATCCGGGAGTTGAAAAATCTGCTCGAAAGGCTCTGTATCATGTCCGACTCAGAGGTCGTAGATGTCAAAACCCTAAGAAACCATTTAGGAATGGATGAGAAGAATACGGAGAGCGCCAACCTCGAATTTATGACCGCAGCAACTCTCAAGCAGGCAAAAACAGACTTTGAAAGAGCCTACCTTCTCGGTAAACTAGAAGAATTCCAATGGAATATTACTAAGACTGCGGAAGCAATCGGGCTCGAACGGAGCAATCTTCATAGAAAGATGAAACTCTACGGAATCGAGCCCAAGCAAAAGGGATAAATCATGGCAGACGATGCCGGCTTGCAAATCAAATCTGTCGAAGAAGGTCAGCTACTTACTGGTGAAGTCATTCGTCAGCACAGTGATTGGCAGGTCCGTGAACTCGGTCGCTCACGTCTCATAGTCGACAGGAGTGAGAGGCCGGCAGCCATGCGTGGCGACGAGTCGGGCTTCGGGCAGTTCAGTCGGAAAGCTTTTGCTGGACTGATCTATGGACTTCATCAGGAGCGATTCGATGGAGTCCTTTCCATCGACCTCGGCAATTGCTTCAAGCGCCTCTATTTGCGAAACGGCGAACTGGTATTTGCGGCTTCGACCTTGATGGACGATCGCCTAGGTGAGGTCATCTATCGAGCGGGGCTTATTACTCTCGATCAACTGGCCGAAGCGGCCGTACAGGTGACGCGAACAACAAAATTCGGCAAGGTTCTGCTCGAAAATCGAGTCTTCACGACTGGCCAGTTGTGGCAGGCTCTAAAGCTTCAAGTTTATAGCATCTTTCAGTCTCTTTTTCTCCAAAACCAATTGTACCTGCAGATTCAGGAAGGTTTGGAAGCTTCCTCGACCCTCGTCAATATGGATTTGCCTACTTATGAACTCATTGATGACTGCCAGGCCTATGCATGCATGGTCGAACACTTTCATAAGAAAATTGATGTCAATGGTCGTGTTCAGAAGGTGGAGTCAGTCTGTGAAAGGCTCAACGCAGTCGCAGGTACATTTCTCGGGGATACGGTCGAACTGGCGATCACCAATAGCTCCGTTGAGGATTTTTTGAATCATTCAAAACTCACCAGGCTCAATTCTATGTGCGCTCTCTTCAACTTGGTTCATCGACACGCCTTGGAGATCGACGGGTTTGACGCGAATTTGAGGCATTTTGAAGGTGGCCAACTGAAAGTCATAAAGAGCCAAATAGACGCATATCATCTCGTACTTGATGGCGCCAAAAAAGCTTTTACTCAAGAAGGGCTATATTTTCCTCTCCTCGATATTGAACTCTTTCTCGAACAGCAGTATAGCTTTTCGCGATCGCCGATCTTCGTATCTACTGATGGGTCTATACCCTTAGAGTCCGTCGTTAGTATCTATGCAAAAGCTCATACGAGCCAGAGGCAGACTCAACAGATGGCGAAAGAGATACAGGCGCTTGTGCTCTTCCTTTTACAATTGATTGGTGATTTGCTGCCTGGCGGTAAAGGCTGGGACATCAAACGAACCTTTCAGAAAATGATTGTGTGATCAAGAAAACATTTCCCTCTGAAGCTCAATCAAAAAACCGCCCTCGCCGCACCCATAAGGAAGACGGGGGCGGTCTCGTTATCAGCAGTTGGTCGGCTCTGGAAGAATATTTAAGAGCACGCCCCTCTGCTTTAGAGCAGATCAGCTACGCCGCTAGCGAAGAAAAGCGCCTCCATGCACTCTTTGAAAAATACTCACTTTCTAAACCCGTAACGGCAAAAGTCAATCCGCAAGCCTCGGAGGGACTTAGCGCTAAGGTTAAGATTGTCGAACTTGATGAGGAGACTTTCTTCGAGCGCAGTCAGAGCTGTCGGCGTGACATTATTGTCGCTTGCGACCATATCACGGATACAAGAAATCTAGGAGCCATCGCTCGTAGCGCGGCTTTTTTTGGATGTCGTCACCTGCTGCTGCCGAAAGATCGACAGGCACCTATTACCACCGCCACCTTAGGCGCAGCTCAAGGGGCATTTGCCTGGATCGAGCCGGTGATTGTTACAAATCTGATGCGCGCGCTCGAAAGACTCAAAGGGGCCGGTTACTGGATTCTTGCGGCCGACATGGACGGCACGGCGGTCAACTCGTTGCCACAGTCATTCGATAAGGTCGTCCTAGTGCTGGGTTCCGAGGAACGAGGTGTTGGCGCTAATATCCTGAAGCGATGCGATCTCAAAGTATCTATTCCCTCCCCAGCAGGAAATCTCGAATCGCTCAATGTTTCGGTAGCTGCAGGCATCTTGATTCATGCTCTCCATCAGCGCTTCAACCAAACGCAAAAAACTTTTGAAGGCTAGCTTTCACTTGACAGGTACAAAGCACAGAGTGTAATTCACTCTAACGCTCGAGACGCTAAACATTTTTCATGGTTTAAAGTCCGACGAGGCAGTTGCTGGTGTAGCTCAATTGGTAGAGCAGCTGACTTGTAATCAGCAGGTTGCGGGTTCAAGTCCCATCACCAGCTCCATCTGCTGTTTTAAATGTATGTAAGCTCCTTGTGCTTATGTGCGACATTGGAGGGATGCCCGAGTGGCTAAAGGGGGCAGACTGTAAATCTGTTGGCTTAGCCTACGGTGGTTCGAATCCACCTCCCTCCACCAGTTTCTTCACCGGTTCGCCGGGCAAAGGTAAGCGGGAGTAGCTCAGCTGGCTAGAGCATTAGCCTTCCAAGCTAAGGGTCGCGGGTTCGAATCCCGTTTCCCGCTCCATCCTTGAACCCGTTATTAATAGCGCGGGTCTCTTGCGAGGAGGCTAGCGATGAAGACATAGGTTGACGAGAATGTTGTGAGGAGCTAAAAACCCTCTCACAGGGTCAACAATGTGGTAAAGAGGTCGGGGTCTAGATCGCAAGTATGCCCTGATGGCTCAGTTGGTAGAGCACGTCCTTGGTAAGGACGAGGTCACGGGTTCGATTCCCGTTCAGGGCTCCATTCATGCCTCAAAGCACGAGATGTCGACTAGTCTCTGCTATGAATCATTTAAGATCAGAAGATATTATAAGAAGATTTACTTCGCTTGCAGCCGTTAGCGGGAGGAAAAAATGGCAAAAGAAAAGTTCGAACGCAATAAACCCCACGTGAACATCGGCACCATAGGCCACGTTGACCATGGTAAAACGACTCTAACCGCGGCTATCACCAAAGTCATGGCGCTAGCATACGGCGGCGTAGCGAAGGCTTTCGACGAGATCGACAACGCCCCTGAAGAAAAAGCTCGTGGAATCACGATCTCGACTTCACACGTTGAGTACAGCTCCGCAAATCGTCACTATGCACACGTCGACTGTCCAGGTCACGCTGACTATGTGAAGAACATGATCACCGGTGCTGCACAGATGGATGGCGCGATTTTGGTCGTAAGCGCGGCTGATGGCCCTATGCCTCAGACTCGGGAGCATATTCTCCTGGCTCGTCAGGTTGGTGTGCCTCAGATCGTCGTTTTCATGAACAAGTGCGACATGGTTGATGATGAAGAACTTCTTGACCTTGTCGAGATGGAAGTTCGTGAGCTTCTCGCTGCTTACAAGTTCTCTGGCGACGAAACTCCAATCATCCGCGGTTCCGCTCTTAGAGCTCTGGAAGCCAGTGTTGCAACCGACAAGTGGGCTCAAAAAGTTGTCGAGCTCATCAAAGCTTGCGACGAGTATATCCCTCTTCCTGAGCGCCCAGTCGATCGTCCGTTCCTGATGCCTATCGAAGACGTGTTTTCGATCTCAGGTCGCGGTACTGTTGTCACTGGTCGTATCGAGCGCGGTATCGTCAAGGTCGGCGAAGAAATGGAAATCGTCGGTCTGAAAGAAACGCAAAAGACGATCTGTACTGGCGTCGAAATGTTCAGAAAGCTTCTCGACGAAGGTCGCGCTGGTGATAACGTCGGGATTCTTCTTCGCGGCACCAAGCGGGAAGACGTTATGCGCGGTCAGGTTTTGGCTAAGCCAGGTTCGATCACGCCTCATAAGCGTTTCAAAGCGTCGATCTACGTTTTGACCAAAGAAGAAGGCGGACGTCACACTCCATTCTTCAAAGGCTACCGTCCTCAGTTCTACTTCCGTACGACTGACGTAACCGGCTCCATCAAGTTGCCAGACAACGTTGAGATGGTTATGCCTGGTGACAACATCGATATCGAAGTTGAATTGATTCAACCGATCGCGATGGACAAGGAGCTCCGCTTCGCTGTCCGTGAAGGTGGCCGTACAGTAGGTGCTGGTGTTGTTGCTGAGATTATCGAGTAAATAGAAATCAAAAAGCTGCCATTTCCGAATGGCAGCTTTTTCTTGTTCTCGTCTGTCTTGCTTCGACTTTTCCTGTGGGCGAGAATAGTGTAGCTTCATTGCAAAGTCTTCTAGGCGAGTAGCTCCAATGGTAGAGCATCGGATTCCAAATCCGACTGTTGTGGGTTCGAGTCCCTCCTCGCCTGCTCCTGTATCTCTCAAGGGGGCGCGCATCTTGGTATCCGCCAAAGCTTACTTCTCTCATGACTTTCCCACAAAATTTTTTCTTGGACTCGTAAGACGGGAAAGCTCTTAGGGTCACTAAAGTCTCGTTCTCCTTCGGCAAGTTTTGAGATAGGCTTTCGCTACAGTATTTTTGTTTCCATCCTGGAGAGGCTTAAATGAACAAGGACGACTCCTATTGGCTGAAAGTGGCCTATGTAATTTTCGCCGTTTTGGTGGGCTTAATGGTCTGGAAAGCCAGTGTGACATTGGGTGTTCAGACCGGTTGGTCGGATCGATATGATACCGTCTACCACACATCCGCTACCGTACTCAGCGTGGCATTGGGTTTACTCTCAGTCTGGATCCTCGCGCGAGATAAAGAGCGCCATGAGTACTTTCTTGCTTCTATCGGGGAACTCCGTAAGGTGACCTGGCCAAGCCTTCCTGATACCAGGCGCATGACCGTCATCGTCTGTATCGTGGTTGGAATTTTTGCGGTAATACTGGCCGTTTTTGATCTCATCTGGGCCAAGGTCTTTGCACTTCTCCTAACCTAGAGGGGTAGGGACAGTGAACCAATTTTGAATGCAACGAGGCAGGTGACATGACTTTTGATCTCAAATGGTACGTAATCCATACTTATTCTGGCTTTGAGGAAAAAGCTAAGAGCGGTCTGATCGATCGAGCTAAGAGCGAAGGCCAGCAAGAGAAGTTTGGTGAGATCTACATTCCTCATACAGTCAGCGAAACTGTTAATAAAGCAGGTAAGAAGCGTTCAGTTTCCCGGACTTCTTTTCCAGGCTATATCATCGTTCAAATGCATCTCGATGACGAATCGATGCACACTGTAAAAAGTACGCCGAAAATTACGGGCTTTGTTGGCAACGCCAAACATCCGAAGCCACTTCCTGATCACGAAGTACTGCGCATGACTTCTCCTGAGTCGGTACAGGACAAGAAAGATGTCGTGCAGGAAGTTCATTTCTCAAAAGGTGAGTCAGTTAAAGTTATGGATGGTCCATTCAGTAATTTTGACGGTGTAATAGATGAGGTTCGGCCCGATAAATCTAAGGTCCGTGTTCTCGTCCGCATCTTCGGTCGGGAAACCCCAGTGGAGCTGGAATACGGTCAGGTTGAAAAGATTCAGTAGCTCGTCTTTCTGTGTGACATTGGGTAGCCTTGTCAGGGCTTTTGTTGGTTTAAAGCTTGACGCCCCACACAAAATAACGTAAACCCCGTCTTCCAAGTCTTGATTCAGATAGCTGCCTGGCATTGGAAAAGAAGGAGTATAAAAAGTGGCAAAGAAGGTTGTCGGATTTATCAAACTGCAGATTCCGGCAGGTAAAGCAAACCCAGCTCCTCCCATAGGTCCAGCTCTCGGCCAGCGGGGGGTCAATATTATGGCCTTCTGCAAGGAATTTAATGCAAAGACGCAGAAGCAAGTCGGTTCTATTCTGCCGACTGTTATTACTGTCTATGCTGACAAGTCCATCAGCTTTATCACGAAGAGTCCTCCTGCTTCCGACTTGTTGAAAAAAGCAGCAAAAGTCGAAAAAGGCTCGCAGACTCCTAGCAAAGCCACTGCTGGAACTGTAACGATGGATCAGGTGCGTGAGATCGCCAAGACTAAGATGGAAGACCTCAACGCTTACGAAGAAGACACGGCGATGAGAATCATCATGGGTTCTGCACGAAGCATGGGTCTCGAAGTTAAGTAAGTTTTTCATGCGGCACATAGTAGGAGAGCCTAAAAGTTATTAGGTTCGATAGGACTACGGAGAATATTATGGCTAAGCGAGGAAAGAAGTATCGCGCAGCCCTCGCCCAGGTAGATCGTAATAAACAATACGATCTTCTCGAGGCCTGCACACTCGTCAAGAACACGTCCTACTCTAAGATGGATGCTTCTGTTGATCTGGCTATCAACCTCGGTGTTGATCCTCGTCACGCAGATCAAAACATCCGCGGCGCAACTGTCCTCCCTCACGGGTTAGGAAAAAAAGTGCGCATCGTTGTTTTCGCGAAGGGCGAAAAGGCGGTAGAGGCAGGAAATCATCAAGTGGATTTCGTCGGCGGCGACGATCTAGCCAAGAAAATCAGCGAAGGCTGGCTTGATTTCGATCAAGTGATCGCAACCCCTGACATGATGGGTGTTGTCGGTCGTCTCGGCAAGGTTCTAGGTCCACGCGGTCTCATGCCCAACCCCAAGCTGGGAACTGTCACCTTTGAAATCGACAAAGCTATCACCGAGCTTCGTGCTGGTCGCGCCGAGTATCGGGTCGACAAAGCTGGTATCGTGCATCTTTCGGTTGGTCGCTCGAACTTCGGTGCAGAGCAGCTGGCAGAGAACGCTCGGACCATCATCGACACGCTGCTGAAGGCTAAGCCCTCGACGGCCAAAGGCACCTACCTGAAGAAGGTATGTCTGTCAGCTACTATGGGACCTGGTGTTCGCGTTGATACGACGCCCTTCAAGGTCTAAAGGGGAAATGAGCAATGGATCGTAAAGCGAAAAAAGAACTGCGTGAAGACACAGCCGAACGGTTTAAGAAGTCAAAGGCTGTACTCGTCGCAGAATATCGCGGTCTGACTGTAGAAGAGATGACTAAGCTGCGCGTGTCGCTTCGCAAAGCAAGCGCAGAGTTCAAAGTCGTCAAGAATAGGATAGCTAAAAAGGCTATTTCTATTGACGTTCAGGACCTGGAAGATCTGTCGAAAAGTCTGGTCGGTCCAGTAGGTCTTATCTGCGGATATGGAGATGCGGCTGCTATAACAAAGGCTGCGCTCGATTTTGAAAAAGATCATCCGAACTTTAAGGTTACAGCCGGTCATATGGAAGGAGCTCCTCTTTCCAAGGCGAACCTTAAATCTCTCGCTGATTTGCCCAGTAAAGAAGTTCTACTGGCTCAGATTATTGGATCTCTCGTCGCACCCCATCGTAATATTTTGGGCGTGCTGAATGCTGTACCAAGAAATCTAGTTCAGGTTATCAACGCTATTAAAGATAAGAAAACATCGTAAGGGCTTTGGTTCCGGTCGAAGCTATGGATGTGATTTGGGAGGAAGATTTGTATGGCCAACGTAACGAAAGAACAGGTTGTTGAGTTTCTTCAGAATCTGACGCTTATGCAAGCGGCTGACCTCGTGAAGGAGCTGGAAGAGAAGTTTGGTGTAAGCGCTGCAGCTCCTGTAGCCTTTGCTGCAATGCCCGCTGGTGCAGCAGCACCTGTCGAAGAGAAGACTGAATTTACAGTCGTTCTTACTGACGCTGGTGACAAGAAGATTAACGTCATCAAAGAAATACGTGCGATCACTGGTCTCGGCTTGAAAGAAGCCAAAGACCTAGTTGAAGGCGCTCCAAAGGAAGTTAAAGCTAACATTCCTAAAGAAGACGCCCTCAAGATCAAGGACGTTCTCGAGAAGGCCGGCGCTAAAGTCGAACTCAAGTAAGCAAAAATGCCGGAAAGTGTTTGCAGGTCAAGATCTTTTTTGGCTTTGCAGCTCTTTCCGCTTTTTTATTGCTCAAGTTCCATATATCCTATTGACTCTGAGGATATATGAAGTTGGGGAACCTGCGCTTTAGCTCGAAAACTTTTGAGAATTCAGTTCCCTATGTTTCGGCTGAAAATGGGTTTTTGATCCGTTTCATCGGATATTAGATGCAAAATGTTACCGCAGTGTCTGTGGAAGCCACTCGGTCTTTCACGCCCCGATCCAAGAGCAGGCTACTTGGAGTGCGGGGTGATTTTTTCTGTTCTGATTTAGCATGACACGGCGCAAGCCGAAGAGTGCAGTCCGCACATTTTCATTCTGGTCACAGGTCGTAAGGGACCTCCACCTGATGCATGAGGGCCTCGGCACTCTGTAGAGATCTGAACTGGACCCGTGTGTTGTATTGACGCTACCCTGAGACCGTATTCTCAGGACCAGCACTCACGGTTCACGTGGGTTGCAAGAGAAGTATGCCGGCTTCTGCACTGTTTGCAACGCTATTCCTTTCATAGGAGTGCTCAATGACCTCCCTCGCTTCCAGTTTTACACGTCCTCGCAAGCGCTTTGAAAAGATACCCCCTGCAATTGACATACCATATTTGATCGAGCTGCAGAAGAATAGCTATAACTCGTTTCTGCAGGCGCAAGAGCTGCCACAGAATCGGAAAAGCGTCGGCCTCGAAGCCGTCTTCAATTCGGTTTTCCCTATTACTCATTTTGCGGAAACCGCTTCGGTCGAGTTCGTCAGCTATTCTTTCGAAGAGCCTAAATACACAGTCGACGAGTGCCGCCAGAGGGGTATGAGCTTCGCTGCTCCCCTTAAGGTCGTCATTCGCCTGGTAGTTTGGGACCTCGACAAGGAAACGAATGTCAAAAGCATCAGGGATGTAAAAGAGCAGGAGGTCTACTTCGGCGAAATTCCTTTGATGACCGATGATGGTACATTCATCATCAACGGTACGGAAAGAGTTGTCGTTTCCCAGTTGCATCGTTCGTCTGGTGTTTTCTTTGACCATGATAAAGGTCGTAACAGCGCTTCGGGGAAACTCCTCTACACTGCGAGAGTTATACCCTATCGAGGCAGCTGGCTCGACTTCGAGTTCGACTCCAAAGACATTCTTTATCTCCGGATTGACCGTCGCCGGAAGATGCATGGATCGATTCTCCTCAAGGCTTTGGGTTACACCGAGCAGGAACTGCTCGATCGCTTCTATAAGAAGGAATCGATCCGGATCCGCGAAGGTAAACTCGAGAAAAAGTTAAACTATGAAATCTTGCGGGGCCAGCGTGCGCTGACCGACTTAGTGGATCCTTCTACAGGCAAAGTCCTCGTTAAAAAGGGGCGGCGCATCTCCGTTGGCGCAATTCGGCAGATGGAGCAGGCTGGGATCGAATATGTAGCGATGGAGCAAGACGAACTCACAGGCAAGATTACAGCGGAAGCTATCAACGACAAGACGGGTAAGCCCATTGTGCCGTTGAACACCGAATTGACTCTCGAATTCCTTGAGAAGATGGTCAAAGCTGGTGTGCGGGAGTTTTCTGTTCTCTTCATCGACGGTGTGAACGCAGATGCTTCCTTTAGAAATACCCTCGTGACCGACAAGATCGATACGAAGGAAGAGGCTATTCTCGAAATTTACAAGAGAATGCGTCCCGGTGATCCCCCGACGATTGAGCCGGCTACGGCGCTCTTCGAAAATCTCTTCTTCAACGCTGACCGCTACGATCTGAGTGCCGTCGGTCGCATGAAGCTCAACCAGAAGCTAGGTCTAGAGATCCCACTCGAAGTCAGAACGCTGACCAAAGAGGATATTCTCCGTGCCGTTGAATATCTGATCGGCCTTAAGAATGAAAAAGGTCAGATCGATGATATCGACAACCTGAGCAACCGTCGTGTAAGGGCTGTTGGTGAATTGCTGGAGAATCAGTATCGCATCGGCCTTCTTCGTATAGAACGAGCGATTAGAGAGCGTCTCCAGCTCGGTGATGTCGACACCCTTTTGCCACACGATTTTGTGAACAATAAGCCGGCTTCGGCCGTCGTCAAAGAATTCTTTGGTAGTTCGCAGCTGAGCCAGTTTATGGATCAGACGAATCCTCTGTCGGAAGTTACCCACAAGCGCCGTCTTTCAGCCCTTGGGCCTGGCGGTTTGAGCCGTGAGCGCGCAGGGTTTGAAGTGCGTGACGTTCACCCCACTCACTACGGTCGGATCTGTCCTATCGAGACCCCTGAAGGTCCGAATATCGGTCTGATTTCGTCGCTTGCGAGCTTTGCGAAAGTAAACGAGTACGGTTTCATCGAGACCCCTTTTAAGTCGCTTACCGAAGAGAATGGCGGCAGGAATTCCGTTCGCTACTATTCGGCAGCTGAGGAACATTTGGATCACGTGATCGCCCAGGCGAGTAACGTGCTCACAGATGATGAGATGGTTTACGCACGTCGCGCCGGTGAAAGTGAGATTGTTCGGGCAGAGGAAGCTGACTTGATGGATGTTTCCACAAGTCAGCTCGTTTCTGTGGCTGCGAATCTCATCCCCTTTCTTCAAAACGATGATGCAAACCGCGCTCTCATGGGATCTAACATGCAGCGGCAGGCTGTTCCGCTCTTGAAAACCCGGGCTCCGCTGGTTGGAACTGGTATGGAGCGCATCGTGGCACGCGATTCGGGTGCCACGGTAGTAGCGAAACGGGACGGTGTAATCGTTTCTGTCGATGCCGAGCGTATTGTTATCAAGACGGACGACAAGGACGAAAACCTCACGGAAGTGGGCGCTGAAGTCGACATCTATAAGCTCGAGAAAAACAAGCGTTCGAACGTCGATACTTGTATCAACCAAAAGCCTATCGTGGTTAAGGGCGAGCGCGTACAAAAAGGCGATATTATCGCCGATGGTTTTGCGACAGAAATGGGCGAGCTGGCTCTAGGGCAAAACGTGGTTGTGGCCTTCATGCCATGGAGCGGTTACAACTTCGAGGACTCCATACTCATCTCCGAGCGGGTCGTCAAAGAAGACCTTTATACTAGTATTCACATTCAAGAATTTGAATGTATTTCGCGCGATACAAAGCTCGGTCAAGAAGAAATAACTTCAGATATTCCTAATGTCGGTGAAGAGGCCCTCAAAAACCTCGACGAAGCGGGTATTATCCGTATCGGTGCTGATGTGAAGCCAAATGACCTCTTGGTCGGCAAGATTACGCCGAAGGGCGAGACTCAGCTGACTCCGGAAGAGAAGCTCCTACGGGCTATTTTCGGTGAAAAAGCCGGTGATGTTCGCGATACCTCTCTCCGGGTTCCACCTGGCGTAGTAGGGACTGTGATTGGAGCTAAGGTCTACGCCCGCGAAGGTGCCGTTAAAGATGCTCGCAGCCTACAAATCGAAGAGGAAGAAATCGCTCGCCTGAGGAAAGATGAAAGTGACCGAATCACGATCATCAAAGAATCAGCAGCCCGTAAAATCGCTCGCATCGTTGCGGGTGAGACCCTTGCTGGCGAAATTCGTGGCCGCGATGGCTTGGCAATTGCGAGCTCGGGATCAGTAGTTGATGAGCATTTTCTCACTAAGCTCGACTACATTTACTGGGAGCAGCTCGCCGTTAAAGATGCTCAGCGCAATTCACTCTTGAGCAAAGTTGTCGAGAGCCTCAGAGAGAAGATCAACCTCATCCGCTTTATGACGGAAGAGCAAATTAAGAAAGTCCGCAAGGGCGATGAGCTACCTCCGGGTGTGATCAAAATGGTCAAGGTCTATGTTGCCATCAAGCGTAAGCTGCAAGTTGGTGATAAAATGGCCGGTCGACACGGTAACAAGGGTGTCGTTTCACGTATCCTTCCTGAAGAAGACATGCCGTTCCTTGGTGATGGTCGGCCAGTGGATATCGTTTTGAATCCTCTCGGTGTTCCTTCGCGTATGAACGTCGGGCAGATTCTTGAAACTCACCTGGGCTGGGCTGCTAAAGGTCTAGGCGAGAAGCTGCAGACTTTCTTCGAGCAGTCTTTCAATAGGAAGGATCTCGAGCAATTTATCTTCGAGATTTGGGACGACAAAAAGATCAGGGAATTTGTTAACAGCTGCAGTGACCCTGAGCTTGTTAGCTTTGTCAGAAAATTCAGGGAAGGCGTGCATCTCGCTAACCCAGTCTTTGATGGTGCCGGGGAAGTCGACATCAAGCGCTACCTCCGTCTTGCTGGTCTTGATGAAGACGGGCAGAGCGATCTCTACGACGGCCGTACGGGGAACAAGTTCGACAACCGTGTGACAGTTGGCGTTATGTACGTTTTGAAGCTTCACCACTTGGTTGACGAAAAGATCCATGCCCGTTCAATTGGTCCTTATTCTCTTGTTACGCAGCAACCTTTGGGCGGTAAAGCTCAGTTCGGTGGCCAGCGTCTCGGAGAGATGGAAGTCTGGGCCATGGAAGCTTACGGTGCAGCGAATACTCTGCAAGAGTTCCTGACCGTGAAGTCAGACGACGTCCTTGGCCGGACGCGTATGTACGAATCGATTGTGAAAGGCCAGAACATGATGATGCCGGGCCTGCCTGAGAGCTTTAACGTTCTCGTCAAAGAGCTTCAGAGCTTGGCGCTGGACGTGAACCTCATACGTGACGACGAAGAAGTCGGTCTCGAAGGTTTTAGTCAGTAAGGCCCTAGCATCCGCGAGTGGGGCATGCATGGGCACGCCCCTCTCATCCGTCCTCATGGAGGTTACTCACTTGAACGACTTAGTAAGCTTTTTCGATAAACCGACCGATCCTCTGAGCTTCAGTGCGATAAAAATATCGCTAGCTTCACCGGAAAAGATACGGAGCTGGTCTTATGGTGAGGTTAAAAAGCCTGAGACCATCAACTACCGTACCTTCAAGCCTGAGCGCGATGGTCTGTTTTGTGCTAAAATCTTTGGCCCGGTTCGGGACTTTGAATGTATATGTGGCAAATATAAGCGAATGAAGCACCGCGGCATCGTCTGCGATAAATGCGGTGTTGAAGTTATCCATTCGAAGGTGCGCCGCGAGCGTCTCGGGCACATCAACCTCGCGACTCCGGTCGCTCACATTTGGTTCTTGAAGTCGCTCCCTTCGCGTATCGGTGCAATTCTTGACATCCCTCTAAAAGATGTCGAGCGCATTCTCTACAGCGAATCCTACGTCGTTCTCGATGCGGGTACGGATGAGACAACTAAACTTCGCGTCGGTCAGGTGATCAGCGAAGACGAGTACGAACAGTTGCTTCAAGAGCATGGTAACGGCGCCTTTCAGGTAGGTGTCGGTGCGGAAGCGATTCAAGAACTGCTAGCGGGTCTGCGCATTGAAGATCTCGCCGACGATTTGCGTAAAGCTCTACTTGAAGCTAGCTCCGAAGCTGCTCGCAAGAAGCTGCAAAAACGTCTTAAAGTAGTCGAAGCTTTCAAGAATAACGACAGCAAACCCGAATGGATGATGCTTTCAGTTATTCCTGTTCTACCTCCCGATCTACGGCCGCTGGTGCCATTGGATGGGGGCAGATTCGCGACTTCGGATCTTAACGATCTATACCGCCGTGTTATCAACCGGAATAATCGCCTCTTGCGCCTCATCGAATTGAACGCGCCCGAAATCATTATCCGGAACGAAAAGAGGATGCTGCAGGAGGCCGTCGATGCTCTTTTTGATAACGGTCGCCGCGGTAAGGTCTTCACCGGCCCCAACAAGCGTGCGCTGCGTTCTCTCTCGGATATGCTCAAGGGCAAGCAGGGTCGCTTCCGTCAAAACTTGCTCGGTAAGCGGGTCGACTACTCCGGTCGTTCGGTTATAGTCGTAGGCCCTACGCTTAAGCTGCACCAGTGTGGTCTGCCTAAAAAGATGGCCATCGAGCTGTTCAAGCCCTTCATCTACAACAAGCTTGAAGAGCACGGGATCGTTTCGACGATCAAATCTGCGAAAAAGCTGGTCGAAAAAGAGCGTCCCGAAGTTTGGGATATTCTCGAGGAAGTAACTAAAGAGCACCCTATACTTCTGAACCGTGCACCGACTTTGCATAGACTTGGAATCCAGGCTTTTGAGCCAGTTCTTATCGAAGGTAAAGCTATCCAGCTACACCCACTGGTCTGCTTCGCATTTAACGCGGACTTCGACGGTGACCAGATGGCCGTGCATGTGCCGCTTTCCGTTGAAGCCCAGATGGAAGCTCGCGTTCTCATGATGTCGACGAACAATATCTTGAGCCCAGCCTCGGGTACTCCAGTTATCGTTCCGACTCAGGATATCGTTCTCGGGATTTACTATCTCACCAAAGATAACATCGCCGACAAAGGTGCCGGTAAAATCTTCGGTTCGGTAGAAGAGGTCCGAGTTGCCTATGACCATGATGAAGTTGGTCTACAGGCTCCGATCTCGGTTCGTTTAAATGGGAAGCGTTACGACACGACTGTAGGCCGGGCTTTGCTCTCGGAAATTCTGCCCGACGAGCTGCCGTTTGACACGATTAACCGTCGCATGGGCAAGAAAGAATTGGCGGCTCTCGTCGATCATACTTTCCGAATCGCGGGTCCAAAAAAGACAGTCCTGCTGGCTGATGCTCTGCGAGCCATGGGATATCGCTATTCGACCAAAGCCGGCCTTTCGATCGCCATTGGTGACATGGTTGTGCCCGAAGGCAAGAAGCGTCTCCTCGATGATGCTTATGAAGAAGTGAAAAAGATTAAGGAGCAATACTCTGAAGGTCTTCTGACTGAAGGGGAGCGCTACAATAAGGTTATTGATATCTGGGCGAAAGTTACCGAAAGCATTGCTGAAGAAATGTTCCGGAACATCGCTAAGGAAACTAAAAAAGACCACAAAGGCATTGAGCGTGAAGTCGATAGCTCAAACTCGATCTTCATGATGGCCGATTCCGGTGCTCGTGGTTCTGCGCAGCAGATTCGTCAGTTGGCGGGCATGAGGGGGCTCATGGCTAAGCCTTCGGGTGAAATCATCGAGACTCCGATTACGGCAAACTTCCGTGAAGGACTCTCGGTTCTTGAGTACTTTACCTCGACGCACGGTGCGCGTAAGGGCCTTGCGGATACAGCCTTGAAGACAGCAAGTTCAGGTTATCTGACTCGGCGTCTTGTCGATGTCGCCCAAGACTGCACGATTGCAGAGCAGGATTGCAAGACGGGTCTCGGCATCAATATGACTCCGCTCCGGGAAGGTTCTGACATCAAGCAATCGCTTGGTGACCGTACCCTCGGCCGTGCTTTGCTTGATGATGTTATCCATCCAGCAACTTCTGAAGTGATCGCCTCGGCAGGCGAAGTCATTGATGAGCGCATTTCCAAAGCTATGGACGCTGCCGGTATTGAATTGGCTCGTACTCGTTCAGTGCTGACCTGTCTTACCCGCGTCGGTATCTGTGCGAAGTGCTATGGCCGCGACTTGGCAACAGGGCATCTTATCAACGTTGGCGAAGCAATTGGGGTTATCGCTGCCCAGTCGATAGGTGAGCCGGGTACACAGCTCACCATGCGTACCTTCCACTTTGGTGGTGCTGTTACGCACAAAGTTGAAAAGAATACCCGCGATACCGGCTTCTCCGGTGTCGTGAAATTCGAGCGTATCACGGCGGTAAATAACCGTGAAAATCGTCGGATCGTCTTGAGTCGTAATGGTGAGATAAAGATTCTCGACAAAGACTCAGGTGCTTTGCGGGAAGTTTATCCGATCACCTACGGTTCTTATCTCTTAGTTAGCGATGGTCAGGAAGTCGAGGCTGGTGGGCCGCTGACTGAATGGGACCCCTTCGCGAATCCCATCTTAGCCGAAGTTGGTGGGCGCATTAAATACAACGACCTCAAAGAAGGTCAGTCGATGGAAGAGCGGACTGACGAAGTCACCTTCCTCACTCGTAAAGTTGTTATTGAAACCCGCGGTACGGATCTCAAGCCTTCGATCGAAGTTGTCGATAAGTTGAGCAGCAAGACGGTCAGTGTCGATGGCAAGCGCGACGCTCGCTACTCACTGCCGGTCGGTGCAACTATCTTCATCGAGAACGATGCCGAGGTTATGCCTGGTGACGTCATCGCCAAGATACCGCGTGAAACTGCCAAAACAAAAGATATTACCGGTGGTTTGCCCCGGGTTGCGGAGCTTTTCGAAGCTAGAAAGCCTAAAGACTACGCAATTATGTCTGACCGTGATGGTACAGTTACCTTCGGAGCTGATTCCAAAGGAAAACGTAAAATTGTTGTGGTTGGTGATGATGGCAGTAGCCAAGACTTCACTGTTCCTAAGGGCCGGCACATAATTGTGACGGAAGGGGATTATATTCGTAAGGGCCAGACTCTGGTCGACGGATCACCGAGTCCACATGACATTCTGCGTATCCTCGGAACAATTCAGCTGGCGAAGTATCTTGTCGAAGAAATTCAGGACGTGTATCGGCTCCAGGGTGTGAAAATTAACGACAAGCACAGTGAAGTGATTGTGCGTCAGATGTGCCGTCGTGTGAAGATTCTGAGCCCCGGCGATACGAAGTATCTGCCAGCTGAGCAGGTAGAGCGTTATGAAGTCGAGGATTCCAACTCTCGCATTCGCGAACAAGGTGGACAGGAAGCTATTTGGGAACCAGTTCTTCTGGGTATTACCAAAGCATCTCTTTCTACGGACAGCTTTATCTCTGCAGCATCTTTCCAGGAAACGACGAAGGTGCTAACGGAAGCGGCGATCAATAGTAAGATCGACCACCTGCGTGGATTGAAAGAGAACGTCATTATGGGACGATTGATCCCAGCGGGGACGGGCTCATCTCAGTACCGTCGCCTAGAGTCTCGCGTACGCGGCGCTTCTGATGAGCAGCTGGTTCCGCTTGCGCAACCTGCCATGGAAGCTAGTAGCTGAAGTGAACTGAGTGCATTCCAAGGGCCCGTTATGGGCCCTTTTTACCTTAGAATGCGCTTGATTTCTTAGGCTCGTATTGATACTGCTACATACCTCGCGTTAGGTGAAGACGAGCGAACTGAAACTTGCATCAGAACCAGGCGGTGAGACCTGAAAAGAATGAGCCGGTGGATGCGACCCAGTCTTGGTCTCATTTAAGTTTGAGTTCGCCGCATAAGTGAAGGAAACAAGAGCATGCCGACGATCAACCAGATAATAGCCAAAGGTAGGACCGTCCAAAGAAACCGGACGAAAGCCCCGGCCCTCAAGGGTTGCCCGCAGAAGCGTGGGGTTTGTACACGCGTTTATACGACGACTCCCAAGAAACCAAACTCGGCGTTGCGGAAAGTCGCGCGCGTTCGTTTGACGAATGGTGTTGAAGTAACATCTTATATCGGTGGTGAAGGTCATAACCTCCAGGAGCACAGTGTGGTTCTTGTAAGAGGTGGTAAAGTGAAAGACTTGCCAGGTGTACGTTATCACATCGTCCGTGGTTCGCTCGACTGCTCTGGCGTAAACGCGCGTCGTCAAAGCCGCAGTAAATATGGCGCAAAAAGACCGAAAGCTTAATCTCAAAGGCAGAGAGCTTTTTTATACTTGGAGTGAAGAATGGCGCGTCGCCACGTAGCACAAAAAAGATTGGTTCTTCCAGACCCAGTTTTTAAAGATGAAATCGTAATGAAGTTCGTCAACTGCATGATGCGGGACGGCAAAAAGGCCGCTGCTGAGAAAGCTTTCTACGGCGCGATGTCTGAGATTGAAAAGAGCGGAAGCGATCCACTTGAGACCTTCCGTTCGGCTCTCGACAATGCCAAGCCTATGCTGGAAGTAAAATCTCGTCGCGTTGGTGGTTCCAACTACCAAGTGCCCGTAGAAATTCGTCCAGAGCGTCGCCAAGCATTGGCCATTCGCTGGCTGATCGAATTCGCCCGTAAGCGTAGCGGCAAGAGTATGCGTGAGCGTCTTGCTGGTGAAATGCTGGACGCTGCTAATAAGCGTGGAGCAACCATCAAGCGTCGTGAAGACGTACACAAGATGGCTGAAGCCAACAAAGCTTTCGCTCATTACCGCTGGTAAAAGCCAATGGCGCATTCGAGGATCTGTTCGTTTGGATTTGTGTCGCAGGTCACTGAGACCCCAAGCCAGACCCTCAAGCCCTATTTTTGAGATAGCTTCTCCATTTGAAGAACTGTTCGCTGCTAAAGTCCTGGTGGGCTTGCGAACGGTTTTTTTTATTTGAGCTGACGGCCTCACTCTTCGGGGCATTCGCGACAGGACAATTTTTTCATGAAGCCAATTAATCTGCTCCGTCTTCGTAATATTGGAATTATGGCCCATATCGATGCAGGAAAAACGACAACTACCGAACGCATCCTCTTCTATACGGGCAAGATTCATAAAATCGGCGAAGTCCACGATGGTAATACCACTATGGATTGGATGGAGCAGGAGCAGGAGCGTGGTATCACCATCACTGCTGCGGCTATAAGCTGCTATTGGAAAGAGCACACGATCAACATCATCGACACACCTGGGCACGTCGACTTTACTGTCGAAGTTGAGCGATCTCTGCGTGTATTGGATGGTGCGGTAGCTGTATTCGACGGAGTCCATGGAGTCGAGCCGCAGTCTGAAACCGTCTGGCGCCAAGCGGATAAGTACGGTGTTCCGCGGCTTGCATTTGTCAATAAGATGGATCGTGTCGGAGCTAGTTTCGAAGAGTCGATTCAATCGATGCGCGACCGGCTTGCGGCAAATCCAGTTGCTTTGCAATGGCCGATGGGGAGTGAAGACAGCTTTCGCGGTATCATTGATTTGGTAGAGATGAAGGCTCTATTCTGGGATGGCGATGCACTCGGGCAGTCTTTTCGAACTGAAGAAATCCCTGAGGAATTTCAGGATGAAGCCGAGATTGCGCGCGAGCAGTTGATCGAATCAGTATCGGAATTCGACGAAGAGGCGACCGAGAAATATCTAGAAGGTAAGCCCCTGAGCGAAGACGACATTCGCCGTGCGACCAGAAAAGGTTGCATTGCGATGAAGATAGTTCCTGTGCTCTGCGGCAGTGCTTTCAAAAACAAAGGGATTCAGCCCCTTCTGGATGCAGTGACAGCTTACCTTCCTTCGCCATTGGATATGCCTGAACTTAAAGGCACTCACCCAGACCACCCTGATAGGATCGTGCATCGGAAGCGAACTGCAGATGAACCTCTTGCGATGTTAGCGTTCAAGATTCAAACAGACCCATTCGTAGGCCAGATTACTTATATTCGGGTATATGCAGGTCGTTTAGAAAACGGCGAGACCGTCCTCAACGTCAGGACAGGCAAGCGTGAACGCATCTCTAAAATCTTGCGGATGGAAGCCAACCAAAGGCAGGAAGTGCAATCAATAGAGGCTGGTGATATCGCTGCTGTTTCTGGCCTAAAAATGGTCGCTACAGGCGATACGCTTTGTGATTCCAAACACCCGATCGTGCTCGAGTCTCTAGAAATTCCCGAACCAGTGATTTCTATCGCTATCGAACCTAAAAGCACCGCTGATGCCCAAAAACTCGCTAAAGGTCTCGAGCGATTTGAAAATGAAGATCCAACTTTCCGCGTCAGTAATAATCAAGAAACAGGGCAAATGCTCATCAGTGGAATGGGCGAGCTGCATCTAGAAATTATCGTTGACCGGCTTTTCCGCGAATTCAAAGTGGCAGCGAATGTTGGTAAGCCTCAAGTCAACTACAGAGAGACGGTTTCGAACGAAGTTCAAGTTGAAAAGACTTTCGAGCGTGAAACAGAAAAGCTTAATCAGTTTGCCCAGGTGTTCTTAAAAGTTGGTCCCGGAGTGCAGGGCACCGTCCTCACTTTTGAAAACAAAGTGCCGAAAGAAAAATTGAACGATGAGTTGTTGCGGGCTGTCAAAGCCGGGGCGGAAGAAGCTGTGCAGGTTGGGGTCATTGCGGGTTACCCGATGACTGCCGTGAGCGTCACGCTTGTCGATGTGAAAGTGGATCCAGAACGATCCGAAGCATCAGCTTTCAAAATTGCGACTAGTTTTGCGATGAGAGATGCGTTTCGCGCGGGCAAGCCCCTTTTGCTGGAGCCGACGATGAGCCTAGAGGTCCTCGTTCCTGATGAATTCCTCTCTAACATAATCAAAGATTTGAACAGTCGCCGCGCCCGGGTAAGTAATGTCGGACTCCGTGGGCACCTACAGGAAGTGCAGGCAACTGCGCCTCTTTCGGAAATGTTTGGCTATACGACTGATTTGCGTTCTATTTCTCAGGGGCGAGCGACCTACACCATGCGTTTTTCTTCGTATGAGCAAGTTCCTGACGCAGTCCTTCAAAAAATCACGGGACGCACGAACTAAAGCGATTGACAAAGCAGGGAGGCTGCCGTTAAAAAAGGTGCTCTGGCAGCAAGCCTCGAATATTCTCGGTTTAAACGAGTTCGATTTTTTTGCCTGCTACATCTCCTCGCGGCTATAGCTCAGTTGGTTAGAGCGCCACGTTGACATCGTGGAGGTCCCCTGTTCGAGTCAGGGTAGCCGCACCATTCCTTCTTCTTCATGCAAACAGAGATGAAGTAAATTCGTGGATTGAAAATTCTTTCAAGTCTGCAGCCTTTTCCCCGACGCCTATATACCTAATGGGAAGCTGGAATCGTTGGCGGATGCCAATGATGACTCCTCCTTTGGCCGTTCCATCCAATTTGGTTACAATGAGTCCGGAGAGCTGGATCAATTCGCCGAAAGCTTTCACCTGAACGATCGCGTTTTGTCCGGTTGTCGCATCGATGACGAGCCAAGTTTCATGAGGCGCGCTGGGTAACTCTCGACCGATCACTTTCTTGATCTTGGCCAGCTCGTCCATCAGTTCCTGTTTATTGTGCAGACGTCCCGCGGTATCGATTAAAAGAACGTCAACCGCGCGTGCCTTGGCCGCTTTCACAGCATCGAACGCAACTGAAGCTGGGTCTGAGCCTTGTTGATGGCGAATTACAGGCACAGATAATCGATCACCCCATACCTGCAGCTGCTCTATTGCCGCGGCACGATAGGTGTCACCAGCTGCAAGGAGAACGGATTTCCCCTGAGCTAGAAATCTGGCTGCCAGCTTGCCAATACTTGTTGTTTTACCTACTCCATTTACGCCTACGACCAGGATGACAAGTGGCCCTTCCGCAGGCTGATTGAGGGGAGGTTCTGGTGCACCCATGCTTGTTTCTATGGATTCTTGCAAAGCCGCCGCGATCATGGGCCAAGTTGGAGCTTCCTTACTTCCGCCGAAGCGTTGCTTCAATGCCGCAACTAACTGATCAGCTGTTTCGACTCCCATATCACTGCGGTACAATACCTCGTGCACCTGCTCCAGGGTTTTGTCATCGATCAGCTGCCCACCACTCAGGAGGCGGCTGAGGTTATCGCTGAGCTGCTGCCTCGTCTTGCTGAGACCGGCTCGTAAACGGCCTAACCAAGACTGCTGATTATCTTGGAGGATATCGTTCACATCGCTGGGTGCGCGTGCGATAGGCGTGGCGGGGGCTTCGCTGGGAGTCGCGGGACTCTGCTTTGAAATACCAGCACTTGCTTCAGCAGCAGCTTTAAGTGCGGCTTGTTTTTGCAGGTGTTTGGAGCGGCGGACTAAACCAAAAAGTATAGCCGTAAAAATTAAGAAAACGAGTCCTGAAATACCTAGGACGTCCCAGGGTAACTGATCGAAAGATTCGGGTAGTGGCAGCATCTGAAAGACCTTTCCTGCAACTGCTCTGTGAGATCTGTCTAAATGTATAGGTTCAGGTCGAAGCGTAACATCATAACGATATTCTCACGAAAACTGTAGTGCGAATGCTTTGCTGGGTGGGCCCTATGACAAGCTCTTTCTTGGACAAAGTGCTGTTCGTGTTAGTAATTGGGCTAGCAGAAGTGTCTAAAGCTCAGGAAGCTCTCGATGCCGAGCCCGACCCAGTCTTTCCGGAAAAGGTTGATTGGGAGCGAGTTGTGCGTGGGTTTCGACATGACCACAATTTTTCTTTTAACCTGGGCTTTGCACAGAACCATTGGAAAGGTTATTTGCAGCGTACCTCCGAGTCTTTTCAAGCGAAGTCAGACGCTTTCGAGTTAGAGGTAGACTACAGCTTTCACCTCCCTCTCTTCGGCAGCCTCGGTTATACCCTTGGAACAGGTGCCAGCTGGGTAATCGAAGAAGCGGTGAAGGATGCGGATGCCTTTAAAGTGGATCGTTCATTCTCCCTGCCCGGTATTTCTGTGGGACTGGTCTGGAATATTAACGAGCGCTGGCGGACTCTTAGCACCTTTACCTACGGTTGGCAGAGAATCGAACGCTTAAGACTCAAAACGCCTTTTGCCTCGGAAAATATTGCAGTTAGTGGAGATGTTCGAAGCTTTCGCTGGGCCTTTGACTACTTTTACCAGCTTAGCTGGGCTCTACGTTTTCAAATGGAACAATCCGACTTTGCTTACACGTCGAAAGAAAGTCTCGATCTAGAAAAGTCGGCTCGAGAGTTTCAAATCGGACTCGCAAAGCATCTTTTGTGATTTTTGTAAAATGTTGATATAAAAGAGTTTAATGAGATTAAATTAAATCTGCTCAAAAGCTCCAAAACGAGGCCGAAGAGTTTTAAGTAAGATGTGGATCCTAGAGATTAGAGAAACGAACGTTGCGGAGGCAGCATGCGTATTCTCATTCTCTCAACATTAGCTCTTACACTAAACGCCTGTGGCCTCTTTAACGTATCGCGCCATTCCAGCCATGACTCACAGGCAGCAAGTTCTGCATCTTTAACTGACGGAACTCCTTTCCACACTCTGACGGGTTGGACTCAGGTCGTAGACGTTTATGTCTCGAACTTAGCGTCGGATCATATTGTAGAAAGCACTATCAATGCAGCTGAACGCTGGAATAAAGCTGTGGGTAGAGAAATTCTAAATTTTGCAGGAATCCGCGAAGTTTCTCGTGATGGCACCCTTTACGGCAGTCTCGATGATGAGGTCACTACCGTTTATCTTGAGAAAGACTGGAAAGCCACGACTGGCAAATCTGACTTGACTTTGGCGACGACCGTCTGGGAAAACGATGGCTCTTCGGATCGCATTATTAAAGGTGATGTGATTCTAAACCTGGAGTCTTACAGTTTCGTGGACTCGAAGCTGCCTTTGAAGGCGGATGAAAACCAAGACAGCATTGTCGACGCCGAATCGGTTTTAGTTCATGAATTTGGCCATCTGATAGGTCTCGATCATGTTGAAGTCGAGCTCGATCCTGACTCCGTTATGCATGCTAAGACATATATTGGTCCATTAATGACGTCCCGAATCCTGAGCGACTTGGATCAGGAGCATATTCAGACTCTTTATCCCTAAAGGCTTAACTCGAAGAAATTCTTTCCGATAAGTCATAAAAAAGGGGTGTCCATGAGCAAGAGCCAAAGTCAAAAGACCAAAGAACGTGGATCCACTGACGAAGTTGAAATTCTGAGGGAAATAATCAAAAGCGACCCGCTTCTTATGGAAAAAGTACTCGATAAAATGCGCCAAATTCGAGGCACCTCGAAAGTTGGTGTTATCGACCAGATGGCTAAGACGCAAGTGAGTGATGAATCGCGTCTACGAAAAAAGTGAGTCTAGAGGTAAAATATATTGAAATTACTAATAAAATTATATGCTATTGGCCCATTACTGATAGCTCTTTCTTCTTGGTCTTGTCGGTCCACAAGTGGAACTTCACCCACAGAAATGCGTGTCATTGAGCGTAGCCGTCAAGAGAGACCTTCCTGGTTGGCAGCCGTCATGCAAGGCTCTCAGCCGTCTGGGCGGGAAGATCTGGCAGCCCAAGTATGGGCACCTGGGCAAGCTGAATACCAGTTGGTGGCCCGAAAAGATAAAATACTAGATATTACCTTGGGCCTTGATCAAGCATATGAATTGGCATTATCGAATATGCGGCTAAAGGTCCGTGATTTCTTATTGGATTACTGGAAAAGCCAAGGGAGCTTGGGCCAACTCAGTGGCGAAGATATGCAGCTGTTCGAAGCTAAGTTAGGCGAGACCCTTGCTAAGCAACTCAAGAGCGATCTAGTCCAAGATATTTACTACGAAAAAGTGGATAGTGAAGATATTAAGGCTTCTATTCCCCTTTCCTATGCCGTTTATATACAGATGAAAATGAATCAAAGCCAAATGAACTCTCTCATGAGAGATCTGCAGCAATTCTGCCAGGAAAGCTCTCGGCCACATCTTCAGCAACTAGCTCAGAATCGGCAAGCATTTCCACAAGACCTCTAGATTAGCCCGTCAGACATCTCTGGCGCGTTATCCTATGCACTTGCGTTTCTGGGGTTTGCTCTGCAGAATGTCGCCTCTTAGGTGAAGAAGGCTAGCTCGAAAGTTTCCCTGGGCGGAAGAGAATTACATGTCCTTTATGACTCCACTTTGGTGGATTCGGGCCTTTGAAATAGCGCAACAGGCCCGGCGTTTTACTATCGACCCTCTTAGCATGAGTGCCGCTTCTGGCCTGAGCCCTGCGTTGACGGATACCGAACTCAACGGCCTCCTTGTCCTTATACAGCTGATGCAAGAGCAGATCCTTCGTGATGAAGATTGGGTCACGTTTGAGGGCGAAAGCTTACAAAAACATAATCCCGATAGGAGCCGACTCAAGAGTTTTCTCTTTCAGAGAATCATCCAGCTCCTGCGAGCGATTCGAATTGAGCCAATATCCCCCCGTAATCCTCAAGATGCAACCGAACCTTGTCTTCTTTTCGAGCGCGAAGAGCGACGGCAGGCCCAATCAGGTGTCTGGCAGACAGCCTATAAGCTTTCACCCCTAGCGCCAGAATTAATTCTTGGATATGCCGAGCCTTATCGCGAGCTGCAAAGACTCATAGAAGGTAAGTCGCGAGTTCACCGCTATCTGGGGAGCTTTGCGCCGCTTCCTCTGCGGCCATCAGTCTGGCTCGATATGGTGAACCTCGAACAGTTTGTATTTTTGCAGCTGCAGAAAGCTACCTTCTGGGAAAGAAGTCACCTTCATTGGGATAGTCTCTTTGGAAAAAGTTTCGATGAAATTTTTGCGGACATCGAATTACCAGCTCGCAAAGCAACAGAGATTAAAGAGCCTCTAAGCCAATTCAATCAGAAGTTGCGCCTATTAAAGAAAGTAGGGCGAAAGCTCAGTGATCATGGTTTGCTTGGGGCTGGCCAGGAGGTCGAATTTTTGGCGGTTGATGACGATACCGATCCCCTTGCAGTCATATGGTTCGGCCGAGAAATCCTTGGTGAGAGGCAAGCGATAATGGTTCACGAAGCGCGCTGTGCCCAGTTTTTTCAGGAGCAGCGCATGCAGGGGACGATTGAAGCCTTAATTCCAGTTCTTTCCCATCATTCCGAAAGAGGACCGGAAGCTGCACACCAGCTTTGGAAGGAGATTTTGAGCTTTACTGAAGGTGAGAAATCTACTTACCTCCGGATTGAGGGCAATTTACTTTTGTCTCTTCCAGCTCTCTATTTCGAATGGAAGTTAAGAATAGATGCTCCCCATCCCATGAGCCTCCCGCCCTGGGTCCGTGAAAGCGAAGCTTTTCGCATTGTGACGGGAACAAGTTCAAAAGAAAATGTGCTGCGCTTTGCGCGTATCTTAATAGATCAAAGTGACTACAGACGAGACATTGAACGTATCCATCGATCCAGTCTTGCAACTCCAGTAAGCCTTCGGCAGCCAGAGGTACTGGAGTATCTCGCCACGCATACTAAAGCCAAGGCAAAAGTAAAAGTAGAAGCAGAAGCAAGACTTGAAGGATTATCCCCATCTTTGCCTCCTATTCAGCCGATCTTGAGCAAGCCTTCGTCGATCTCACCAGCGGCTACTGAAGGGTCGTCAGGATCTTCGTCAGCTAAGAAGGGCTACAATATTATCGAAGCAAAAAGGCAAGTGAATCATGAGTTGCAAAAGATGCGGGAGCGTCAGCCTGAGCGTTATTCATTGCTCAAGCAAGAGTATTTAGCCAATCTCGAGCAAGAGAAAAAAGACATTATCTTTGAAATGAAAGAGCGAATGCAGCCGCAAGCTTTCGACGATCACCTCAAGAATAGTCTAGTTAAATTCATGATCGATCATCCTCGCGTTTGGCAGAATGGAGAAAGTCGATTTGTTCCCTAGTGTCAGTCTCATGCTCCTGTCTGGGCCTGCAAGTAACCGTTGATAACAGCCAGAAGCTGTGCTTTCTGCACAGGTTTCACTAGAAAAGCGTTGACGCCAAGATCTTTCGCCTGACTTAAAGAATCTGAGCCAGTCTCTGTGGTTAGTAGACAGATGGGAATTTTTGCTAGCTGAGCATTGTTCTTGATTTCAGCAATCATTTCGAGGCCACTCATCCAAGGCATGTTGATATCTGTAAATATTAGATGAACATCCGGATGTTCTCGAAGACGACTCAAGCCTTCCTTGCCGTCGCCGGCTTCAATTACTTCAAGGTTGAGATCAACTAAATTGCTGGTTACCAGGCGTCGAGCTGTCAAAGAATCGTCGACCACCAAAATTTTCTTTTTCATAATTCTGTCTTCCTTCGCCTTTGTCAGTTTTTGTCTTTCTGCCTCTAGCTGCGAGGATCCAAAGCGTCCCGAAGGGCATCGCCCATCAAATTAAGAGACATCACCAAGGTGAAAATAGCCAGCCCGGGAATCACTGCTAAATGTGGAGCTTGGTCCAGCTCCACCTGGCTGGCTTGTCCTAGCAAACCACCCCAAGTGAGGATAGCATCACGGGCACCGAAGCCAAGAAAGCTCAAGCCTGCCTCAACGATAATAACGCTAGAAAGCGAAAACGTAGCATGTACAACCAAAGGCGATAAGACTGCCGGCAAAACATGCTTGAATATGAGCCGGCGGTTGCTAGCGCCCAGCGCACGGCTGGCTTGTACAAACTCTCGCTCGCGCACTGAAAGAACCTGCCCTCTTACGAGGCGAGCCGTGCTGGTCCACCCACTGGCAGCTATCGCAAACACGACCGTATAAAGACTTGGACCGATAATAGCGGTCAGAGTCAAGGCGAGAAGTATACCTGGAAATGCCATAAATATATCAACAATACGCATCAGAAGGACATCGAACCAGCCCCGCCAGTATCCGCTTATAAGCCCCAGAAAAGTTCCTAGGCTTAGAGAAAGAGTTACCGTTAGCAAAGCTACGTAGAGCGAGATACGCGCTCCGTAGAGCATGATTGTCATAATGTCTTGCCCTTCAGTATCGCAGCCGAGCCAGTGTTGGCTTCCCGGTGCACAGAGCCGATCAACAAGTTCAGCCTCACCAAGAGGAAAACGAGCTAGCCAAGGTGCACCGAGGGCGCAGAAAAGAGTAAGCCCTAAGACGGTTAAACCTAGCAAAAAGCGCGGGTTGATCCGCAGTTTTTGCCAGACTCTTTGCTGAGGATTGAGAGCCGTGGACATGAGCACTCCTTCAGGGACTGAGCCTTATGCGAGGATCAACCAACGAGTAGGTAAGATCCGTGAGGAGATTGACCAGCAGATAGGAGCTCGAAAAAACTAAGACACAACCCTGAACGACTGGATAGTCGCGGGTACCGATGCCTTCGATGAGGAGGCTTCCCAGACCGGGCCAGTCGAAAATACGTTCTGTGATAATGGCTCCTGTTAGCAGCACTCCGAACTGCAATCCGATGACGGTCACTAGCGGAAGTGAGGCATTTCGGAAAGCGTGCTGCATAATAACCCGAAACTCTGAGCAACCCTTGGCACGTGCGGTGCGGATAAAGTCTTCTTTAAGCGTCTCTAACATCGAGTTTCGCGTCATACGGCTCAGGGCTGCAGCTAGCGCGGTGCCCATAGAAAGAGAGGGTAGAATATAGCTTTGCCAAGAGCCTCGTTCTGATACAGGTAACCAACCAAGTTCAATGGAAAAAAGCAGGATCAGGAGCGGGCCGAGCCAGAAGGTTGGAATCGCGACTCCCGATACAGCAAAAGTCATCGCCACGATATCTATGCTGCTGCCAGCTTTTACAGCGCTGATAACTCCAAGCGGAATCGAAATAGCTAAAGCGACGAGAAGAGAACAAATAGCGAGTTCAACTGTCGCCGGCATTCTTTCGAGGAGCAGCTGGGTTACTGGCTTATGAAAAATAAGGCTGCTTCCAAGGTCGCCTCGAGCCACATCTTGGACATAGGCAGCTAACTGCTGCGGGACGGGAAGATCGAGACCGAGGGCATGGCGAAGTGAATTCTTGTCATCCTGACTCGCATAGTCGCCCAGAATTGCATCTACTGGGTCGCCTGGAACCAGATGAATCATAAACGCGACGATAAGCAGGACACCTAGGCCCACAGGTATAAGGCTGGCCAGACGCTTTGCAATGTAAACGACCAAAGTAAAACCTCCTAGTGGCATTCAAGGAAAATGGGCTCCAGTCAGCGAGGTGTAACGGCCATCAGCATAAAGGGTAAAACCTTCCAGCTGTTTGTTGATGACGGCAAAGTTGTCTTCGTGCCAGAGAAATATATAGGGGATATCCTGATCGAGGAGCAGCTGAGCTTCTTTATAGATGGAGATACGTTCTTTCTCGTCGGTCGTGCGTCGCCCTTTTTTAAGGAGCTCGTCGAGTTTGGGGTTGCTATACCAACCACGATTTGCCCCATTTGGCGGAAAGCTTTCACTAGCAAAAGCGTGACGGTAGATATCAGGGTCTTTGAAGCCGACCCAGGTTAAACTCCAGATCTGCACGCGACCGGCGTCGACATCTTGTTTGAAGCGGCCCCATTCCATCGGTTCGACTATGACTTTGATGCCGATTTTTTTCAGTTGGCTCGCGATAGCTTTCGCGACACTCAGGCGGGTGATGTCAGTCGTGGTTTTGAGACTTACCTCAAAGCGTGCGTCTTCCTTCATAGGAAAGCCAGCGGCATCGAGAATAGATTTTGCTTTTTCTAAATCAAAGGGTCGTGACTTCAGCTGGCTTTCTTGAAAGGGAGAATTAGGTGGCAGTAGGGTAGTGGCAGGACTAGCTAAACCACCTAAGATAATGTCGATGATCTCCTGTCGATTGATCGCGTGAGACATAGCTTCTCGAATCGCAGGATTGCCTACTAACTTATCGCGGAGATTGAAGCCGAGATAGCTGGTCTTGAGCGCTGGGCTACGGATGACGCGGAGCTGCGGATTTTTTCGCTCAATTGTTTTCAGCGTATCGCGGCTGATACTGTTCTGGACCAGATCGAGTTCTCCGGTTTGGAGCTTCGCAAAGCGCGTTTTTTCATTTTTGACAATTTTCCACTCAAGAGTTTTCAACTTGGGTTGTTGATCGACTGGAATTTGAGGATTAACTTCGAGCGTAATCGTATTTATATCGACGCTTTTTAATTTGTAAGGTCCGCAGCTAGGTGTTTTGAGAGGGTCTAGCTGCTTTTCCTGGGCATATTTACTAGGTAAAATTCCTACGACTAAATTGCTTATAAAGCTAGCGTCGGCTTCCTTGAGCTCAAAGCGGAGGGTTTTGGAATCCGTTAGTTCTACTTTGACGAGAGTGTTGAAGGATGCGCTGCGAGCGAAGCTCTTGTCCTGCACGAAGGCCAGATAAGTGGCTGCGACGTCGGCAGCGGTAAGAGGTGATCCATCGTTAAAACGAATGCCGTCTTTCAGTGTGAGCTCGAGGATATTTGGCTTTACCCATACGGGCATTTTTGCGGTGATCCCCGTTTTCAATTGGCCTTGGGGATCGAAGCTTATGAGCGAACAATGGATGAGATCTTCGATGTACTGGCTGTTTGCATCTACACTTTGACGTGGGTCAAAGGTCCGGATGGAATCCTCTAGCGATAAACGCAAGTCTGAGCGCGCGGCTAGCGCAAACTCGGTGCTCCCGAGAGCCAGGACATACAGCCAAGGCCAACAGGCGAGGATATGTTTAACTGAGCGCAATCCGCGCAAAGGTTTTCGCCAAAAGTTCATCCATGTAACCCCAATGAAGATTTGCTGGAGCTTTTCATATTACACGACATTCCAATTTTAGGGAGGAGGCTATACCGCCAATTACTATGTATGATTCTACGATATTCGATTCTTTCATTGCCCAAGACTATCTTGTAATCAATTGAAAACAAAGGATAAAATTTTTTAACCCCGCTTAAGGGCCGCGAATCCTAAAGAGTTTTGGGTTTTCGACCGATGATTGAGCTTGACGAGAGGCTCTAGCCTGAGGCAGAGGATATAGTACACAAGGATTGCCTTTTCCTGGATTGGTTCGAACGAGCCAATGAAAGTCCCTTCGAAAGCATACGTAAAGCGAACGACTCGATTGAGGAAATCTGTGCAAGCTTTTTCTGCCTCATTTCATGCAGATAAGCGATTTCTTCCTGCTTTTTTCTCGGCACCCATACCGAGATTTCGCCTCGCTGCATGACCTCTTTGCATCCATAAAGCCGAACGTCTGGCTTCCCAGGCTGCGACTAGTCGGAAAGTGTTCCCTTCCTTGTGAAATAACGTCAGGAGATGATTCAGAATGGCAGAAAAAGTTAAGGGCAAGAAGGCCAAAACTCTCAGTAAAAAGTCTGGTCCCCGCATTAAAAAGCCCGGGATCGATGACATGGACCGTCCTATTCCTTCGGCAGTGAGTAAAAAGATGGGGCGCACAAAGCTGAGCTCTAGGGAAAAAGATGGTAAATCAGTCGAGGAGGCCTCTGCCGAACTTGTGGCGTCCCTGGTAGAAGCTGCTCTGCCGCCCTTAGAGCAGAAATTCATTTCCACTCCTGAAGTTAATCACGAAGCGAGTCCTCTCATTCTTCCAAAAGCCAATAACAGCAAAACTGAAGTCGAATCCGAAGTTCTCCATATCAAACTCTCACGCTCGTTGATCCGTAAAATTAAGGAGCAAGCAGCTGACGAAGGTATTTCCATGGAAGAATTCGTCACCGAACTTTTGGCTGAAGGGGTTGTCCTACGAGCTTGGGAAATCGTCGAACGCAAAAATCAAATGAAGGGTAGTGGCGGCGGACCGTCTATGGGGAGCCGAGGCAACGGCAACAACGTTGCCGGGTCTAACAGCGGTGCGAATAATAACAACAACAACAACCGTGGCGGCAACCGAGGTAAGGGGCAGCGCGGAATGAATCCGATGCGTTACCAGGCTATTATGGAAGACAAAGCTTCCTTCCTCGAATATGTTCGCAGCCAAGAACGAAAAGGGCGCTAAGCCTGTCAGAGGGGAAGGAAAGACAAGATGCAGCTTTGGTATTTTGAAGATTATGGGGACGATCTAAAAGCTGGCTTTAAAGCGAAAGATGTACTTTTTCGCGGACGCTCGGAATACCAGACTGTCGATGTGATAGAAACAGAGGCCTATGGGCGGATGCTTCTTCTCGATGGTCTAGTGATGTGCACGGATAAAGATGAGTTTGTTTATCATGAACTTATCGCGCATGTACCAGCTCTCAACCATCCCAACCCTGAACGTATTGTCGTCATTGGTGGTGGTGATGGGGGGACTGTCCGCGAGCTGCTGAAACATCCAGAGGTAAAGGAAATTGTCCTCTGTGAAATTGATGGGCTGGTCGTAGAATCCTGCGAAAAATTCTTCCCAAAAATTGCTCAGGGCATTCGTGATCCAAGGGTCACGCTCAATATAGGAGACGGAGTCGCCTATATGAAAGATTGCAAGCCTGAGAGCTTGGATATTGTCGTAGTGGATTCAACGGATCCGATTGGGCCAGGCGAAGGTTTATTCAGTGGTGAATTCTACCGGAGCGTAGCAAAGGCATTAAAACCGAACGGTCTTATGGTTTGTCAGTCTGAATCACCCTGGCATGATGCTCCCATTTTACAACGAATCTATCGCAACGTCACCGCCGGGGGATTCCGCCATGTACATCCCTATATCGGCAGTATTCCTACCTATCCAAAAGGGATGTGGTCGTGGACGATGGCGTCAAAGCAAGCCATAGACATCAGTAAGTTCGATAGGAAGCGTTTTTCGGCAATTGCTAAAACTGATCTTCAGTACCTCAATGAGGATCTGATGACTGCCGTGTTCGCAATTCCTAATTTCTTCCGAAAAAAGATGATGAGTTAAAGATCTGAAGTTGGTCTCGAAGACGGTAAAATCAGGGGACCGGCTCTCCAATATTAGAGGTAGAGCCGGTTTAGTAGTGGAGGTTACGCCTCTGTTTAAGAGACGTTCACCTCCGTGCTACTAGTGCAGTCGATAGACACCACAGCACCACCTCCTTTCCTAGGCATTTAGCCTATAGGACCTTATAAACCACGGTTGATCCGCATCGGCCAGAGGGTCCTAAACAAGATACTAACATCAAAGAAAAGCAGCACGAAAGATGACTTATTGGCGTGCAGGCAAAAAGAAGTTTTCGCGATAGAAGCGAAGCTCAGCAATGCTCTCTCTTATATCATCTAAAGCTCGATGATGGTTGGCCTTGGTGGGAGCACTTGGGCCACCCGGATACCAACGCTTTACGAGCTCCTTCAAGCAGCTGACATCAATCATGCGGTAGTGAAGATATTCATGAACAGCTGCCATATGTCGCATAAGAAACATCCGGTCTTGATTAATGGAGTTGCCACAGAGGGGTGACTGACGAGGTCCTATATGCTGTTTAAGAAAATCCAGAACGATCTTTTCGGCATCTGGCAGGCTGAGTGCCGATGATAATACCAAGTCCCAAAGGCCGGATTTAGTATGGTGTTCGCGATTCCATGTATCCATTTTATCAAATAGGATTGGGGATTGCTTGATCACGAGCTCAGGACCTACAGCGACGACATCCAAGTCCTTATTGGTCAAGAGAACCGCTATTTCTAGAACTTCATCGGTACTCGGGTTTAGTCCCGACATTTCCATATCAATCCAGACGAGAAGACTGTCCTGACTGCTATTCATGCTGCTTCCTTTAGCTCGAGCCTTATCGCTTCAAGATCACAACTTCACTTTTTTTTAAAAAGGCACCACAACTTTTTACCTAAGCGAGACAATTTTTATCGATTTATCATGGGTAAGACCTTATCATATCCTTACTGCTTGATAAAGTGCAGGAATCTCAATAACATACCTGAGGAGCACAAAAATCTCTATGGCGATCATCAACAATCGGCGAAGAGCGCCGTATCTTTTCATAATGGCGGCCTTAGTATCAAGCTTTGCAACCTATGCAGCGCAGCTTCGTGCCGAGCCTGCCTTCAAGATTAATGGCAAGGCTTACGCGGTTGAAGATCTTGCCAGGGAAAACCAGGGGAAATTTTTCGATATTGAGCAGAAGCGCTTTGAACTGATAAGCGATCTGGCTCGTGAAAAATACCTGGAGGATTTTTTCCAGAAAATAGCGGAAAAAGACAAGGTTCCTGTCGAAAAAGCAAAGACGGACTATCTCGATGCAAAAACCAAGGTCTCTGATTCCGAGATCAAAGAAACTTTGGAAAAATTCAAAGACTATCCCCAGCTCAAAGATCGCAGCGATGCCGAAAAGAAAAAGATGATGGTCGAGTATCTGCAGCGTACTAAAGCGCAGGAAGTCTTCGAGTCGATTATCGCAGAAGGTGTTGCCAAAAAGCAGCTTGAAATTCAGTATCCAGAGCCCAAGGAACCTGTTTACAAGGTCAGCGTAAATGACAACGACCCTGTAAAATATGGTCCCTCTCCTAAAGATACTAAACCTACAGGCTGCAAGGGTAATGATTGTGCCATCACTATCATTGAGTACTCGGAATTCCAGTGCCCTTTCTGTGAGCGAGTTCAGCCGGCTGCCCGTCAACTTCTTAAGGAATACCAAGGAAAGATTCGCTGGATCGTACGAGACTTTCCTTTAGGCTTTCACAACCGTGCCCGTCCAGCTGCCATTGCCGCTCGCTGTGCAAAAGAGCAGGGCAAATACTGGGAAATGTACGAAGAGCTCTTCAAGAACCAAAAAAGTCTCAACGATAGCGATCTCAAGAAGGCCGCCCAAACGATTGGACTGGATTCGAAGAAGTACGATGATTGCATCGCAAATCCAGCAAAACATGTTGCGATTATTGATGAAAACCTTAGAAGTGGCGAAAAGTTAGGGGTGACTGGTACGCCTGCATTCTTTATCAATGGCCGCCGTCTCTCGGGAGCTCTGCCATATGAAGAGTTCAAAAGGGTAATCGAAAGCGAATTCGCCAAAAAGTAAGCTTTTTTTCTAGCTGTCGCGCTTAAGTATTGGCTCCTTGTACCGATAAAACCTTCGTTGGGGAATGTGGTACAAGGAATCCCTCATGTCTAAATTGTCTAGAGAAAATCGTAAGAACGGTCGCCTGCGTCTCAGTAAGTCGGTCCGAGTTATCATCGGTTCGATAGGCGCTCAGATCCGCTATGAGGTCCAGTCACGCGATGTATCGAATACTGGATTTTTCCTCGAATTTGAAAGTCCAGGCCGTTTTCCCTTCAATCAATCGAGCATACTCGAAGTTTGGGCTGAGCTTGAGCCTGAGCGGACTATCTTTTTTAACGGGAAGATGGCGCGGGTAGTCCCAAAAGAGCATGCAGTGATGGCTGATACCGGTGCTGGTATTGCTATCAAGATCGTCCTCATCGATCGTGACAATGAGCGTGTTTTACAAGACTTTATCGATAAAAAAATCTCCGATGGCGAATACGAACACGGCGACGTTGCTTGATCTCGAGCCCAGATTTCTGAGACCACTCCCAAAGCCGCTTCCACTAAGGCGGCTTCTTCAATTATTCTACCCTCCCCTTTTCATCCGTTGCTCAAGCTAAGTTTTTGTTAATGCCGGGAATTTTTCTGGACGCCGGAGGTGGAGTTGCATTAGAGTAGTCTTTAAGCATTCTTATCTCAGCGCAGCAAAGAGAATAGACGAGGTTTAAATGGACTGGAAAGCCACCAAGGTCCCGGAAGGCAGCAAGCTCTTCAGAATCCATCGATTCAATTTTTTGCATCAAGGAATCAACTACCTTTTTGAGCTCAATGAGCTCGGACCAACTGTTTGGGTGGGCCACGGCGAACATGCGACCGATCAAAGCAGTGTGATACCGTCTGTTACTGCGTCGACGATGGAGGAATGTCTTAACAAGCTTATTGAAAAGATAAATAAGCGAACTATCTGAAGAGGGCTTTACCTTGAAGCTTGGCATAGAAGTATTAGCTCAGAACCCAGAGAAGGCTCGAAACTGGGGACGCTGCGCGCTGCTTTGTAATCAGGCATCGACGGACCAGGATTTTCGGACAGCTTGGGACATTCTACACGGTCTCCTAGGCGCGAGGCTCAAAGCTTTTTTTGGACCACAGCATGGCTTTCATGCGACGGTCCAGGACAATATGATAGAAACCGGCCACGCCCATGCAGGTCCATATGGGATTCCCGTCTATAGCCTCTACTCTGAGACTCGTGAACCGCTTCCAGGGATGCTCAATGATATTGACACGATCATCATTGACCTCCAGATCGTTGGATGCCGCGTCTACACTTTCAAGTATACGATAGCAGGCTGTCTCCGAGCCGCAAAAAAGCTAGGCAAGCGCGTCGTCGTTCTCGATCGACCAAATCCTCTCGGTGGAACTCAGATTGAAGGCCGCATCTTAGATTCTGCTGCAAGGTCCTTTGTTGGAGAGTTTCCTCTACCCCTGCGTCATGGCTTAAGTGCTGGCGAATCTGCGCTCTACTTCAATCGTGAAATAGGTGCCGAGCTAGACATCGTTCGACTTGAAGGATGGGACCCACAAAGCTACTGGAGCGATAACTTCAAGTACTGGATTCTCACTTCGCCAAACCTTCCGACGCCTGAATCTGTCTATATCTATCCAGCAACAGTCATGCTGGAAGGAACCAATATTTCAGAAGGTAGAGGCACTGGGCTCCCTTTTCAATTCGTTGGGGCCCCCTATATCAAAGACGGGGAAAAGTATGCGAAGAGGGTACTCGATTATCATCGAAGCTCGGCATTCTTCCTAAGACCAGCAGAATTTCAGCCAACCTCTCAAAAATGGGCAGGACAAACCTGTCGAGGCTTCCAAATCCATTTGCCTGATCCCAAGAATATTGAGACCTATTCTCTAGGTTTAGCCATTATCAAGGCCGCAATGGATCTCTCGCCCGAAGGCTTTGCCTGGAAAGAGCCTCCATATGAGTACGACTTTAAAAACTTGCCTATAAATTTAATTTTAGGGCATCTGGAAGCGGATCAGCATCTGAAGAAGAAATTTAGCTGCCAAGATTCGTTTTGGTCAGAGGGTGTGAGTGCTTACGCAGACGATGTCGGCAACTTGCTAATTTATCCGAGAAAACTTCTTAAGGTTGGCGGATAGACGCGCTGCTTCGCGGATTTGTTAGGAATTGGAAACCTTGCATTTCACGAAGGTTCTCAAAGTCCTTATCGCTGCGGGCTGTCTGTTGTAGGCGAGGATCGATGCCTATGGCTTCTCGTAGAGAGCCGAGAGCTTCAATCGATCGACCTAGAATTGACAGCACACAGGCTTGATTGTAGCGCGAGGTGGCGTCTTGCGGATCGATATGAGTGGCCTTGAGAAAGCTAGTCAATGCTTCGTCATATCGAGCCATTCGGTAATAAGTAAGGCCAAGTCCGTTGTGAAATTCAGTTCGCTCCGGGTCGAGAAGGATTGCCGACTCAAAAGCTTCCAAAGCACTATCGTGCAAAGCGAGATTCTCAGAGAGAACCTCGCCCCTTAGAGCGTAAAGATAGCTCGAACCAGGAATCTTTATGCTTAACTCCAAAAGGAGCTCAGAAAAATCTTTAAGACGGTGCTGCTTTTCATAAGATTTATGAGCGAAGGTCAACCACTCCATTGAATTGCTGCCTTTGCTAATCGCCTCTCGAAAAAGGCGACGTGATTGCGCAAAGTCGCCTTTTTCGAGCATTATCCGCCCTAACTGAGACTTGACCAGGCTAATTTGATGCTTTTCTAAAACATTTTCATTTGCGATTAGCTTTGTGAGCATGCTTTCGGCCTGGGCCGATTGATTAAGCTGGGAGTGTAGGATGATCGCGTCTTCAATGAATGCCTTGTGACAGGTAGGAGCTTTCTTTTGAATTTCGCGATAAGTCTGGTGTGCAGCTGCAAAATTGGCGTTTTGCTCATACGCAGCAGCTAAACTCAAATCAAAATCAAGATGGTTGTAGCGAGAGCGCCACTCGAGAAGTTCACTGACTAATTTATCTCCCGCATAACTCCTTTGTAGTACTTTCACGAGCTGCGGGACAACGATGTTGGCATGAGTATCACTATACTTAAGGCTTCTTTCAAAGTCTGCGATCGATCTCTTGCCCCAAGTATTTGTGTCCTGCAAAAGTCCACTAACGAACGAGCTTCGCCAAGAAGCTGAGCGGAGTTCATCCTTTCCAAAATTCAAAATATCGAAAGCATTTTCAGGGTAGCCCATCAGGTCGAGCACCTGGGCTGCTATGAGATAGCCATAGTCTTCTTTAGGACTTAATTCTATAGCCTGCTGCCCTAATTCAGAAGCCTGTTTAAGTAGTTTGAGATGGGTGGGTTCTTCCTTAAATTGCCTGAGATAGAGTTGAGCCAAGAGGTAGTGGCCAAAGGCCGAGGAAGGCTGATGTTGAATGAGTTTGGTGACCAAGCCCTCAAGATCTTGAAGCTTATCGGGACTTGCAGTCCAGACCCTATCTTCCAATTCAAAGGGATTCGATCGAAGCTCCTCGCCCTTAGCGCTGATGCCGCTTGTGAGGAAGCCTGTAAGCAAAGTTAAAAACAAAAATTTCGGAAGCTTGTTCCGCTGCATAGGCACCTCTCAGGTCGCACCCATAATCCTGTTCCTCTATCGGAATTTTTGGAAAAAATTTAAGAGCATTTTGCCATAAATTGATTGTATCAATATTAGTCTAATATTACCAGTGAGTTAGATAGGTGTTTTTTGAGTCCCAAAAGCGCATCTTAGAGCAGGTTTTGCCTTAGCCCTCAACTAAATTTCCTAGCCGACGATAGGAGAAGCTAGGAGAACAAGCTCATGCGAAAGTGGACAAAGATACTTAATGCCGCAACTGGACTCGCGAGCTGCTTAGCGATGTTCACCATCTTTCACTTTCTAGTGGATTCCCGAAGCACTCTCGGTTCCAAGGCGTTTGAACTGTCTGATTTAGAGCCAATTCCTGAAGCAACCTCACTACCCATACGTGATACTAAGAAGCCGCTTAAAGCTGCTATTGGACTTTCCGACTCGATGCTGGTTGATTCAATTCTCAACATCATTCAAAACTACTACGTAGATGAAGCCAGAGTCGGCAACCGAGAACTTATGCAGTCGACCCTACGATCGCTACGCGAGCAGGACCTCCTTCAACTCAGTATGCTTGACCAAGAAAATATTACGGTAAGTCGGGGCACTGACAGACTGAGCCTGAAAGTAGATTCCAACTATGCCTATGAACAAATGATGCGGGATTGCATTCGAATATCGCAGCTACTTGAGAAGCATAAAGAAGAGCGTACTCCAATTGGTAGGGTGCCTCCCACCGGAGCTTTTCAGCTACTCAATGCTATGCTCGCGGGACTCGATCCCCATAGCAATCTGCTTGCGCCAGAAGAATACCGAGATTTGCGGCAAGGTACTGAAGGTTCGTTCGGTGGTCTCGGAGTCGTTGTTGGTATGCAAGAAGACGTACTAACAGTCATCAAGCCCCTTCCAAAAAGTCCTGCCTCTCGCGCTGGTGTCATCAAAGCCGACCGCATCATGCAAATTGATAGCAAAAGTACCTTTGGTACTACTCTTGAAGATCTCATCCAATATATGCGCGGTGAGCCCGGTACACGGGTTAATTTGTTTGTGCTTCGGGAAGGTGATCTGGCGCCCAGGAAGCTTTCATTAATGCGGGAAATTATTCAGGTTGATTCGGTTGAGTCGAAGCTAGTTCCCAGCAATGCTGGCGATGTGTTTTACGCCAGCATCGATAGCTTTTCCTCTCGGACCGCATCGGAGTTGCGCGACGCTCTTTTAAAGGCCCAACAGCAGAGCAATCGGCTCGCTGGAATCGTTTTAGACCTTCGATCCAATCCTGGAGGGCTCCTAGATCAAGCTGTCAGAGTCGCCGATCTTTTCCTTGATGAAGGGCGCATCGTCAGTACTCAAGGTCGCAGTCGCGAGTACGAGCTCGCTAAGCAAAATCTATATCGTTTTGACTATCCTATACTCATTCTCTCAAATGGTGATACCGCATCCGCAAGCGAGATTGTTGCCGGCGCACTAAGGGATCATGGGCGTGCTCTAGTCATCGGTGAACCTAGTTTTGGGAAGGGGTCAGTGCAGACAGTCTTCGAACTTCCAGGTGATCAGGCCCTTAAGCTAACTATTGCCCGCTATTTTACTCCTCGCGGAATTTCAATTCAAAACGTGGGAATTATGCCTGATATCTGGCTCCAACCTATTTATCCACTGAAAGGCCAAGCCAACCTTCTCGGAGAATACCGCTATAAGGGCGAGCGCTTCCTTGATCATAGCCTGGACCAGGAAAAGCTGCGAGCAGCCGGAGTGCAGGCTCATGACATGAAAGCTTTCTACCTAAATGAAGAGAGTACTGGAAAGTCTCCCGATAAAGATATTCCACTAAATTTTGCCCTGCGCATGATCCAAGACCTCGGTTCGCGAGAAGGCGTACCGATAGCTCCGGAAAGGCTGCGCTCGAGCTATTGGAAGGCAAGTTCTGCTAAGCTAATTCGAAAAATGCTCAAGGAGCTCAACCGAGGTTCAGAGGCTTGGTTGGCCAAGCAAAAGAAGGTTGAGTGGGCTGCTGAAGGTGAAGATAAACAATTGGTGTCTGATAAGAAAATTCGCTTTTTAGTCGATCTCCCAGAGAGAATGAGTCTTAAGGAAGGCCAGACTGTACGCATTCCTTGGCGAATCCAAAATACGAGTGATGCAACCCTTTCAAGGCTCTCAGTCTTTGTTACTGGGAACCATGACTCAGTGGCAACCACTGAAATACTGGTAGGTAGGCTTGCTGCCGGTCAAGAGGCCCAGGGTGTATTGAACTACGAGCTGAAAGTTGATGCCAAAGAAAGCCCCATTCGACTGCGCGCTGGTTTAGCTCGCAGTGGCTGGCCCTTGGTGGGTAAAGAGCGTAACTTTTGGCTTGATTTACAGGAAAATCAGGAACCACAGTATGAAATCACTCTGCAAGTCACCGAAGAGAAAGGTGGTCGTCTCAAGGGAGTCCTCGAAGCTGGAGAAACAGCACAAGTTGAGCTTAAAGTAAAAAATTCTTCCCAGATTTCAGCCAAGCAGGTCGAAGCCCGCATGGTGAATCTTGCAGGAAAGCAGCTCCAGCTTTTGGGTCAGCGATATAGTATAAAGCGGCTTGCCCCTGGTGAGTCCCAGGTGATGAAGTTTACTCTAAAGGCATCTGCCGACTTAGTCTCGAACCAGCTTCAACTCGGAGTCTTGGTTGGAAGCGAAGATCAACTGATAGCGAGTAAAACCCATTTCTTTATTAGCAGCGAACCAGGTACCCGTATGTCGAAGACTGACATCAACTCGGGGGGTGGCTCGTGGAGAGAAAACTGAAAGTTTTGCTTATCGTCGGGAAGAGTCAGAGCTTTCGCATCTTCGACGCCTTCGAGCCTTTGACTGATATTTGGGAGATTGAAGCAGCCAGCTTTCTCGCTGATCTGAGGAAGCCTAGTTTTCTGACTCAAATTCCGTTGCAGACATTCATTGAGGATCCCCATCTTCCTGGCTATATGCGTGGTGTAGAAGAAGCTATCTCACGAGCGGATATTATAATTGCCTCAGGCTGCACTGATCAGGCGAGCTTCCAAGCTCTTCGCTACTGCGAAGCCAACGATAAGCCCTTACTCATATTTATTTCTGATGGTGTGAGTCTCAGACAAAATCTTGATGGTGACACAAGTGGACTTGCAGATATCCTGTCTAAAGCCACAACTTTCATAGTTTCCGACTCTTTAGCAGCAGAACAACTAAATTTTTTGGGGGTAGATGAAACACGCATCGTGTCTATCGCGCCTCGAGTAGCCAGTGGAAGGCTCGGTTTCCAGCCTCAGCTCCGAAAGAAATTTAGGGAATATATTGGAATAAAAGACGAGCAGTTTCTTATCCTCTGCTCTGATCCTCTCGAAAATTATAACCGCGGTACCGGTCTGCTTATGGCGGTCAAATATCTCATTCAGAGAGAGCTAATAGGGACCGAGAGCGTTCGAGTCCTCTTTACCGGCTCAGGTCCTGCTAAGGAGCAGCTAAAGTACCTAGCCGTCGATTCTGGAATTGCCGGGCAGGTTCTTTTTATAGGGCAGGACACTTCTTCGTTCTTGCGGGATCTTTATTGCGCTGCAGACCTTGGAGTTTCGCTCTCTAAAGGGTATCGGAGTACAGTAGTCGCTGAGTCAGCAAATTTCTGGGTCTTGGAGGGCTTAGCCTGCGGACTCCGCCCATTATTTGATATTCAGCACCATTTTGCGGGCAACTTTGGGTCTGAATTTGTTGCCCCAGTCGAAAATTTTGAGGCGCTGGGCCTCTCTCTTTTGAAATCTTTTAAGCAAAGGGATGAAGCAAGTTTTAGCCGTAAGGCCATGGCTGCCCTCTGTATTACCCATTTTGACTCTGCTGAAAGTAAGCAAATTCTTGCTAAACTTGCGACTGAAATCCTCCAGGGAACAGGCCATAATGAGCCAGGGGACCTAAGTTTTCCTGAAGTCATGCAGCAGCTAAATAAAGCGTGGGGACAGGTTCCTCTCGACGAACTTTTCGGCACCATCGATGGTGCTCTCATGCTTTGGGAGCGACGTCCTGAGGAAAAAGGACGCTTGCAGCTGTTTAAGGCTCAGGTTCAGCTTCGTGCAGGCCATCTTGAAGCAGCGATGTCAGGTTTTGAGTATTGTACAGCTGATGAAGCCTTGCAGCGTGATGCATACTTGGGACTTGGAAGAATAGCGTACTTGACCTGTGCCTACGACGAAGCGCAGTCATTTTATCGCAAGTCTCTAGCGATAAAGCCTAATGATGCTGAAGCTATGATGGGCCTGGGATATGTCTTCAGGAAGTCTGGGCGCGCTGATGATGCGGTTTACTGGTTAGGGAAAAGCATAACTATCGATATCGAAAATAATACCCTGCTTATGGCTCTCACTCAAGCTTGTCTCGAATGCGACGACCTTGCTAGAGCCATCGCTGTACTTGAACAGCTGCGCCTCATTCTGGGCGAGAAACCTGCTCTTATTATGGCTTTAGGTCAGCTATACTATCAAATTGGACAAGTGGAGATCGGTCATATTCTTGTGCAGCAAGCGTTGACCTCGAGCCAGGAGCGGCAGGACGCGACTGAACCTAAAACGAAGTCCCTTTCGTCAAAGGCTAGTTGATCCAAAGCCACCTTCGCGTTGCCCTCCAACAGGCAAGTGCTTCAAACGATGGACGAGATTGAGCGCCATCTGAGCCAGACGATCTCCCTTCTCGATAATGAAAGTTTTCGATCCCAGATTAATGAGGAGCACACCAATTTCTTCGCGATAGTCGGCGTCGATGGTTCCTATGCCGTTGGCGAGTGTGATGCCATGTTTCCTAGCCAAACCCGAGCGCGCTCGGATCTGTAATTCTGGGATCGTTCCTTCAGGAACTTCTTCCCATTTAACTTGCGAGATCCAGACTCCGGTCGGAACTAAAGACACCTTGCCTGGTTCAAGAAGTTGGCGCTCCCTTGCGACTAGATCACAGGCGGCGCTGTGTTCAGTCATATAGCGCGGCTGGCACCCTTCTTGATATCGCAATTCAAACATGAAAAGTCCTTTTCTTGACTCTTAGACAGTTGGTCGTTTGCCAAGCGCGTCTTTGCGACTTAGCTTGACCTTACCTTGGCGATCTACGTCAATAATTTTAACCAGAACTTGTTCGCCTTCCTGGATGATATCAGTGACCTTATCAACCTTACGGTTTTCCAGCTGCGATATATGCAAAAGACCTTCTAGGCCAGGACGAATTTCAACAAACGCACCAAAATCGACGATTTTCTTGATAAGACCGAGATAGATCGACCCAACTTCCGGATCAGCCGTGATGGCCCGAATAGCCTGCTTAGCCTTTTCAGCTGTTTGACCATCGGGGGCAATTATATTGACCGTGCCGTCGTCGTTTATATCGATCTTCACGCCTACTTCGGCAACCAACCTCTTGATTGTTTTGCCGCCGGGTCCAATCAGATCGCGGATTTTGTCTTCTTTGATTTTCATTTGGAAGATCCGAGGGGCATAGATACTAATCTCTTGAGGCTCGTTGATGGCAGCAACAAGTTTGCCTAGAATATATTGGCGCCCTTCTTTGGCCTGTTGGAGGGCTTCGACAAGAACCTGCCGAGATAGGCCTCCAATCTTGATATCCATCTGCAAAGCAGTGATACCCGTCTGGCCGCCAGTAACTTTGAAATCCATGTCACCGAGGTGATCTTCATCACCTAAAATGTCTGATAGAACGGCATATTTGTCGCCTTCCATCACAAGACCCATTGCTATACCTGCGACGGGTTCTTTAATAGGCACGCCTGCATCGAGAAGTGCCATCGTACCTGCGCATACCGTCGCCATTGACGACGAACCATTTGACTCCAAAACTTCCGAAACAAGTCGAATAGTGTAATCGAACTTATTTGAATCAGGAAGAATCGCTGTCAAAGCTTTCTCGGCAAGTGCGCCATGGCCAACTTCGCGCCGACCTGGTGAACGCAGTGGCTTGGCTTCACCGACGGAATAGGGTGGGAAGTTATAGTGCAAAAGAAAGCTTTTCGTTTGGCTCCCACTGAGGATGGAATCCATGCGCTGCTGATCGTCACCAGAGCCAAGAGTTACGGTCGCCAAAGCTTGCGTTTCACCGCGCGTGAAAAGAGCCGAACCGTGTGTTCTTTTCAAAATTTTTGTTTCGCAGCTGATGGCTCGGATGTCTTTAAAACCACGACCATCAATCCGGCGGCGATCGTCGAGGATCATGCTCCGCATGCCGTTATAGGTCAGCTTCTCAAACGCTGCAGCGAGGGAAGCCTTCCGAGCCGAATCCTTATCGGGATTAAGTTCATTGTGGATGCGGTCTTTCAGAGCTTTCAGAGCTTTGCCTCGAGCCTGCTTTTCTTTAGTTGTCAGGGCTTCACGAATGAGATGACCGCCGAATTCAACAACGGCCGGATAAACATCATCGCCCACCATCGTGGTCGACAGTTCACGCTTCGGCTTACCAATTTCACGCTGAACATCAATTTGCATTTCATACAGAGGACGCATGAGATCGTGAGCCCAATTGATGGCCTCGATCATTTCTTCTTCACTGAGAAAATTTGCTGCGGCTTCGACCATCAGCACAGCCTCTGGATTGGCAGCTACGGTGAGGTCGAGATCACCTTCTTCTCCAAGCGTAGGGTCGAGAACGAGCTGACCGTTTTTCTTGCCAATGCGAAGCGAAGCTACAGGACCGTTGAACGGAATGTCGCTGATCATCAGCGCAGTACTTGCGCCAATGAGTGCCAGAGGTGCAGGATGGTGCAAGGGATCGACCGACATTACGGTACAGACGACTTGAGTTTCACACAGGTAGCTCTCTGGAAAGCTGGGGCGCAAGGGGCGATCGATTACGCGCGAGACCAGGGTTTCAGCTTCGCTAGGTTTGGTTTCCCTTTTGACGAAACCACCGGGGATTCGACCTGCGGCGTAAAACTTCTCGATATAGTCCACACTCAAGGGGAAAAAGTCTTGGCCTTCTTTAGGGCTTTCAGATGCGCAGACTGTGACCAAGACTTGGGTGTCGCCGCAGCTGACCATGACTGAACCATTGGCTTGTTTCGCAAACTTTTGAAATTCGAAACATATGGTTTTGTCACCGACTTTGGCTTCCTTGATGAGAGGCATCGTGAGTGTACTCCGAGTAGATATAGATTGACGGGCTCGCCAAAATTAAAAAAACGTCTTTACACTTGCCCAAAGTATCAAGATACCGGCGAGAGATAAAGACGCTTTGTGCTATGAAAGTTGACTATTTGCGGATGCCAAGTGCACCAATCAAGGTTTTATAAGCGTTGGTGTCCTTGCCGCGCAGATAGGTAAGGAGGCGCTTACGCTGACCAACGAGTTTCATGAGGCCGCGGCGCGAGTGGTGATCTTTATCGTGGGTCTTGAAATGCTCATTTAGCTGTTGCAGACGCCGGGTCATAAGAGCAATCTGCACCTCTGGGGCTCCTGTGTCACCGGTCGACTTCCCAAATTTCTGGACGATTTCTGCCGTTTCAGCTTTGCTCAAAGCCATATCGAGTCCTTCCTAACTAACGAATACTTTTACTAAAACAAACTCTTTACCTTGGCTTTGCTTAGGATTGCCAGGGGTTGTAAGCGAGCAAGGTACCCCAAACGAGCGCACAATGCAAGCAGGTCTTAGGTTTAGGGCTCGTTAGCCAAGATACCTCAATCAAGGATGCTTCCTCTTAAAATTTGTATTATTATGACCGGGATTTTATAGATTGACAAAGCAGGTTTGATTTGTCATAAAACGCCACTGCTGCACTGTAATGTTGACCCCGTTTTAGCCCCTGCTGCGGTCGTTTCTGAATACTCAATGGTCAGGTCAGAGTCCTTCTCGAGCGAAAAGACTCGATCCTCTCAGCCAGGAGACAGTGATGAGCTTCTCAGCCGGAAACAAAGTAGTCCATAAAACTCATGGAGTCGGTGAAATTCAAGGCACCGAGGTCCTCGCCCTCGATGGGATGAAGCAGGACTATTACATCCTCAAGATCTATGCTACCGGTCTTACCCTTCGTTTTCCAAAAAGTAGTAATGGCATGATTCGCGATCTCGTCAACGAGGACGATATAGTGCGCATTATGAGCATACTAGGCGAAGATCCTAAGACTCATTCGAGCGTCTGGAACAGGCGAAAGAAAGAGTTTTCGGATAAGATTCGTTCAGGTTCAGTCTTTGATATAGCCGAAGTTTTACGTGACCTGACTGGGAAAGATCGTCTACGTCAACCTTCCTTCGGTGAAAAAGAAATGATCGAACGGGCGAAGGGTCGTCTCATTAGCGAAATCGCTGCTGCCCGCGGCGCTCCCGCTGGAGAGATTGAAATTCTGCTCGATCATGCCCTGGCTGCTCAAGGTAGCGACCAAACAGCCGATTTGAAAACACTAACGGTAGTCAAGGACGCGTAGAGCTAGCCTCCGCTTGCAGCTCTCGCTTGATGCATGCCCCTTAAACGTAGTATTTCATCTCTTCAGCAGGAAATTCCCCTCTAGAGACGAAAGCACTAGGTCCTATGCAAATCATAAACGTTATGGCATCCAGCCTCGATGGGCGCATCGGCCTTCACGATCGTGAGGGAGATGACGAACGTCAGGACCTGGGCCTCACGTGCGAAGCCGATCGGGCTTTTCTTCGGGCTCAGATCGAAGAAGCAGATGCCATCATAGTTGGAGCTAGCTCGATCCGTGCCAATGGTAGCTGTCTCGATCATCCTGGACCTGCTGGTCAGAATCCTCACTGGTTCATTTTTGCCCAAGAAGCCCTGCCTTTTTCTTACTTTTTTTGGGAACAAACCCACATCCGACGTTTTGTGCTCTCAGCTATGCACCTCCCAATCAAAGAGGGCAGTGGCGTCACCAATTTAGTATTTGGCGAAGCTAATCAAGTCTCATTTCTTTTGGACTTTATGCAAAACGCCGCTTACAAGTCCGCACTTCTCTTCGGTGGGGGTATCGTCAACCGCTGGTTCTATGACAAAGGACTTGTGGATGAACTCCGTCTCTCGCTTGCCCCTATAGTGCTCGGTCAGAGCCGAGCCCCGCATCTGATCGCCCCTGATCTTTCGCGGAGTGTAAAATTTAAGCTGCTTGCTTCCCACACGGCCGAAAGTTTTGTATTCTTGAGATATCAAGTCACCAAACCGCGATGACTGCTTGCTCTTTGAAGGAGCCGTATGGGCCTGAGGATTCGTACCAACGTCCAGTCGCTCAATGCTCAGAGAAACCTAGGCCAATCCAATAATAAAGTAAGCGCGCACATGGAAAAGCTCGCTTCTGGTTATAGGATCAATAAAGCAGCCGATGATGCCGCCGGACTCGCCATTTCTCAATCTCTCAATGCCGACATTCGATCCCTCAGTCAGGCAAAGAGGAACGCGAATGATGCAGTATCCATGCTGCAGGTGGCTGAAGGTAGCCTTGAGGAAATTAGTAACATTGTTACCCGATTAAAAGAACTTTCGGTCCAAGCTGCTTCCGATACGGTAGGTGGGCGGGAGCGGGGTTATCTCAATCGTGAATACATGGCTCTCAAAGATGAAGTTGATCGGATCGCTTTATCAACGGAGTTCAACGGAACTCGCTTGCTCGTAGGCCAGTCCGATGTCGACCCTGGGCTTTTGGTGTCGCACAACCAGTTCCCGCTCGAGATGCAAATCGGAAAAGATTACATATTGCCCTCAGATTCTCTCGATGCCCCTAATCCGGTCGACATCATTCGACTCGATTTCAGCAAAATGAACGCTGCCACTGAGGGAGAGTTTTCGCTCGAACTGGGGAGCGCGCAGAATGAGGGCGGAACTCGTATCGATAATAAAGTCGACGCGCAAAGATCAATGGCGACTATCGATGAGGCTCTCAACAAGTTGGCTTCTCATCGCTCGACGATAGGTGCCGCCCAAAATCGACTCGTATCGACTGAGAGAAATCTCGGAGTAGCAGTTGAAAATCTTTCAGCCGCCCGGTCTCGAATTAAAGATGCGGACTTCGCCTACGAAACAGCTGAATTCACCCAGGGTAATATACTCCTTCAAGCCGGTGCAGCGGTCCTTTCCCAAGCCAATAAACTACCTCAAGTTGCCCTCAATCTTCTTAATAACCTCGGCTAATTCTTAGATCTGCTTACGGCCTTGCGAGAACCATGGGTTCGCGCAAGGCCCGCATTGCATTTGGCGCTCGAGCGTCAAAAAGCCTTCGCACCCTAGAGTCAAAACTAAACTTTTGAGTCAAGCTCTTGACAGTTTGGCGTTAGTTGCTTGACAGCAGGAAAAATCGAACCACCGCTCTGTTTGATAAAACTTTAAGCTCTGGTGAAAATACTCGAAATCTTCTCTGCACTCTAATGGGCTTAGCACAAGGGCACGGCAAAGCCACTGCGGTCTGGTCCGTTTATTGCTTTTAGACTGTAACGCCTCGCTTATAGGAGCCAGCATGTTAAAAAACATCTACACCCCACTCGCTGGTGCCATCTCTCAAGAGCGAGCCTTAGAAGCGATCGCCAACAACTTGGCAAACCTCAACACCGTTGGCTTCAAAGGTGATTCCGTTACCTTTACCCTTCAAGAGCCCGAGCCCTATAAAAACTACGCAGATCCGTTGCCTCCAGCAAACTACAAAGAAGATCTGCAGGGGGTATTCCCACTTCGTGGCAATGACATGTCGTATGTTGGCATCGCCGCTATGGAACGTGATTTTTCCCAAGGTTCAGCTATTTCAACCGAGAATCCTTACGACATGATGCTCGAAGGCGAAGGATTTTTTACGGTTCAAACGGCTGAAGGCACCCGTTACCAAAGGGCAGGGGATTTTACCCTCTCAGCCGAAGGTGTACTGGTTACCAAAGCCGGCGATCCCGTACAGGGTGAAAAAGGCGCTATCGTGGTGCGAGGTACTGAATTCACAGTAAACGCACAGGGAGAGGTGTTCCAGGATGGGCAGCTCACCGATCGCCTGCAAATTGCTACGTTCAAGAACCCTAAGGAGCTTGAGCGCGTAGGTCGCAACTATTATCAGTATGGCGGTCGTTCAGAAGATGTTTTGGTACCAGGCAGAACGAGACTACAGCAGGGCTCTCTCGAAGCCTCTAATGTCAATGCCATCAAGAATCTCACGTCGATGATCGTTGCTCATCGCTCATACGAAGCCTATCAAAAGGCGGTCTCCAACTACGATCAAATGATGGAAAAATCATCTAATGCGATCGGTGACGTTCGCGCCTGATAGCCGGTCTACTTTCCTGAAAGGAGCTTTACCATGATGCGTTCACTCTTCACAGCTGCCACAGGCATGGAAGCCCAGCAGATTACGATCGACACCATTTCAAACAACCTCGCGAACGTCAACACCACTGCGTTCAAGCAGTCACGTGCCAATTTTCATGATTTGCTTTATCAAACTCTAAAAGCCCCTGGTCAGAACTCGTCGGCTGGCACAGTTGTCCCGACCGGAATTCAAATCGGCGGTGGTTCGAAGGTTTCTTCGGTAGAGAAGATGTTCAACGAAGGTGCGATCCGTATTACTCAGAAGCCAACGGACCTTATGATTGAGGGCCAAGGCTTCTTCCGCGTGCAAAAAGATGACGGTACGATAAGCTACACCCGAGACGGTAGTTTCAAGATCGACCCAACCGGCCGTCTGGTAACGTCGGATGGCTTCCCTGTAGTCCCCGAGATAGTCGTGCCTGAGAATGTGACAGCAGACAAAATCAATATCGGTATGGATGGGGCAGTAACTGTTCGAGTCGGAGCAGAGTCGCAGGATATCGGCCAGCTCGTATTAGCTAACTTTATCAATCCCACCGGTTTGGAGTCGCTGGGGCGCAACCTCTATGCGGATACTCCAGCGAGCGGTGCACCTCTGCTTGGGCAGCCAAATACTCAAGGTTTCGGCCGCATAGGGCAGGGGGAGCTCGAAGCTTCCAATGTGAATATCGTCGAAGAAATGGTCAATATGATCACAGGGCAGCGAGCTTACGAGATTAATTCGAAGGTTATTCAGACCGGTGATCAAATGCTCCAGCAAACTAATAATATTCGCTAATAGCAGAGGGTCCTACGATGAGGAAAGTATTCCTCTCAGTCCTCCTCCATGTCTTCGGCACGCCCGTACTCGGTCGGCCTCTCCCTTCGCCCCTATCTCTAGGCAGTGGAGGAAGTGTCAAAGGCAATACCTATGCGCCTCAACTTAAACTGGCATGTACACTTTATCTCGGTGAGGCAGCTACGGTTCAAGGTGCTCGCATTTTTTTAGATGAGCTGGTCCGCTGCGATGGTCCTCAGACTCTTTGCCGAGAGGTAAGTGCCATCGACTTTGGAGCGAGTCCTAAGCCTGGCCAAGAAATTACTATAAAATCCTCCGATCTGCAGGCGATTGTAGCTGCCGAATATCCTCAGCACAGCTTTACCTTTGCTGGTGCCCCGCTGATAAAGGTGCGAGCCAGCTCGAAGCCCATCGATCAAGCCTCGGTTCGGGCAACGATTGAGGAGCGGCTAAGTGCCGAAGAAGGCAAAAACAAACTCGGGCTTCGTTTTCGCCTTCAGTCGCTGCGAGTGCCCCAGATGTTTCGTCTACGTCACAATAGTTATGCATTGGAGTTTCCAGATTGGCAGGAGCAGATGGAGCGCTTGCAGTTGGCACCTCGGCGCACTTTGATCACCCTGCAGGTTCGCGCAATCGATAGCTCTGGTGCGGGTGAAGAAGCATTCGAATGGCAGGCGCAAATTGGCGTGCGCGCCGAGATTAAAGCATTGCTTGCTAATCGTGCGCTGGTCCGCGGTTCAATGCCAAGTGAATCCGATGTGATCGAGCAATGGCTCCCCTATCAAGAAAATGTACTACGCAGTAAAGCCGAACTCGGGGGCAAATCGCTTCGCATGTCGGTAAAAGCTGGACAAGTTCTAAGGGTCTACGAGCTGGTCCAAGAACCAGATGTTCGCCGCGGTGATCGGATTGAAGCCGCAGTGTTAACGAGTGGAGTGAAGATGAGTGCTTCAGGACAGGCTCTAGATACGGGTGCGATAGGACAAAAAATTCGCATTCAGCTGGACTCGACAAAAAGGCAGGTTATGGGCCTCGTTATTGCGAAAGCTCAGGTCGAGGTACATCTGCCATGAAAAATTTGAGTATGGTAATCTTGATATTCAGCACTACTGCTTGCCAGACAGGGGTGGTGCCCATTTCGCGAAGGGAATATCTGCATGAGAAGGAAGGCAAATCTGCCAGTCTTAGTCATCGACGACCTATTGAAGAAGAGTCAAGGGCAACTCCAGAAGTCTTTGTCAAAAGAGAAAGTCTTGCCCTTGTTCCTAAAGCGGCCAAAAATTACACCGGCTCCCTCTTTTCATTAAACAAAGCCCAACATTTGCTCTTTGTTGAACCACCTCGTGCTCAGGTCGGAGATCTGATCAGCGTCGCTGTGCGCGTCAACAGGGGCGATAAGAGCAAGTCCCCAGCGGCACCTGAAGCCAGTGCTCCTGCCGTTCCACCAGTTTCAGCGAAACCTGGGCTTGATAAGGCGCTTCAAGAAGAACTTATCGCTGCACTGCCTAAATTAGAGCCTGGACTTCCCGACCCCAAGATCCCTTCAATCCTTAAAATGATGGTCGTAAGGGAACTTGAAAACGGTGATGTTATTGTTGAAGCCAACCGGGCATCGGAAAACGATTGGGAGTCTCAGTCGATAAGAGCGCAAGGGCGGATTCCACGGGCAATCATTCAAGGCAAGCAGGAAATTACTACCTTAGATCTGAGCGAAGTCCAATGGTACGAATCACAGAACGGTGAGTTGATCGAACGCGAGTCCAGCCAGTGGGAAGACGAGTACACGCTTCGATTTGCCGGCTTCGATGAAGCACGATCCAAGATGGCGCTTGACCTTGAAAATAAGCGTAAAGACATGGAAAAAGTCAAAGACCGTCTCCAAGAACGCATTGTCAGCGTTGGCAAAGAACGTGGCAAGGTAGCTGAAGAGCGGGAGCGGGTAGCTAAGCTCAGACAAGAAGCTGAGGTAAAGCTAGGTGAGCTCAATCGCCAGGTCAGCGAACAAGATTCGTTGATTGGGCAGCAGAAGGAAACGATCATAAAGCAGGAGCAACTTCTAGAAAGCCTCCAGCAAGGCGGCGGGACCCCGTCTCCAGCTTCTACAAAAACCAACCTGAGTACCCCCGAGGCCAAGACAAATGCAAAAGCTGATTAGTTGGGTCTTGGCGTTCTCAATGAATGTTTTTGTTTTTGCTCAGCAGGCGTCAGGCCAGGATATTAAAATAAAAGATCTCGTCAATATACGTGGGCAGAGGACTAATAGCCTTATTGGCTTTGGACTTGTGATTGGCCTCAATAAGACCGGCGATAGTCCGGTTTCGATCAGTACAAATAAAGCCATAGCTTCACTTTTGAATAAGCTTGGCATGGATCCAGGAAGTGGACCTATGTTGACACGAGCTGCTGCGGTCGTCGTCGTAACCGCGGAACTGCCATCGTTCACGCAAGTCGGTGACAAGATCAATGTAAAGGTTTCAACGATCGGTGACGCTGTCAGCCTCGCGGGAGGCACTTTGCTTTCAACACCTCTCAAAGCCGGTGACGGCCAGTACTACGCGGTAGCCGAGGGATCTGTTATATCTGGGCTGGCGGGAGCAGAAGCAGCCAAAGCATTAACTAGCGCTTTTCTGCCAAACGCAGCATATGTAGAACGAGGCTCTACTGCTGAATTGCTTCGGGACGGGCTTATTGATATCAGCCTAAGGTCGGCTGATTTCACGACGAGCGATAGGGTGGCGCAGGCCATCAACCAACACTTTAGGCAAATTCTTGCGGAGGCTGCCGATGCCTCGCATATAAAAGTCCGCCTACCGGATGATTATGCCGGGAACGTCACAAGATTTATTGCGGAATTAGAGGGCCTTACTGTACTTCCTGATCAGAAAGCGGTTGTGATCATCAACGAAAAGACCGGCACGATTGTGATGGGTGGCGAAGTCCGTATCCAAGAAGTGGTTGTGTCTCATAACGGGCTGAGTATTGCAGTCGGCACGGGCAAAGGGGTAAAAGAGCAAAGCGTCCTCCCATTGCAGGGGCCGACGATAGCAGAATTCGTAAGGAGCTTGAATCAAATGGGAGTAAAGGCTGGCGATTTGGTAAGTATATTGCAAACTATCCATGCATCCGGTGCATTGAAGGCCGAGCTTAGAATCCTGTGAGGAGCGAGTGAACACTATCGACAAAGCCCTACCGCTGGGGCCGGAAACAATTGATCTAAATAGGTT